>JAFXZT010000129.1 GCA_017541145.1 Bacteroidales bacterium | reverse complement strand
GTTTTATTGAATTTAGGCATTTCAAGATAAAGATACGCCAATTTCTTGTAAAAAACTTTATTCGTGGTAAGGTCTTTCAACATCACTACATGAAACAAATCTTCGTCTGAAAATTCATTGACGGTTTTAAAATTTCCGTTGCCTTCGTCCTCAGTATCTTTAAACACAAAGTTCAGAATACCAACAGTATAGACTTTATTTAGTTCGTAACTCCACGGTTCTTCTTTGGTATCTTTTCGAGCCATTTCGCGAATCGGAAACGACGAATAGTAAACACTTCGGTCTTTGAAAAATTGTTGAAATACATTTTGCATTTCAACGATGAATTTTGAACCGCTTTTGGTTTTACAATAAACGTCAAAAATAGCACGGCGTTCCGATGACGCACGACCTAGTTTTTCGGCATTGAGATATGTTACGTCTTCGATTTCGTCTTTCGGAAGTTCGTTACACTTTTCAAACAAGGCGTTTAAAAAGCTGATTAACAAATCTTTATTAAGTTCAGTTCCAAAAAGTTTTTTGAATCCGAAATCTGTATATGGGTTAAGATATTTTGACATGTTTTTATTGACAATTTAGTTCAACCGCAAAAGTAATAAAGATTTTTGAGAGTAGAAAATTATAAAAATTACAACAATAAATAATAATTTGACATCCTCGTTGTTGGCAAAAATTCCTTGTTGTAATAATTCTTTTTTATTTTAATTTTATTGCTTTCATGTACAATATTAAAGAAAAAAATCCTACTATCACTATATTTATAATCCAAACATATCATAATATCGCAACTATCTTGCAAAGACTTTAAATCATTTATATTCTGTTTTATAAAATTAAGATTCTTTTTTTGTATATTAAGCAAATAAGGTGAATATTCGAAATAACTTCTGCGTTGAATTTCTTTTTTAACATATTGAGTATGACTAGAATATTGCTCTGCTATATATCTTTCACCGTCGAGCTTTTTAAAGTTTTTTATTAACCGTCTATTAAGTTGACTTATCCAAAAGTCAAAATTATAACTATAATATTCGTAACCTCTATTAATGAAATAATATTTCTCTCGTCTCCTTAAATTCTTAAATTTTATAATCTTATACGAATTCCAATATGAAATAAAACCTAAAATAATATAGTTACTTTTTGGTCTGTCAAATTGCAAATATGTACCTACTAATTGAACTTGTGTAATTTCAATTAATTTAGTTAAAACACGGTCTTGGATTTTTGCAGTTTCACAATCACTATGAAAATATAATGAGTTATTGTAAAAATCAGCTAAATCTTGTGCATCATCGCATGTTGAAACTAATTGTTGATATTCTTTTGATTTTTTACGTAAATATGGAATTTGTTCAAACTTTGAAGACCATTTTTTGCCCTCATATTCACTTTGCTCAAATGTAATACTTAAATCATATTCCAATGAATCATAATAAGGAATATAATTATATTTAACCACGTCGTCAAGTACAAAATAACTTAATTGCTTTTTGTTATTAACGTCTTCCATGATAAAACAATGATATACACCTGTATCTCCGGTAATTACATCTATTGTCATCATCGGATTAAAGATGTATTTAAAAGAAAGTGTATCACTTAAATACATCGCTAACAATGAAGAATCCGGATTTCCAAGAATTGTAATTTCATTGTTTTTAATTTGTTTTACTAAAATCGATGATTTTTCTTCGTAATTACACGAAAAAATAATTGAAATCAGTAATAAAAAAAATAACTTACTTTTTACCATTTTTTTAAACCTAAAATGTTAACAATTAACAGAATAACAAATGTTGAATAATTAATAATTTTTATCACTTCAATCCAATTATTGATATAAATATTAGTATTATTTAAATAAGGTTTTGAATCATCACTCGAATCTTCTTCAATTACAAAATCTACGAGATTATTATCCCAAAAACAATCAGAAGAGATTAATTGTAGATCTTTACTTGTTCTTGTTTTTTTATGAATCCATTCATCATCTATCAAATTTACATACTCCTCATTATAAAGAGCTGCAAGTAAATCCATTTCAAATGGCGTATCTGCATCAATATAATCGCCCGAAGGTTTTTGCCTATTAAATTTTTTTTCCCCATTTTTATAATAAAAAGTATAAAATCCACTTCCCCCAAAATTTTTTACCACACCATCAATTGAATCACCTAAAAAATTATAATAATATTCCAAATTTGGATTAGGTTCGTCATAAAATTTAAACCACTCACCATTTCTTTTATCATCAATAAATTCACCGGAAAAACATATTCTTCCACTATTTGGATAAAGAAAAATCCAATTACCTTGCTTTTTGTTAAATAAATCAACTTTTCCTACTCCGGTAATACTTCCGCTATCTGATAAAAGAATACAGTTCTTCCCTGATGGTAAATTATTTATTGTCAAATTGGTAATAAGCAATAAACTGATTGTGATGATGTTAAATATCAATATTTTTTTCATTCTTATGATTGAAGAATTACAATAATACGGAGTACTTTAACTGATTTAAGATTAGATTTTCAAATACGTTTTCAAAACTTGCATCGTTGTGTCTTACTTAAGCCCGTAAAAAATTATCATTTATAGCTTTTCGATCTCGTCAACGGATAACTGAGTTATTTTGGAAATCAAAGAAATATCCAATCCCTCAGCTTTCATACGTTTTGCGGTTTCGAGCTTTTCGGATTGAGCGCCTTCAGCGCGTCCTTCAGCACGACCTTGCTGTAAACCTTGTTGCAATCCTTGTTGTAATCCTTGTTCTTTACCTTTTCCAAAACCCTTGCTTTCTGCATCATTCATGGCGTTAGTGATATCCCAAAGGTTGTGTAAACTTTCCTCGTAATCGGTAAATTCTTTTTCCGAAAACATCGCAATTTCGGCTTGTCGGAACAATTTTTCAAAAACGACTTCTTGAAGCTCTTTCGGACGCTCCATCAAACGGGCAAGATTTTTTAAAACGTACAACCATTTGTCGTACATCGAATCTAATTCAGATTCTGACTTATTGAATTTTGGCATTTCAAGATAAAGATACGCCAATTTCTTGTAAAAAACTTTATTCGTGGTAAGGTCTTTCAACATCACAACATGAAACAAATCCTCGTCTGAAAATTCGTTGACAGTTTTAAAATCGCCGTTTTCTTGCTCTTCTTTGTCTTTGAACACAAAGTTCAGAATACCAACGGTATAGACTTTATTTAATTCGTAACTCCACGGTTCGTCTTTGGAGTCTTTTCTTGCCATTTCGCGAATTGGAAACGACGAATAGTATACGCTTCGGTCTTTGAAAAACTGCTGAAACACATTTTGCATTTCAACGATGAATTTTGAACCGCTTTTGGTAGTACAATAAACGTCAAAAATAGCACGACGTTCCGATGACGCACGACCAAGTTTTTCGGCGTTGAGATAGGTTACGTCTTCGATTTCGTCTTTTGGAAGTTCGTTACACTTTTCAAACAAGGCGTTTAAAAAGCTGATTAACAAATCTTTGTTAAGTTCTGTTCCAAAAAGTTTTTTAAATCCGAAATCTGTATATGGGTTAAGATATTTTGACATGATATTATTTACAGTTTAGTTCAACCGCAAAAATAAACAAAAATAATTAAAACACAAAAAACGCATTCCGTGGGTTTGCACCCACGTCTATTTTACTACACCGCTAAAGCGTTTTTCATAGCCCTGTCGGGGCGATTATTTTAGACGCGGGAGCAAACCCACGGAACAATTAATAGGTTAGTTTTCATTGTTTATTTCGTTCTTTAAATCTTGTTCACCTATAATAAGTGCTCTCATACAAAATATTATTAATACCAATATAGGAATAGAAATACAAATAAATCCTTTCCATGATATGTTTTTATCATATGACATAATAATTTCACCATCAAAAACAATCTGTTGAATAATAGGATAACGTGACTCTGGAAAATTTTTTCTCGATTTACCAAAAGATTGCGCATACCATATTTCAATAATATGATTAGGGTTATTACAAACTTCTTTAAGCTTAGAAAAAACTTCCGATTCTCTAATTTCCAAAATCAATAAATTATCTTTTTTAGACAATAAACGAAAATTTTCTGAAGTATCTTTAGCAATCCATACTATATTATCATTAGTATCTACCTTTAAAACAAATCCATTAAAATATTTATAATCGTCCAAGGTTCTTTTACTCAATTCATCACAATCAATAACTAGTTTTACGATAACGATAATTCCTACACTAATAACAGTCAACATATACATTATTTCGTTATTTTTCATTTTCTAATTCCCAATTTAAATCAATAATATAAGATAATTCATTAATCATATTATCAACATTTTTTTCATTTCTTCATCTTCTTCTAAACTTCTAAAATTAATGATTTTCATCTCAATATACACTCTCGTATATGGAACTTTCATTTAAACATTTATCACCGAATAAAACAAATTAAACAAATTGTTTTACAATTAATTACAGTAAACGAATACCGCAAGCGGCAACGAATTAAACCAATACACAAAAATTCGTTTAATTTATTAGTAAATATTCAAAATTTGTTTTATTTGCTAAATTCGGTGATAAATGAAATCACCGTAAAAAACCGTGTGATAATTTATTAAATTTCAATATTTTGTAGCGAAACTTTTATTTTATACTTTTAACAACTCCCGTAAATACCGGAACTCCTTCACTATCGCTCAAAACATAAATGAAACTGCGGTCAACAACAAAATCTTCGTAAACTACTTCCAATTGTCCCGGACCGGCAGAAGTCGCGTCCATTTCAAAAGCAGTTACAGCTGCACCTTCTATTCCGGATTTGGAAACTTCCAATTTTGTAACATGTTTTACTTTTCCACAAAAAACTTTTTCATCAGTTAATTTGCTGAAATCACATCCCGATGTAAAAATCTTTTTAATACCCAAATCTTGTAAAAAAGACTTAATATCAGCGTCGTAACTTGCTTTATACTCCGGGAACAAGCATCTTGTATGATATTCATATTTATCGTCAGAATAAATTTTCTTGGCTTTGTATGCAAAAGTTTCTTCGGTAAAGATGTCATCAAGTGTATAGCCGTCGTTAGGTACATAAAATGTAATACTAAAACTACTGTTGGTATAAACTCTTGCTCTGCGGAATTTTTCGGTTACAACAGCCTTTCCCATACAATAATCTCCCATCAACAATTTTGTAGAAGTAGTTGATTTATCGTAATTTATAAAATCATACTTTTCTTTAGTAAAAGAAAGATCTTCACCGAAATAATCCCAAACCTCTTTGAGATAAACTACATTGAGCAACACAAAAACGGTTTCCGAGTTAATATCCAAGTTTGGAGCGAGAAATCCTTTTGTCTCATTTTTGATGTAAGATGTTATCAACTTATTTACATCTGTTTCAGAAAAATTCATACCCAAAACATCTGAAAAATATTTTGAAGTAAGAATATTAATACATTCATCTTTTACTTGATATCCGTCTTTTATCCAAATAGAATTTACAGATTTTATAACATTATTTGGATTACGTTCCGGATCGTGATCAAGAATTCTGTTGCAAGACTGACAAAGATAACTAATATTTTCAGACAATTCTTGATAGGTAATGCCCACTACATCAAGGAGTTCTTGACGGGTATCGCTGTCAGCACATTCGGTAGCGAGAGAGAGCGCCATAAAAACTGACAATGGAGAAACTGCGGTATTATCAGTTCCTTTCATTCCAATTTCAACAGAGAGTTTGTTGGAAAATTGCTGTATTTTCTTCACAAAAGATTCATAATTTTCAGGACGATTTACTGAAATCTCTTGTTTTTTGGCAATTGAGGCTTTGTCTATTGCCGCTTCATTTTCCAAACGATAGGAATTCGGATCGTCAGGATTGTTTTTGTCGTCGTCTTTGCACGAAACAACTACACCGAAAAGCATAACAAATGCTATCAGCATAAGGTTAATTTTTGAAATTTTCATAATAGTACAAAATTTAAATTAGCTTGTGTTTTATTTAAAATTTTACGGCAAAGTAAAAAAGATATTAGTAAAAAAACAAATATTTTAATAAAAAAAACTTCGATGCCGGCAAATAACTGACAACGAAGTTTTTATTTTTTTTTAATTAGAAAGTTTCCATTTACGGATTTGATTTGATTTTTCGGCAGCCTCGTTCAATTCTTTGAGGTAGGCTTCCAATTCTTTCATCGGTTTTGTAACAGCTACGCGCCCCGAACGTGCAAATTGCAGAATACCAAATTGTTTCAGGTCTTCAAAAAGTTTTGTAGTCTCGGATTTGAAACCTGTTTTTTCGATTACAACATATCCTTGACCACGGTCGAGAACTCTGGCGTTTGCATTTTTTATGATTGATTCTACCACAGCACGGTCGTGTTTGAAGATGTCACTTGATACTTTGTAAAGTGCAACTTCTTGAGCGATAACGTCTTCTTCCTCGTAACTAAACGCACGAAGTACTTCGGTAAGTTTCTCAATTTGGTCTACTACTTTTTTGATTAGCGACGGAGTACATTTTGTAACAATTGTATATCTGAAAATGCCTTTTACTTCTGATTCTGAAGTTGTTAACGAATCGATATTAAGATGTCGGCGTGTAAAAACAATTGTTATTCTGTTCAAAAGTCCAACTTTGTCTTCCGTAAAAACCACTACGGTATATTTCTTGGCAGTTTCTTCAGTATTTTCCATTGTAAATCAAAAATTTAGTTATGATAATTTCATCTCGTCAACAGCGGAGCCGGGAGCAATGAAAGGCATTACTTTCATATCTTTGTCAACTACGATGTCCAAAAGATACGGACCGTTGAAATTCAGCATTTCATCGATTGCCTCGTTCAACTGATGACGATATTCTACTTTTTGGGCTTTGATTCCGTAAGCCGAAGCAAGTGTTACAAAATCCGGATTTATCAAATCGGTTTGAGAATAACGTTTGTTGTTGAACATGTTTTGCCACTGACGCACCATTCCAAGTACCGAATTGTTGAGAATCACGATTTTTACCGGAATTTTTTCTTGAATAATTGTTCCAAGTTCTTGTTCGTTCATCTGGAAACCGCCGTCGCCGGTGAAAAGTATTACCGGAAGTTTTCGCTGTGCAATTGCCGCTCCTACTGCCGCCGGAAGTCCGAAACCCATTGTTCCGAGTCCGCCCGATGTAAGAAATGTTCCCGGGAGTTTGAAACCGTAATATCTTGCAGCAACCATCTGATTTTGACCAACATCGGTTACTACAATTGCGTTGCCCTGAGTTTTTTGAGAAATGATATCAACAGGCTCTCCCGGCTGAATTAACGGATTGTCGGAATGCAAATCTTTTTGGATAACTTGCTGATATTCCATTTGATAGTATTTATCAAACTCAGCTCGCCATTGTTTATGATTTTTCTTTTCAACCATCGGTGTTAAAAACGAAAGTGCGGTTTTAAGGTCGGCATGTACTGACAAATCGGTTTGTACATTTTTGTCGATTTCTGACTTATCTATCTCAATATGAATTACTTTTGCATTTTTAGCGTAACCGTTCAGTTTGCCGGTAACACGGTCGGAAAATCTCATACCGATTGCGATTATCAAGTCAGCTTTGTTTGTAAGCATGTTTGACGCGTAACTTCCGTGCATTCCGAGCATTCCGATGCAGAGCGGATGATTTGACGGTAATGATGTCAAACCCATTAATGTCATACCGAAAGGAATTCCGGCTTTTTCAACGAACTCTGCCACAGCTTTTTCCGCGCGGGCAATCAATACGCCGTGTCCGATAAGTACCAACGGACGTTCTGAGGCGTTTATCATTTCTGCCGCATGAGCGATTTCTTCTTGATTGATTTCTGGATACGGTGCGTAGCTTCGCAAAACAGGAGCTTTTTTGTAAGAGAAATATGTTTCGGAAGTGAGTGCGTCTTTGGTAATTTCCAAAACCACAACTCCCGGACGTCCTGAAACTGCAATATAAAAGGCCTTTGCCATTGTATCGGCAATATCTTCGGCTCTTGTAATTTGAGCGCTCCATTTTGCAATCGGCATACTCAAACCAAAAACGTCGGTTTCCTGAAAAGCATCTGTACCAAGAAATCCGCTGCCTACTTGACCTGTAATCACTACCAACGGAACTGAATCCATGTTGGCGTTTACAATTCCGGTAATGGCATTTGTAGCACCCGGACCGGATGTTACGATACATACACCGGGTTTTCCGGTAATTTGTGCGTATGCTTGTGCTTCATGTACAGCAGCTTGCTCGTGACGTGCCAAGATATGGTGTATCTTGTCTTGTTTTAAATACAAACGGTCGTAAAGCGGAATTACCGCTCCGCCCGGATAACCGAATATGGTGTCTTGACCTTCTTCTATCAAAGAAAGCAGTACAGCTTCAGAACCTAAAACTTTCTCCATTTTTTACTATTTTTTGTTATCGCAAAATAATGAAAAATAGTTTAAATATGCAAATTATTAATTGATTCCTGAATAAATTTTAATTTCTGTCCCACCAACTTTTGTTGTAAATCATGAGTCCGATATTGAACATAAAATAGAAATGCGATGAACCTTCCGGCTTGTATTGCAGATTTAATGCAACCGGTCCTATGATTGTATTGTAGGAAATTGTTGTATTAAAAAAGTATTTGAAACCGGACAAATCGTCTCTTTTTACTGCACGGTATTGGATTTTGTCGTCGTTGACTTCTACAAAATTTTTCTTGTAAGGCTGAAATACATATCCGTCAATTCTCCAGTGAAGATTGTCGTTGAAATGATACATCAAACCCAAACTTCCGGCTGCATACATATTCGCACGGTAATCCTCATAAACCAATGTTTTGGTGTAAGGCGTGGGGCGGTAAGCATTTGTTGTTAACATATCAATCATCGGGTTGGAAAGTGAATCATGTTTTGACAAATTTATTTCCAACGAGAAGGGAAACGATATTTTGTTGTGTCTGAATGTTGAATAATTTTCGTAAGACAAAGTGATGTCCCAGAATTTTTTGTCTCTTTTTTTAACTTCTTCTTTTGTATCGGTGGAAGTTCCCGGAATATATTTTTCGCTAAGCGCCGTAAATTTGGTTCTCAAAAAGAAATTAACACCTTTGGACGGATACATCTTCTGATTGAGGGTTTGACGCTGATATGTAAAATGCATTCCGATATAGTCGATTTTACTTTTATCCAACTGATCTTCAGAACTATAGTTCGGACTCAAGAAATATTGCTCATTGAATTGTCCCAAGGATGTACCGGTTGTAAATTTTCCAGCCATAAAAATCGGAACGCCTACGTTTGCATAAAATTCCAAATCATTTTTTATCGAAATCGGGTTTCTTGTGTCAACAAATACGATATCGGGGTCGGCTTCCATATAGTTGTAACGGTTTAATTGAAAGCACGATTCCATATAAAACAACGGTATAAACGGGAAATATGCTCTTGCAAAAAGTTTTCCCGAAGTATAGAATCTGCCGAAATATCCGTTTGCCAAAGTTTGTATCGGGGTATAACCGTAAAACATCTTTTCAAATTCTATAAAACCTTCGCATGTAGCTGCTGTTGAGATATTTCCGCCAATTTTTGCACTTAATTGTTTGCTTGGTGTTACATCAAGATTCAAAGTGTAGGTTTTGGAATCTTTGTCGTATTTTGAAGTCGGATAAATTCTGTCAAGAGTGTTGTCCGCTGTAAGTTTGTAAAATTCAGTACGAGTTTTGTCAAGGCTCAAAGTATCATCGTGAAAACGTTTGAATGAATATTCCTCAAAAGATTGATGCGATTTTTTCAAACCTTTGATATTCAGCTTGTCGAAAACCAAATGCGGCATTTTGGCTTTGAACTCGGCACGTTTTTGGTCAACAATATATTTCGGATTTGTACGACGGATACTTGCAAGGATTTTTGGCATTTGTCTGATAGCTTCGTCGTAACCGCGTTTTACAAGTGTATCTACTTTTGAGAAGTCCAACGAATTGGCATTCAACACGTCCGGCACAAGCATAATGCCGTTTACGCCTTCGGGAATTTCATAATTTGATTGATCTTGTATCATATTGAAAACCTGCGTAACGATATCATCTTCAGTGGGTTTCTCGTTGTTTGCCGATACTTGTACACCAATTATGAAATCTGGATTAAAATCATTTATCATTACGTCTATCGGACAATTGTTGTAAATACCGCCGTCGAAAAGCAATCCGTCGTTGTAAACTACACCTTTGAAATAAAACGGTATCGCCATCGATGCTCTTACTGCTGTTGACAAATTGCCTTCGGAAAAAATCACCGGCTTTTTGGCATACACATCGGCTGCCACGCATCTAAACGGAACCATCAGATTATCAAAATCATAATCGGATGCAGCCTCCGCCGGTCCCATCAATTCCATGTACGCAAAATCCATTTGATAACTGGATACTACGTTGGTGGGCAAATAGGCTTTGAATATGGAATCGTGACTGAATCTCAAGCGAAACCACTCTGCGTTTGGCTCGTCGTCGTAATAAAAATATTTCAACGACTCGTCGGTTTTGCCGTCGAGCCACATATTGAAATTTCGTGACTTGAAAAGTTCTTCCATCTCGTTGGTTGAATATCCGATGGCATAGAGCGCACCAATTATTGAACCGATTGAAGTTCCTGTAATATAATCGATTGGCACGTTATTTTCTTCCAAAGCCTTGATTACGCCGATATGTGCAAGACCTCTCGCAGCACCTCCGGATAGTACTAATCCTACTTTTTGGGAAAATACATTCAACGAAATTATGTTAATTAAAATTATCAAAAAGAACTTTTTCATACTACAAATTTAATTTTTTTAGATTATTATTTCAAAATTATCAAACCGTCTTTGTTGACACAATCTATGCGAGGGAAAACGCTGATATTGTGTTTCATAGCTTCGCGGTCCATACATTGGAAGATGTAATCGTACAGGGATTTCATATTGAGAGTTTCTCTGTTTTTTGCAAATTGTTGCATTGCCGAAAGCAGAAAATGTGTAAACATGCCGTGCGACGATGTTTCCATCAGCGGATTGTATTGCTGACCGCCCGAAGCGTACATCATACAAATATTTTGATCAGTAATCATCGGGAAACTTGCATTGCTCCAGACAGTTCCGCCGTGGTCTACAAATGTTTTTCCGTTGCGGTCCAGCCCTGAAAACGATGTCTCGAAAAAGCACATCACCGAGCGGGCATTCATTTCTTTGATTTTTTGTAAAAGCTGAGAAACGCTGTAGCCTGTGGTTTGAGGCGATGTCACTTCGGAATTGTAAAGCATGATATAAGGCGTGGTTTTGGCATTCGAACACATCCCCAAGCCTGAAAAATATATAATCAGATTGTCATAATTTCCCGCCATTCGGTTGTAAAGTTCACCGCCAACGCCAAACAGATTTTTAATTCGTTGATATGTAGCATTTTGATTTGTTACATAAATTATATTCTGAGGCTTTACATTTATAACTTTTACGAGATATTTGTAAAAAATTTTGGCATCGTTGGTTGCATAAGTGGCTTTGGGAAGTTTTAAGTAACTTTCCACACCGATTATTACGGCACAAGTGTTTTGCGAATTGTTGAGTGTAATCGGAAAATATGTGTTAATATCCTCGACATTTTTTTCTTTAAAATAGAATGAAAATGAGATACGTCCGGCATCTTCCTTGTTGATTGGCGGAATTTTGGTACGCATCGGCACTATAAATGTTGTACTTTCGCCAAGTCGCCCTTTCTCGTCGGTGATGTCGATTTTGAATCTCAGATTTGATAAATTGCAAGCAGAATTTACACGAAATTTCAAATCAAGAATTTGTGTGCTGTATCGCTCTACATTTGTTAAAATCTGAACTTTATCGTTGTTGAGCACTTTTACGTAATCGCTGAGAGGGTAAAATGTAGCTCTGAGATTTTTGTGAGTACCGTAACTTTGATTTTTGATTGTAACAGCTAATTGAATTGTTTCACCGGGCTCAATTTTGCAGTCCGCGTTACCCATTCGGTTGCCTTGTTTGTCGGCATCATCGTTGATTTCGTAATATGCTACACAAAGTTTGGCTTTGTAATCGGGTATCAACTCGTAATTTTTTGTGCCGTAAACTCCGTAGTTGTAGATTTCTACTTTTTGTTTGCCGTAAAGTATGATTCCTACATTGTCACCGAAATATTTTTCCATCGGAATATGTGCCACATATTTTCCGTTGATGAAAAAATTGAACAATCCTTCGGAATATTGTACACGAATCAAATTTTCATGACCGATTGGTTTGATATATTTTGAAGTTTTGGGGTCGATAAGATATTCTCCGGCTACTCCTTGATGAATACGGCGGACATAAAATTTGCTGTCGCCGGTAATCACAAAAGACAAAAATCCGTTTTTACCTTTTCCCCAAATTATTCCGTAACCGTTGTATTTGTCGCCGGAAACAATTTTGCCGCGGGTTTCTATAAAATAATTGTTGCTGACATCGAGTTTTGTCGGGATGTCAAAAGATTTTGAACCCTTGGTTCTGAAATGTTCAAGATAATATGTTCCGCTGTTGACAGACGCAGAATATGTATCGTTGATATCTTCAGGCCAACCGTTGGAGTTGTTGTTGAACTGTTCTTCCAAGACAGTTTCTTTTACTTGGGCTTCAGTGACTATAATTTTAGTCAGCAATATTAACAATAACAATAATCTGCGCATGTCTTATACAGAATTTTTTTTAGAATATTTTGAAAATTACCGTAAATATCAGCAGCATAACAATTACAGCCATCATACCTTTGCACGCCTCATCGTAATGTTTTTTTACCAAAAAGTACCAATAAATTACCGGTACGGGCAATGCGCAAATTGAAAGCATTGATACAAGTCCGGAAAATTTGATTGTATTGATATAAAGAAAAAGGTCAGCACCCGGATATATTTTCAGATACCAATATCCTACAAAAATAATAAAAGGTACTACAATTCCTATTAAAACACCTGCAAGTATTGTGTTGATGTCTGAATGATGTTCGTCTCTGCTATGAATTTCCATAATTTAAATTTTGTTATAATATATTTTTAAACTGCAAAATTGCTAAGATTTATTGAAATTTGCAACAATAAAAAACCGGACGGCTGAAGATTTTAATCTTTAGCATGTCCGGCCAAAAAATCTATTATCATGAAAACTTTTACATTGTTTTTCCGTTGCGAAGTTTACGACGGATTTTTTCAGCAGTCCAGTTGTTGATACACAACCAGCGTGTCATCGGTACGTTAAGACTTGTACAAACGTAGATGTGACCTTTTACACCTTTGAACGGTGTAAAACCGTTGCCATCGGTGTATTTGGAATTCACAAATTCCATGAATTGATAGTTGATACTGAAGCTATAGATATTGAAGTTGAAACCGAAAGTAGCGGCAACTGACAACGGTTTTTTGCCGTCAGTAAGTTTTTCGCCGTATTTTTCGCTTGTCCAACTGCCTTTGTGTCCGCGTGATACCATAAAATTAAAGGTCGGTTTTACTCCGATGTATGCGTATTTCATATCACGGTAAATATCTGAACCGCTGAATTTGAATAGTATCGGGATTTGAATTCCGATAGCTCTGAATGTTTCTTTCATATCGTAATCAGAATTGTCGGTAGATTTGTATTTGTTGGCAAATCCGTAATCTACTACTTCAGCACCGGCTACGATACCGGTTTTGTTGTTCTGAAGGTCGATGTTGTATACAAAACCAAGCTGTATGCCGGGTGTGTATGTAAAACCTTGTTTCTTTTGGTGCATGTCGCCTTTGTTGGTATGGATCATGAGATTGCCGTAATCACCGCCCATAGCCGAACCAAATCCGTGATTGAGACCCAAAACAAAGTTCCAATAGCGGTATTCTGTTTTGTCTTCAATCTGAGCCATAAGCATTTGACTGTAACACATCAGGCTCAATAATATGATTAGAATTTTTTTCATCGTTTGTAATCTTGATTAGTGTTGTTTATTTAAATTTTTTTTAATGATTATGGTAAATATTCCCAATTGTCTCTTAAAACATTTCTGTCGCTTGGGTCGAGACTATAACCGAAACCGAAAGAGAATATACCACGTGCTTTTACGCCTTGATCTTTTGCAAATCTGTCATCTGTTCTTTCAAGTGCAAAACCGACTGCACCTTCACGGCAAATATTGCTACAATCTGCCAATGCAAACCATCTTTTTTGATTGAAATCGTAACACCAAAAATCTTTCAGCAAATCGTAAGAAGCATCTTTTTCTTTGCCTGTTCTACCTGTTCCAACGTAAAATCTGTTGTACGGAACACCGTCTTCTGTATATTCCAAATAGAATGAAGCTGCATTTGCTCTCGGTTTGAATTTCAAATTAGGATAATCGGAATCTGACGGAGATGCTATTTGATTTGAAGTAATTTCTCCGGTTGTTCCAAATGTCAAGAGATAGAAATTGTTGCTAACACCGTCTGAAGTTTCGCCTGTACCAACCATTACTGTAGTACCGCATACTTCTGCAACTGCTTGATACAAACCGATATTATTACCTCGACCTGTTGAAATTGAACCCATGCCATCCCAAGTTACTGCTGAATATTCCGGATGCATAAAGTTCATAATATCATATTCTTTGTTGTAAGCATAGAAATCATTTAGAACACCACCATCTTGAGTTTTTCCAAGTCCGATATATTGTCTTTTTAATCCGCCGGTAGAAACTACTGAGAATGCTACCATTCCGGCCATTGGTTGCGGCAATGGTTCGATATATTCTCTGGCAGCAGTTACTTGAACTACAGCAGAATCTGTATGTTGTGTATATGTTTTTGGATCTCCGTTTTCATCTAAAATCGGATTTCCGTCTTGATCTTTTAATTCAATTTCTGTTGGTTGATCTTTGTCGGTATAATAATATTGTTTCTTACCATCTTCATAATAATCAACTCGAGTATTATAATTAGGATGGTCAGGCTTTTTACAATAACGGTTGTTTTTTGTACTGTAGAACAGAATTTTATCAGTATAAGTATCTGTTGAAATTTCACCACCAATAATGAAAAGTAAAATATCTGCACCGTTTTCGTAAGCAATCATTGCACCGTTGGAACGTTTTTCTGTTCCTGCACACAATCCGGTAATATCGTTAGCAGATGCTACTTGTTGCCAAGTATCGTTTGTCTTGTCATAAGACCAAAGATCATTGTAATAATTTGCACCATTCTGACCGCCGTAAATATATGTAACACCGTCGTTTGTACAATGGAAACAATTGTATCTGAAGCCTAAACCTGCCGGAGCATCATTTCTTTGGAACCAAACATCGTGAGGCAATGTTGTTGTAAATTGAGCTACAAACGGATTGTAAAGTGTATCTCCTTTGGTAGAAATTGCGTATGAACGCATGTAATAATTGTTGTTGAAATCCAAATTATCACATCTTCCGGTGAATGTAATTTCTGATTTGGTAGAATCGCTTGCGTTGTAACTTACTTTATTTTGAGAAAATTCGTAGCAATTGCGGCTTCCAACCAATGGTTTTGAATCGGATTTTGAGTAAACATAACCAACTTTTTTAATTGCATTACGGTCAAGATCCAATTCCAAAAATTCTGATTTTAATTTTACATAACAATTAAGATCTGAAATCATTTTATCGTTGAGTACTACCTCGAATGTATTTTCTACAACAGAGTCTTTAATTGCTTTTCCATACATATATCCGTTAACCTCGCTGATAACAGTGCGTGCTGTATCCTTAGACCCGTCGCTGATTGTTCTTGTAATGGTGTACGCTTCATCACCTTGCTCCTTCACGCAACCGGAAGCAACAGCTAACGCCATTATACAAGGAAAAATGTACTTGCTTTTCATATTGTGTTAAATATTTGTTTTCTGATTAATAGATTTAATTCTTTTTTCTTGACAATGCCAAAAATCGTTCCAAAGTTTTATGCTTTTGAAAATTAATTGCTTAAAATCTTAGCTTCTACACGTCTGTTATTCTGACGACCTTCGGCTGTGGCATTGGTATCGCGGGGCTGGTCGGGGCCGTAACCTTTGGCTACTACTTGTCCCGGATTTACGCCTTGTGCCAACAAATAATCTCTTACGGCGTTTGCCCTATTGAGCGATAATGTTATATTATGTTGCCTATTGCCTTGACTGTCAGTATGTCCTGATACTTCAATTACAAGATTGGGATACAATCTGAAAACTTCGGCAAGTCTGTTTAGCTCGCCAAAGGATTCCGGACGCAAATCGCTTTTGCCGGTATCAAAAAATACATTGTTCAATACTACTTTTGAACCCGGATCCATCGGCAACAACTTGATATCTTTACGAATTTCCTGATAACTTGATGTTTTTGGAATATCAAAATTTTCGCTGTGGAACAAATAACCGTCACAAGTAACAGTCATAGCATAATTTTTACCCGAAGCCAACATCACTGTATATTCGCCGGTTTCGGAATCTGTCATTATCTGCTGAGTGATTTGATTTGTACTATTGTCTGTAATTGTAATTCGTGCATACAGATTTTTGGTTTCGTCGTAATCTGTTACTTTGCCTTTTACAACAGTAAGACGCATTGTTTTAATTACTTCCGGATCTTCCAAGTTGAGAATCGGTTCTTTGGCGAGGTCGGCGGCAAGTTCGTAATGCGGCATTGCTTGATATTGTATCAAAGGTTCGTTGAGGAGCAACACTTTATAAATATCATAATCGCCCGCACCGCCTTGCTGTTTAGACGAATAATATCCGATACGAGTTTCGCCGGGTGCTAACTGAAAATAGTTTTCGTCGGTTCCAGAGTTGATTCCGAGACCAAGATTTTCCGGTTTGCCCCATTTACCGTTGTGAAAAGATGTTTTCATAATATCAAAACCTCCGACACTGTTCTGACCGTTGGATGCAAAATAAATTACAGTATCATTTGCGCCAAAACTTGCCATTACTTCGTCGTACTGAGTGTTTACAAGGTTTCCAAGACTTTGAGCATCAGAGTATTTGCCTTTTACGCGTTTACAAATCATAATATCGTAGCCTTGTACTCCCGGACCTTTGCGGGTACAAATCAGAGCCTGACTGGAATCGCTTGAAAACGACAATGATATTACTTTTTTGAATATTTTATCTCTTTTGAAGAATTTAGAATTTTCTGATTTTTTGTAATATTCAATTATTTTTTTGTTTTTGCGACTTACATAAAAAACATCGTTGCTCATGCTAATAGCTGCGGGATAATCAGTTACTGATTTGTTGAGAGAAGATTCGTTCTGAAGACCTGTAAATTTTCCGTTGTTAGCCTTGCAATAAAAGATGTCAGCACAAGGATCCAAATCTTTGCCCCAACGTTTTGCGCTGTTGCCTTCCCAACGTTTGCTACCGAAAAACAACGACGAATCCACATGAGCAAACACCGGAGCAATTTCGGGATATTCTGTATTAATTTCGCCTGTAAGCAATTGAGCTACAGCTTTGTCAGGCTTGTTGAGAAGTACCGTGCCATTGTCGCACTGAGTAAGTCGCAATGTAATGGCGTTATGAAATTTCTTTTTGTTTTTCTCGTTCATTGAAGAAGCAGCCTCGTCGTAATCGCTGCGGGCTTCGCTGAAACGGTTGAGATGATGTTTGCTCAATGCTATCCAATACATGATATCATCGGCAACCGATGAGGAAAAATCGTTGGCATCGGTAAGATGTCGCAACGCAAGTTTGTCGGACGAAATCATTACTTCGCTTACTCCGGCTTTGTAGAGTAGCGGCGCGTAAGTATCGTTGTATTCCAATGCCGTGGCGTAACTCATTGCAGCTACGCGGTAAGCTCCGATTTCATTTTTTTTGTAGAATTTATTACCGGTTTTTATGCTTTTCCATGCCTCTTTTGCTCCGGCATCAATTGTTAAAAATTCGCTTTTTTTGATTTTCGGTTTTTCTTGCGCGAAGGCAATTCCCGATACAAAACCAAAAATAAGTGTAAATAATATTGTAATTTTTCTCATAATTTTTCAAACATTTTTTAGAATATTAATTTGCATTACGCTCCAATTCTCTTGCCTTTTTACGGTCAGATTCAGCACCTTTCAGATTGAATTGCAATTCTTTGGCGTTGCTTCTGTTGTTCCAAGCCGCAATATTTTCCGAATCAATCTCAATAGCCTTGGTGTAATTTTTTTCAGCATCGGAATATTTTTTTTGATTCATAAGCATATTGCCGATATTAATATAAGCATCTGGCGAATCGGGATATTTAGAAATACAAGAATTGAAATCGTTCATTGCAAGTTTGTATTTTTTTGCACGTCCGTAGAGTATTCCTCTTGCGTTAAGAAGTTGCAAATTGTCATCGCCGTCAATTTTCATAGCAAGACTGATATCCTCCACCGCAGCGGTAAAATTATTTTGAGCAGCCTTGGCATCGGCTCTGAGGATATAAACAAAAGTAGCGTTTGGCATAATTTCCAACGCCGTATTATAATCGTCAAGAGCAGCCTTGTAGTTACCGAGTTTCATATGAGCGGTAGCACGGTCGCAATAAGCATAAGCGTATTTGGAGTTAACATTTATTGCATCAGTATAAACCCGCTGTGCATCTTTGTATTTGCCTTGACGGAAATAGATGTAACCGTAAAAATATTTTATTTGACTTTTGTTATAACCGAGAGTTTCGGCTTTGTGGATATTTTTCAGAGCTTCCTCGTAATTTTTCATACGGGACTGAGCGATTGCTTTGGCAAGATAATAATTAGCCTTTTGATAATTGGACGCCAAAGCTTCATCGAAATCATAAAGAGCTTTTTTGTTGAGACCTTGTTCCAATTCTATGATCCCCCGGTTATAAAAAGCTTTGTCGAATTTTGACTTAGCATTTACAGCCTTGTTGAAATTGGCAACAGCCTCATCGTAATTACCAGCGTTGGCATCATTTATACCTTGATTGTAAGCGAGAGCCGCATCTTGCCCGCCAACAATTACCAAAGTTTTGGAAGTGTCGGTTTGAGCATAAATATTTACTGAAATCACAAACAGCGGCAACGAAAATAGTAATTTTTTTATCATCATTGAAGTCTGATTTTGTATATTTTGCCACAAAGGTAGTAAAAAAACAATAAAAAAGCCGCAATCTTTATTAAAGATTACGGCTAAACATTATGACAACTTATTAATAGAAAAAACCTAATTAATTGTTCTCTGGGCGCAACTTGCGAACAGTAACGGCAGTCTGCCACATCTCGCTTTCGCGCAAAGCTTTAAGTTCTTTTTCAAGACCGTCACGATAGTCAGGTTTTGAGTTGGAATCAATAGAGATTTGAGCCTCATTACCGGTCTTAACAGAAAGATAAAGCCATTCAAGAACAGGTTTAACAGCGTCGTGGAAACGTGGGAACCAATCCAAAGCACCACGCTGAGCTGTTGTAGAGCAGTTAGCGTACATCCAGTCCATACCGTTTTTAGCGAACAAAGGCATAAGAGACTGAGTAAGTTCTTCAACAGTTTCGTTGAAAGCCTCAGACGGAGAGTGACCGTGTTCACGGAGCACTTCGTATTGAGCCAACAACAAACCTTGGATAGCGCCCATCAACGAACCTCTTTCACCGGTTAAATCAGATGTAGCTTCTCTTTGGAATGTAGTTTCAAACAAGTAACCAGAACCGATACCGATACCCAAAGCCAAAGTTCTGTCCATAGCTTTGCCGGTATAGTCTTGATAAACAGCGTATGAAGAGTTGAGTCCGCGACCTTCAAGGAACATTGTACGAAGAGATGTACCCGAGCCTTTAGGTGCAACCATGATAACGTCGATGTCAGCCGGAGGAACTACGCCGGTGCGGTCGTTCCATGTAATGGCAAAGCCGTGTGAGAAATAAAGTGCCTTGCCTGCTGTAAGATAGCCTTTGATTTTTGGCCATACAGACATCACAGCAGCGTCTGAAAGCAAACACATAATAATTGTTGCTTTTTCACAAGCTTCTTCGATTGAGAAAAGTGTTTTGCCCTCTACCCAACCGTCATTTTTTGCTTTTTCGAAAGTTTTGCCTTGACGTTGACCAACGATTACATTGAAACCGTTGTCTCTCAAGTTGAGTGATTGTCCCGGACCTTGTACACCATAGCCAATCACTGCGATTGTTTCGTCTTTCAAAATTTCACGTGCTTTTTCCAATGGAAATTCTTCGCGGGTCATTACGTTTTCTTCAACACCGCCAAAATTCATCTTTGCCATTTCTTATATATTTTAAAAATGAGTTTATGTTTCTAAAATCACGCAAATATAAAGATTAATTCGGATAACAAAAAAAATATTTATGCTTTTTTGTTAAATATTTATACTTGACTATTGTTCTTCCTGACGTTCCAAGTTCGCCAAATATTCGGTAAGTTTGCCCATCGGACGGGTTACTACTACGCGTCCCGATTGTATAAACTCCCTGATATCAAACATGGAAAGTTTTTCCAGAAATTCGTGAATATCGTTTTGTGTTCCCGTTTTTTCCACTACAAGAAATTCGGGTTCTACAGTAATTATTCTTGCGGAAGATTGTCTTATCAATTGTTCCAAAACATTGTGAGGTCCAATGCCTTTCAACGAGATTTTAAACAATGCTACTTCCATTGCTATTACATCTTTTTCCTCGTAAAGAAAAGCTTTGAATACTTCTACCTGTTTTTCAATAAGTTTTCTTAAATGCTCAGCTTGTTGCCATGTTGCAAATATCGTAATTACAAACGAGTGCAAATTTTTTTCCATGGCGGGCGAAGTATTGAGCGATTCAATGTTTATCTTGTGACGTGTAAAAATTATGGATATTCTGTTGAGCAAACCGATATGATTTTCGGTATAAATCAATAATGTAAATTTATGCTTCATTTTATTCGTCCTCCTTTCTCAAAATCATTTCGTCAACACCAGCGCCCGACGGCACTACCGGGAAGATATTGTCTTCTTTTTCTACCTTTACTTCCAAAAAGTACGGACCGGCGGTAGTTAACATTTCTTGAATTGCCGGTAAAAGCTCTTCTTGTTTGGAGATTTTTTTTGCCGGGATGTCGTATGCTTCTACAATTTTTGTAAACTTAGGATTCTGAAGTTCACCAAAATAATATCTGCTGTCATAATACATATCCTGAAGTTGACGAATCATTCCCAAATAATTGTTGTTGAGCAAAATCATTTTCAATGGAATTTTGTATTGCATAATTACGCCGAGTTCTTCAATAGTCATTTGGAAACCGCCGTCGCCCATAATACAAACTATCGGTTGATTGAGCATTTTGTTGGCGTACCATGCTCCGATAGCTGCCGGTAATGCAAATCCCATTGTACCGAGTCCGCCGCTTGTTACAAGACAATCATCGCTTTGATAATCAAAATAGCGGGCTGCCGCCATCTGATTTTGTCCTACGTCGGTTACTGTAATTGTACCGTTGGGCATTTTTTGCGAAATGGCTTTTACTACGCGTCCCATTCTAAGTACTTGTGTGTTAGAATCCAAATCGCGGGCAAAAACTTTTTCTTCTTCTTCCTTGCGATAATTTCGCATAATATCAAGCCATTGACCGTGTGATGAGGTTTGCAACAAAGGTATCAACTTGTTTAATGCTGATTTGGCATCGGAAACTATTGGTACAGAAACCGATACCAACTTGTTGATTTCAGACGGATCTATTTCGATATGAATTATTTTGGCTTGACGGGCATATTTTTGAACATTGCTTGTAACTCTGTCGTCGAAACGCATACCGACGGCAAGCAACACATCGCATTCGTTTGTCATCTTGTTGGCAGCATAATTGCCGTGAAGACCCACCATTCCGGCATAAAGAGGATTGTCGCAAGGTATAGCCGAAAGTCCGAGCAATGTACTTGCCACCGGCATATCCAATGTTTTGGAAAGTGTAGCTACCTCGTCTTTGCATCCCGACAACAATACGCCGTGACCTACCACCATAAAAGGTTTTGTAGCATTGTTCAAAAGCATAGCCGCTTCTTCCACAGCCTCGTCTATTGGGCGGAATTTAGGATGGTAACTGTTTATTTTCCTGCATTTTTCATATTCAAATTGAGTCAGTTTTTCGGTTTGAGCATTTTTTGTAATATCAATCAAAACCGGACCGGGACGACCACTTCGGGCTATATAAAATGCTTTCGACAATGTTTCAGATATTTCTTCGGCTTTGGTAATCTGATAATTCCATTTAGTAACCGGCATCGAAATTCCCACAACGTCGGTTTCCTGAAACGCATCATAACCGAGATTGCTGATTCCTACCTGACCGGTAATGCAAACTATTGGCACACTGTCCAACTGCGCATCGGCAATTCCGGTAATGAGATTTGTAGCACCCGGACCCGAAGTCACCATACAAACTCCTACCTTTCCGGACACTTCTGCATAACCCTCAGCCGCATGTATTGCGCCTTGTTCATGCCTTACAAGTACGTGATTGATTTGTTCCTTATGTTTGAAAAAGGAATCATAAATCGGCAAATTGCTGCCGCCGGGATAACCAAATACAATATCAACACCTTCAGCGATAAGGGCTAAGGTAACTGCCTCTGCCCCCGAAATATCATATTCTTTCATTTTTGAAATTAATAATAATTGGTCTTAGAAAAAAACGCCGTTGCAGATTCTTTTGTAAAATCAGCAGCGGCGTTTTTTTTGCAAATAATATGTTTTTTTGATTGTTTGTTGTTCTAAAAAATTGATTGTTAACAAAAAAAACTTTCACTGCCGTAGCTCACGCCGTTTAGCACTAGGACGACGAGCACCACAGTAAGGACATTTAGCTTAGCGATATTTGTAAAAATACTGTTCATCTAAATATTTTGTTTTTTTTATTACGTGGCAAAGATAATTAAAAGTTTTTAATAAATATAATTTTTTCTGCAACAATTTGCAAAAAAGTAGTATTTTTACACAGCTTGAGCAAATTGACTGTTGAACGCATCTTGGGCATGTACCAAAAGTTTTATCAAACGCGGTACTAAATCACCCAATTCCGGTGATGAATCCAAAATTATTTCGGCTGACGCATTTACATAACCGTTTACCAATACAAGTTTTACTAATTTTTGTTTACAATTTACATTATTGATTATACGTAAAATAGTATCGGCAGAATCGGTAGGAACAGAAAGCAGATACAACATATCAATTTCAAAAAAAGTTGCATCGCGATCGTCATTTACGAATATAAATTTACGACCTTCGTGTTCGAAATAAATATCGCCACCCACATCTTCCGGATTCATTTCGTTTCTACAAAGGTAGTCATACATTAATTGGCTTGTTGTCATTTGTTTTTGTTTTAATAGTTGTTATTCAATGAATTATAACACACAAAGTATTCCGTTTCGGTACACTTTAATAAAGTGTTGTTGTAAAAATATTATACGTAGTAATACCAATAAAGTTTCTTGATAAATTATTATTTTTATGTATTTAATTAGGAATTAACATTTGATAGAATTTTTTTAACATCTTATATTTTCTGTGGGCGGATAATATCGTATTTGTAGGGGAGGAGAGAACGGCATGGCGCGACAAAAAGATCGGGAGTCCCACCGTCAAATAATTACTAAGTACGAAGAAAATTGTCAATATCCGAAAAAGCAACAAAACAATAAAGTAGTATGACTTGATATTTATTTTTTCATTTTATTTATACCTATCGACAGAATTAGAATTAACAAACTATTTATTTTAAGAAAAAGTTATACAATGATTTAGAAGTCATTGTATAACTTTTTTCGCTATTTGATTCCTTTTTTGTCCAACTGTTTTTGAAATTCGTGAGCGTAATGCTTTTGATCTTCGTAACTTATTGAAAAATGATGGTATCCGCTGAAATCGGCTTTGGCGCACATGTAGATATAATTGTTGTGGTCGTAATCCAAAACGGCTTTTAGTGCGCTTACTTCCGGAAAACATATCGGCGATGGCGGCAATCCGGGATTTTGATATGTATTGTACGGAGAATCAAATTCCAGCATCTTGCCCGTAACACGTTTTATACTGAAATCACCAATCGCATAAATCAACGTAGGACAACTTTGCAACGGCATACCGATTTTCAAACGGTTGATATAAAGTCCCGCAATTATCGGTTGTTCTTCTTTGTGTTGAGCTTGTTCCATCTGAACTATCGATGCTAAAGTGCTAACTTCCAACGGTGTAAAATTAATACTTTTGGCTTTGGCAAGGCGTTCTTCGTTCCAAAAATCTTGATAATACTCATACATCTTTGCTACAAATTTCTCCGCTGTAGTATTCCAATAGAATTGATAAGTATCAGGAATAAAAAGTGCTTGACAATTGTTTTTGTTAACACCATATTTTGACAGAAATTCATCATTCTGAAGCAAATCATAAAGATAATTGCTGTCAATATCAATCTGTTTTGAAATTCGGGCGCAAAGCTGTTTTATTGTTCTAAGATTATTAAATGTAACATTAACAGCATCTTGATTTCCAGAACGTAATTTATTTACCAATTCGTTGTTACTCATGCCGTTAGTGATTTTATAACGACCGCCTTTCACCTTGTTTGGATAATTTTTTCTTTCGGCAACAAATTCAAAAATCGATTGGTTCTTTACTTCAAAATTTTTATAAAGCGAATCCAACACTTGCTGATAAGTTGCATCATTTGGAATATAAAGATATTTAGCCTCTTTTACAAAAATATTGGGTGAAAACACTTTTTGATATGCAAAGTAACCCAAAACAGAGCCTGCTACAACTAAAACTAACAGTGTAGCAAGAATAAATTTAAATTTTTTCTTCATTTTATGACAAAAATTTTTACAAATTTAGCAATTTTTTGACAGATAGAAAAATAATTATTTATTTAACGTTTGAAACACATCTTTTGTATACCAAGAATTAAAACACAAAAAATTATAATCGGGCGAAAAACGCTAAAAAATTACAATTTTCGCCCGATAATTTTTCGTAATCGGGCGAAAAACGCTAAAAAAATGCAATTTTCGCCCGATAATATTTTGTAATCGGGCGAAAAACGTTAAAAAATTACAATTTTCGCCCGATAATATTTTGTATTTAGAAATAATGTCGGTACATTTGCTGTGAAAAAAAATAAGCTGTCGTTATGGGTAAAATTATCGGAAGAAAATCGGAAATTGTTGATTTTGACAATTATATGAAATCGTCCAAAGCTGAATTTATAGTGGTTTATGGTCGTAGAAGAATCGGAAAGACTTATTTGATACGGCAATATTTTGACAACCACTTTACATTCGAGACTTCGGGAGCGATTGACGGAACACCACAGGAGCAAATGCTTTTGTTTGTTTCGTCGATGCGCAAAATAGGATATGATGGAGGTATCCCCGAAAATTGGATAGAGGCTTTTGACGAATTGAAAAAACTGTTAGAACCGATTGTCAGTAAATCGAAAAAGCGTGAAGTAATCTTTTTCGATTTACTTCCGTGTTTTGAAACTCAAAAATCAGGATTTCTGAGGGCGTTTTCTAATTTTTGGAACACTTGGGCTAATTGGCACGACAATGTAATGCTGATAATATGCGGCTCGGCAACGTCATGGATGACTGATAATATAATCAACAGCAAATCAGGACTTTATAATCGTCTTACTCATCAGATACATCTTCGGGAATTTACATTGAAAGAAACCAAAGAATTTTTTTCCTCGCAAGATTTCGGATATTCTGATTTGATGGTGTTACAAATATATATGGCATTTGGTGGCGTGCCGTATTATTTGGGATATTTCAGAAAAGGAGAAAGTTTTGCGCAAGCTGTTGACAGGTTGTTTTTTAACGGCGGCGTTTTGCAAAATGAATTCAATCAGATGTTTGCTGCACTTTTTCGTCAACCTTTACCGTATATTCAGGTAATGAAATATTTGTCAGGGAAAAAATCCGGCATGACACGCAAAGAAATTGCCGTGGGAATTGAAAAACTAGACAACGGACATCTGACAAAAATACTCGATGATTTAGAAACCTGCGATTTTATACGAAAATATTACACCATCGGCAGAAATGGCAGTTTAAAAACTTCGTCATGTTATTATCAACTGACTGATTTTTACACAATTTTCTATTTTACGTTCAAGGAAAAAGCCGCCGCCGGACGTGATTATTTTCAGCGGAATATCGGAAAGCCAATCGTGAATACTTGGTTCGGTTTGGCGTTTGAACGTGTGGTTGCCGCACATATTGAACAGTTGAAAGCTGCTGTCGGTATTGCAGGTATTTACTCTGAAAATTATTCGTGGCGTAGTAAAAATCCGGACAACAAAGTTCAAATCGACCTTCTGTTGAACCGGGCAGACAAGGTCGTGAACGTTTGCGAAATCAAGTATTCGTCATCGGAATACATATTGAATAAGGACGAATACTTGAAAATTCAGAACCGTATAGCCGTTTATCAATCCGAAACGAAAACAAAATCAGCGGTATGGCCTATATTGATAACTGTTTTCGGCTTATCCGGTGGTGAATATGCAAACGCTATAAATCAGCAAGTTACAATAATGGATTTGATGTGAAAACGCTAAAAAATTACAATTTTCGCCCGATAATATTTTGTAAATTTTCAAATCATAAAAAATCACTTGGGAGTTCGATTTTTGCGGTTTAATACTTATAAAGAAAAATTTGTTTTTGTTGAGGAAAATGATTAATTTTAAAGTTTGGAAAAATCAAAATCCAAACTAACTTATTTAATTGAAAATCATCTGTTTATGAATTTGGAAAATTTTATAGGACGCGATATCGAACTCAATACTTTAATTAATGCTTTCGACAATTGCTGCGAAGGTAATGCTCAATTGTTGCTTATTAACGGCGAAATCGGTATCGGTAAATCTGCAATGATTGACAAGTTCATAGTAAGAGAAAAAAATTACTGTGAAATTGCTGTTGCTAATTGTTGTCTTAATTATTTTCCTAAAGCTCAATCGTTTGAGGCTGTTAATGAGATTGCAAAAAGTCTTGCCGGAGAGGATTTTGTTGTAAAAAATGATTCTGATTTTTATAATTTGATTTGCAACAAAAGTAAAGAGCTGCCGGTATTGATTGTAATTGATAATGCAAATTGTATTGATAACGAAAGTCTTGATATAATTTGCAGTGTGTCAGCAAGTTTGAGCAAAAATTCTTGTAAATCGATGATTGTTTTGTCGTATTGTACAAGATTGGATATTGATAATTCCGACAGTTCGGATTTCTCGTATTTTGTATCAAAAGTCAACGAACTAAAACAACTGAAAAAGGCTGACGGTGAGGATTTTGCGATTGAAGTTAACATCCTGCCGTTGAAACTTGCCGATGTTGCGATGTATGTTTTCAGAAGATTTTCCGATAACAAATTCCCGTCTGATTTTTCCAATTCGTTGTACAAAATTACAAAAGGACATCCGATGTGTCTCAACGAAGTTTTGAAATACTTGATTCAGTGCAAAAATTTGTTGAAAGACAACGGCGTTTGGACTCTGAATGACAGTGATTTTTCATTTCTTGACATCACATTGTCAAAAATTGAAAAACTTCGTATCGAAAAACTTTATGACAATTTTTCAAAGCTTGACGATAAAAATATTTCAGAATTGCTTTGTCCGGAGGAAATTGATGTAATTTCTTCATTACGTGACAATTATCTATATCATATCATAATCAGCAATGCCGACGAAGATTTGTTGATGAAAACTGTTGAAAAAATTCAGCAGGCTTTGTTGCAGCAGAATAATCCTGATTTTGAGAATGTTGCAAAGGCTATAGAAGATATTAAAAAGCATTACGGAATAAAAAACGATTCGCAAAAAACAAATCTTTTTGATGAATTTACTTCCAACGGCAAATTGGATTCTGAAAAGGCTAAAGTTCAGATTGAAGAGATTTTGAGCCGTGCTTTGCAATGCAAACAGCAGTATCAGATGCGTCAGGTAACTGATTTGGCTGATGAGGTTCTGTTGATAATCAATAAAATAGATTCTGAAGATGACATCACTTTCAACGAGCAGAAATTCAATGCAATACAGTTGAAAGAAGAAGCTCTCAGTTGGCTTGGTTTTTATCATGATGCACTCAATCTTGCTGAGGAATTGCGAGTACTTGCCGATAAAAACAAGTCAGAAATACAAAAACATCGTGCGTATTTTCGCACCGGTGTAGAACAGCAATTTCTTTCGGATTACGACAATGCAGTTGGAAATATAAATACTGCAATTTCTATAGCACAAAAAATCAACGATACCGATTCTATTTATCGTTACGCTAATCAATTGATATTGACTCATGTAGCGAATTTTAATCTTGAAGGCGCACAGCAAGCAATGAGTTTGACAGTAGGATTGTCGCCGTCAAAAAAATCGATTTCTTATGAGGGTATTCTCAACAAAGGAATTTACAAACGTTACAACAGCGATTATGAGGGTTCGGTGGAATTGTTGAATTCGTGCATCAAACCTTTTGAGGAAGAAAATGAGAAGATGTTGTTAGCCAAGACTTTCAACAATTTGGGATTGGCTTACGAGGAAATGGGACTCTACGACAAGGCTGAAGAATTTCTGAAAAAAGCCATGGAAGTAGATTTGGAAATCAATGATAATATCAATTTATCAAACCGTTATAACAATATCGGACTTCTGAAAGCCGCTCACAACAGAATTGATGAGGCGATGGATTATTTCCGTAAGTCGTTGAAAATAGACGAATTTCTCAATAATCTTCCAAAAATGGCTATCAGTTATGATAATATCGGCGACATCATTCTAAAAACCGGTGACTTGGAAAAAGCCAAAGAATATTTTGACAAGGCTGTAGAAATTCATAAAAAAATTGGTAACGAAAGAGGTTTGAGTTTATCATATATCAATCTCGGAAACATGTATTTCTTGTCTGACGATTCTTTTGAAGCTAAGAGATATTACAGCATGGCTCTTAATATTGACATCAAATACGGTGAAGAGCAGAATATATTGTCTGATTATCAAATGCTTGGCAATGTTTTCGCTCAAGACAATGAGTACGAAAAAGCTGAAGAATATTTCAACAAGGCTCAAGCAATTTCCGAAAAACTAAATGATACTCAGTCGCTTGCATCATTGATGAACAATTTGGGAAATGTATATTTCAATCTTCGCGATTACAACAGGTCGATGGAATATTACAAACGAGCCCTTGATATCAATGTAAAACGCGGTGACAAACAATCCCAAAGCATGAATTACAACAACATCGCCGGAGTTCATGACAACAAGGGAGAGAATTTTTCAGCGTTTATCAATTACAAACGCGCTATAAAAATTGACCGCGAACTTGACGATAAACTCAATCTTGCTTCACATCTTGACAATTTTGCAATCAGCCGTTTTACTTACGGAAATTACGACCAAGCGGAAGGTGCTTACGAGGAATCTGCCCGAATTTACAAAGAACTTGGTAACGAAAAGCAAATGATTGATTCAATGCGTTTTGCTGCTGATTGTTTGAGATGCAAACGGAAATTTGCCGCTGCTGAAAAGAAGTTGAAAGAAATTCTCAATTTGTGTAAGGAAAACGGTGATTCTTACGGACTTGCGCTTACTTACGTGTATCTCGGTACCAATTATCACGATTGGGAACGATACAAAGAAGCTCTCGAAAATTTCAGAAGCGGAGCAAATATCTTCCACGATTATGATGACAAAGATCCGAATTATTATTCGGCAATCAATCATATAGCATTCACCAACGAGGCTATCGGTAACAACGAAGAGGCCTTGTTGAATCATTTACAGTTGTTGAAAGTATACGACGAAGCTGCTGATTACAAGAAAGTTGCAGAAAAATATATGGATATCGGCAAAGTCTACTTGAAGATGAACGACAAAAAAACGGCTGAAAATTATTTCACACGGTCGATAGATTCAGCCGAAATCAGCAACGATTTGGAACAGAAAGCATTGTGTTACAGCAATTTCGGACGTTATTATTGTACAATCAACGATTTGAAAAACGGCACGGATATGCTTGTAAAGGCTGCCGAATTGCTTGATGACAACGATAATTACGCTCAGGAATGTGCAAAATATTATACTCAGGCGGCGGATGCTTATTACAATGCTCATTGTTATTACAACGCTATTCATTATTACAACGAAGCGTCGTATATTATGTCAGACCACGGTTATCCCGATCAGTTGGCGTATTTGTACAACAATATCGGTTATACTTACGATACGATGTCACAGTTTAACAATGCTATCGATTATTATCAGCAGGCTTACGACTGTTACAAAGATGTGTCAAATATAGACGGCATGATTAATAATTTGAAAAATGTAGCATTGATGCACGAACGTCTTGAAAATTATTCTGAGGCGGCTACATATTACAGACGTGTTTTGGATCAGCTTGACGATTTGGATGCCGATGCTGAAAAGGGCGAAGTTTGTTTGGATATTGCAGAATGTTGCATGAAAGCCAATTCGGATTATGAGGAAAGTGCCAAATTTGCAATTCGGGCTTACGATTTCTACAAGTCAGACGGTAATTTTGAGGAACAGATTCATTGTTTGGAAGTTATAGCATTGTTGTACTATTCCAACAACGATGTTATAAAAGGCGATATGTATTTCAAAAAACTTCAACAGCAAGAAGCATACGTCAACGACAACGAAAGCAAAACTCAAGTATACAAATCGGTTTCAACAATACTTTTCCACCAAGGCAAATTTGTTGAGTCCATGGAAACATTTTTCAAGGCTATAGCATTGAGTATGAACATGGATAAATGGGAACCTTTGGGTGAAAATTATTATGACCTTGCACAAATTTTGATTTCGGACGAAACAGAATTTCAAACCGAAGTTCAATTTCAGGGTAAAACCAAGACTTTGGCAGAATTTGCAATTGAGTATTTGGAAAGTACAATAAAAATTGCAAAAACCGAAAACTATGCGCAGCTTCATGCCAAAGCGTTGGAATCTTTGGCGCATATCTACAGCATTATCGGCGATGTGGATTTAGAATTGGCAAAATACGACGAAGCTCAAAAAGTGTACGAACCGAATTCCAAATCCAGATACGCGATAATTCTGATGGCAAAAGCCGAGGCTTATATTTTCAGAAAAAAGGATTACGATACTGCGGAAAAATTATTTCTTGACGCGTTGGAAATAGTTGACAAATTGAATTCAAGAGAATTAATCGCAACTATACAATCGTGTCTTGCGCTGATATATTTCAAAACCGGCAGAACTGAAGAAGCCAAAACATTAATCCGCAAAATTCATAAGAATTACGAATACATCATCAAAAATATGCCGGAATTGATGTTATATTACAATAAAATGAAAGAAGACCCGGAAGAAAAATTTGTAGATCCGAGCGATCAATCAGAATTTTCAAACATCTACAACGAATTGATGAAGATGTTTGATGATTCCGACGATACTACGAAATAAAAATATCTCGAGGCAATTCTTTCAAGTAGCCGCATTCAAAAGCCTTTTGGTACAAAAACGAAATTGCGGCTCTGCCTTCTTCGCCCAAATCTCGGCTGAAGTCGTTGACATACAAGTTGATATGACTTTGCGTAACTTCGTCGCTAAGTTCACGCGCCCATTCTCGGATATACGGCATTGCCTCGTTGCGATGAGCAAATGCGTAATCAATACTGCGGCGAATTATACGGTTGATTTTGATTATCAATTCTTTATCAAGACTGCGTTTGGCAATTATTGTACCCAAAGGAATCGGCTTGTGCATTTCTTGTTCCCATTTTTCACCGAAATCTACAATTTTTACAAGACCTTTTTGCTTGTAAGTAAAACGTCCCTCATGAATCAAAAGTCCGCAATCATAATTTCCCTCAATCACTTCGCCCTCAATTTTTGAGAACAACATCGGGGTTTTGTTTTTGGCATTCGGAAAAAAAATTGAAAACAGCAAGTTGGCAGTAGTATTGATTCCCGGAATCAAGATTTTCTTGGTATCCATTTCATTTTCATCGAAATACTTGTTGGCAACAAGCATCGGTCCGTTGTTGCGACCCAGAGCCGAGCCGGAATCCAATGTTACATATTTTTTCCACAGATTTACGCCGTAAGCATTACTGCTGATTTTTGTAACGTCCGGACAATCAATATTTTCCGCATTATGATTCAGTACATCAATATCGTGCATACTTATTTCAAAATCCAAGCCTTCAAGGTCGATTTTCTTGTTGGCAATTGCATAAAATATAAAAGTGTCGTTTGGACATGTGGAATACGATAGACTAATTTTCATAATATTACAATTTTTATAGTACAAATTTACCAATTTTTCTAAATTTGCAACATATTATCAAAAATTAAGAAAGAATATTATGATGTTAGATTTCAAATCTCTTAAAACCAAAGACATCGCTACACTAATTGAGGATTCTGTAAAGCGGTTTCCTTTTGCGTATTTTTATGTTATAGCCGCAATATCTGTGGCAATTTTCTCAATAGAGAAGGGTGATAGTTACGAAAATCTTTCTAAAATAGTTTACACAATAATCGGTAATTTTCCGTTGTCGATTATGTTGAAACTTTTTAGCGAGAGATACGAAAACAAAGTTAAAGTATTTGTAATACAGATAGTTCCGCAAATATTTTGGGGAATTTTTTCGTGGAGTTATATCACTAACGAAGTTACAAGAACAATACCTTTTTTGTTGTTGTCTGCTCCGGTAATGATTTGGGTTTTGTATTTAACATTTATTTTTTTGGACAGAAAAACTGATTTATGTTTTTGGAAATTTAACGGATTGAATCTCGGAAATTTCTTGAATGTTTCTATAATAAGTGTTATTTTTTATGTTGGACTTGCATTGTTGTATCTTGCATTAGATAAATTGTTTGACATCGAAATTTCGTCAAAAGCGTGGCAATATTTGTCAGTATTTTGTTGGTTGTTTGTAGAACCTGTATTGTTTTTTAAGTTTTTACCCCAAAAGCGATGAAATTTTCAACGAAGAAGCAGTTAAAATCGAAAAAAAATCGAATATTATTATCCATGTGTTGTTACTCGTTTTTTTAGGATTGTATATAATTGTACTTTATGTTTATTTTATATTTACACTTCCAAAAGAAGGATTACCAAGAGGATTTGTTTCTGTACTCGTTTCATTAAGTATGGGACTGATGTTAATGATGTTCTTTTTGTTGTATCCGAATCTTTATGACGAAAACAATAAATTCGATAAAAAATTATTCCGAATTTTACCAATTGTAATGATACCGTTGCTTGTTTTGATGTCAATAGGAATCAATCGCCGTTTCAATGATTACGGAATTACGATACCACGACTTTGGTTAGTAATTGTAAATATTTGGTTTTATGGCGTTTGTATTTATTTTATAGTTGTAAAAAGATGCAAAATTTCTTGGGTGTTGATATCTTTTGCATTATCATTTTTAGTTTTTTCAGTCGGACCTTGGTCGGTAAAAAATATAACATTGAAAGTACTGAAAAACGATATTAACGATTTATGTCAACAAAATAATATTGCACTTCCTATTGAAAATGCGGATGAAATTGATGCTATGAATAATAGAGATGAAATTATTCCAATAGTCAGCAAAATACGTTATCTTCAAAATAATTACAACAAAGAAGAATACGCAGAAATCACCAAAGATGCAATAACATTATTTCAAATTGATACTGTGGAATTTAGCAATAATTATTATTTCAGTCCGGAATATCCGATTTCGTTGCCGTCTAAAAACAAAGGATATGTTTGCAATATTGAGGAATATGGTTACAATACGATAGAAGAATTGGATAACAATCAAGTTGTTATTAGTTTGAGTCACAATGATACTACTTTCGAGTTTGAAGTGCAAAAAGATTTTTTGACACAAAACAATAATGACAGATCAATTATTTTGGAAAACAACGATTACTATTTTGTTGTAATTAATTACAATCTTAAATCCGAAAAAGACGATAAATTAGATAAAAATATCACAATTTCCGGATTGATATTGAAAAAGTAAGTTTCGAGTTTATATTTTTCAATCACGGGAAACACGGAATTTTTATCAAGATAGAAGATTATATTGAGAATTGTTTGATAATAATTGTTATAAAAATAAAAGAGGCTGCCGGATAACCAACAGCCTCTTTATTATGATGTATGCTTTTAGAAGAATTATCTTGATTCTTCAGCAGCTTTTTTAGCAGCGAGTTTCTTAAGAACTTCTTCTTGAGTAGCAGCATTCAATTGTTCGTATTGAGCGAATTCCATTGAGAAGCTTGCACGACCGGAAGAGATGTTTCTTAAGTCGTTAGCATAACCGAACATACCAGCTAAAGGAACATAACCTTTGATTTCGGTAATACCTTTACGGTGTGGGTGAGGACCTTGTTCTTCGATTCTACCACGACGTTTGTTCAAGTTACCGATGATATCACCCATATATTCGTCAGGAGTAGAAACTTCCAACTTCATAACAGGTTCCAACAATACCGGATGACCTTTCATGAAAGCGTCCTTGAAGCAGATAGATGCACAAGTCTGGAATGCGAAGTCAGAAGAGTCAACCGGGTGGAAACCACCATCATAAAGGTTGATCTTAACGTCAACAACAGGGAAACCTGCCAAAACGCCTTTTTCCATAGTCTTCTGAATACCTTTATCAACAGATGGGATAAATTCGCCAGGGATGTGTCCACCTTTTACAGTGTTTACAAATTCGTAACCCTTGCCTGGGTTCGGACTCATAATCATCTTGATATAAGCGAACTGACCTTTACCACCAGACTGTTTAGCATATTTGTATTCGCAATCTTGTTCGTTGAGGAAAGTTTCGCGGTAAGCAACAGATGGTTCTCCAACTTCTACTTCAACTTTGAATTCTTCCTTAACACGGTCAACCATGATCTCAAGGTGAAGCTCACCCATACCAGCGATTACAGTTTCGTTGGTTTCTTCGTCGAATTTAGCAACAAATGACGGGTCTTCGTTAGAAAGTTTGTGAAGAGCTTCACCCATCTTCTGTTGATCTTTCTTGTTTTTAGGATATACTCTCAACTGGATTACTGGAGGTGGAACTGTGATAGATTCCAACAATACAGGATGTTGTTCGTCGCAAAGAGTATCACCTGTTTTGGTATCTTTAAGACCGATAAGAGCAACGATATCACCAGCTACAGCTTCGTTGATTTCTACGTGGTCTTTAGCTTTGATTTTGTAGATACGACCGATACGTTCTGATTTGCCCTTGTTTGGGTTTTCGAGAGTCATACCCGGTTTGATAACGCCTTGGAATACGCGAGTGAAAACCTGCTGACCTACGAATGGGTCGTTGATAAGTTTGAAAGCCAAAGCTGCTACAGGTTTCTTTTCATCAGGGTAAACGTCGATTTCTTTTTCAGGATCGTTAGGATCGTGACCTTGAATAGCAGGCAAATCCAACGGAGATGGCAAGTAATCAACAACTGCATCAAGCATGAACTGTACACCTTTGTTTTTGTAAGCAGAACCGCACAATACAGGGGTGAAAATCAAGTTGATAGTAGCTTTACGGATAGCAGCTTTAATTTCTTCAACAGTAATAGTAGAAGGATCGCTAAAGTATTTTTCCATCAAAGCTTCGTCAACTTCAGCTACTTTTTCCAACAAGTGGTCGTGAGCAGCTTCATATTCTGCGTCGTATTCAGCAGGACGAGGCATCTCTTCATATTCTTTATCTACAAATTTGTAAGCCTTTCCTGTAACAACGTCGATAAGACCGATGAAATTATCTTCAGCACCGATAGGAATTTCCAATTTTACTGGTCTTGCGTCGAGGATTTCGTCCATCTGTTTTACAACAGAGTCGAAGTCAGCACCTGAACGGTCCATCTTGTTGATGAAAGCAACACGAGGAACACGATATTTTTCAGCCTGATTCCAAACTGTTTCAGACTGTGGCTGAACACCACCTACCGCACAGAAAACAGAAACTAAGCCGTCTACAACGCGCATTGAACGCTCAACCTCCATTGTGAAGTCAACGTGACCCGGGGTGTCGATAAGGTTCAAGTCAAAACCTTTCCAATGTGCAGAGATTGCAGCTGACTGAATGGTAATACCTCTTTCCTGTTCTTGTTTCATAAAGTCCATTGTGGCAGCGCCTTCGTGAACTTCACCGATCTTACGATTTACTCCGGTGTAAAACAATATACGCTCTGAGGTAGTTGTCTTACCTGCATCAATGTGGGCAGCAATACCGAAGTTTCTTAATTTTTCTAATGACATTGTGTTGAAAATATATTAAAATTTATATTTTTGAATTTGGGCGCAACGTTACTAATTAATTTTTGTATTCTGAAAATCTTTTCGCAAAAATTAATCATTTTTTCACACAAAAAAATTAGACCCTTTTCTTTTTATTTTTTAATGCTTTAGACACTTTTCCTTGTTGTAATTTGTGTTTCGTTACAAAAAAAATTATGAAAGTAGGATAGGGTTGAGGTTGATTTTTCGGAATTTTTTGCTCAAAACAGTTACACATATTTAATATGTAAAAGTTTGATGTAAGGCATTTTGAAAAAAAATGTTATAAAAAACTGAAAAAATCTTTTGAAAAAATTTGGTTGGTTAGAAAAATCATGTTACATTTGCACCGAAATTCTTCAAGCGGGTGTGGCGTAATTGGTAGCCGCGTTAGACTTAGGATCTAATGCTTTCGGGCGTGGGGGTTCGAGTCCCTTCATCCGCACAATTAATTTATAAGACCGCCTACAAGTGTTCTTGAGTCGGTCTTATTTTTTGGAAAATAACTTTCCGGAAGACATTTATAAAAATTTTATTTTAATAACATTTTTGCAGTTTAAAGCCGGACTAATTCTAAACAGTTACTTTAAATGGAAATTAAACAAAACAATATTGATGCGCTTAACGCCACAATACAAATTACTTTAACAAAATCTGACTACCAATCTCAGGTAGACAGTTCATTGAAAGACATTCAAAAGAAAGCCAATTTCAAAGGATTCCGTCCTGGCAAGGCTCCTATGGGTCTCGTAAAAAGAGAATTCCATCAGAGAGTAATGGCTGAAGAAGTTAATAAAGTGCTTTCTAAAGCTCTCTTCGATTACCTCAAAGACAATAAGGTTGATTACATGGGTGAGCCTCTTCCTTCTGAAAACGAGAAGGCTATTGTAGATTTTTCTAAAGACGAAGATTACGTTTTCTATTTTGACGTTGCTTTGGCTCCTCAATTCGACATCAATGTAGACAATACTCTCGCTCTTACAAAATATGTTATCAATATCGACGACACTATTATTGATAAAGCCGTAGAACAATACAAGAACGCTGCCGGAAAGCAGACTCCTGTAGAAGTTACCGGTGAAAAATCATTCCTCAAAGGTGAAGTTTACCAGACTAACGCAGAAGGCGAAAGAATTGAAAACGGTCTTTCTAACAAGACTACAATGCTTGTTAGCAGAGTTAATGATGCTGAACAGAAAGCTAAATTTATCGGTAAAAAAGCCGGTGATGTTATCGCTTTCGACCTTACTCAGGTTTTCCCTAACGAAGCTGATGCTAAATCACTTCTCGGCAACAATATGATTGATTTCAAAACAATCAATGCAAGTTTCGCATTCCAGATTGAAGAAATTCTTGATTTTGTTCCGGCTGATGAATTGAAACAAGAAGATTACGACAGATTCTTCGGCAAAGACAAAGTTCACAATATTGATGAACTCAAAGCTGAAGTTCGTTCACAATACGAAAAAGGTTACGCTGCTGAGTCAGACGTAAAATTGATGATTGATGCCAAAGCTGCATTGTTGAAAGCAGTTACATTTGAAGTTCCATTGGCATTCATGAAACGTTGGATGCTTGCTCTCGAACAATACAAAGACTTCGATTTGGCAAAACTCGAAGCTCAGTTCCCGAACATGGAAGACGATATCAAATGGAATCTTATCGAAAACAAGATCGTTAAGAACAACAATATCGAAGTTTCAGAAGACGAAGAACTCGAAGCTGCAAAACAACTTACAGCACAAGAATTTGCACGTTACGGTATTCCTTTGGGACAAATTCCGCCGGAGTATCTCGACAATTTTGCAAAAGAAAGACTTGCTAAGAACCAAGATCGCAGTATGATTCGCAATCAGGTTGTTACAAAGAAGATTACTGAACTTGTAAAAGAGAAAGCTACTCTTACAGATCAGAATATTTCTTACGATGATTTTGCAAAACTTTTCGAATAGTCGGAAGCTTTAAATCATTATAATCCCAAGAGTATTTTAGCGGCAAATTGTTTCAATGCAAGTGATTACCGTTAGAATACTCTTTTGTGTTTTTTTCTTAACTCAACTTAATTGATTATGACAAACAACGAATTCAGAAAATACGCTGTTCACCACAAAGGTATCAGCAGCAACACTTTCGATCAGTATGCGGGACGTATTACAAATATGACACGTGCTGTTATTGAAGAACGTGACATGCCTTTCCGTGAGGTTGACGTTTTCTCACGTCTTATTGCCGACAGAATTATTTTTATCGGTACAGAAATCTCTGACGAAGTGGCTAATATCATTCAGGCTCAGCTTCTTTTCCTTGAATCTACAGATCCAGCAAAGGATATTCAGATATATCTCAACACTCCGGGCGGTTCAGTTTACGGCGGACTTGGTGTTTACGATACCATGCAGTATATTTCTTGTAAAATTTCTACAATTTGTACAGGTATGGCGGCATCTATGGGCGCAGTAATTCTTGCAGCCGGTACACAAGGCAAACGTTACGCTTTGAAACATTCAAGAATTATGCTTCATCAGCCGTCAGGTTATACAGGAGGTCAAGCTTCTGATATTCAGATTGCTGTAAACGAAGTATTGAAAGCTAAAAACGATCTTTACGAAATTCTTTCACTTCATACCGGAAAAGACGTTGCACAACTTGAGAAAGATTCAAAACGTGATTTCTGGATGTCAAGCGAAGAGGCTAAGAATTACGGCCTTATCGACCAAGTAATTTTCAGAGACAAAAACGCTAACTAACCTCTTAAAAACATCTTTCGATAATGATGAACAACGAAATAATCAACAAAAATTCAAGTTTGGAAAGCATTCTTTCTGAACTTGCAAGTGCAAAATATAACGAGAAGTTTTTGGAAAAGCGCAGCATATTTTTCTGGGGCGAAGTTTCAGATCAATCTGCTCAACAAGTTATCAATCAGTTGCTTTTCCTCGAAATGGCAGAGCCTGGCAAAGAAATTACACTTTATATAAGTTCTCCGGGCGGTTCCGTAACTTCCGGTATGGCGATTATTGATACAATGAATCTTATTTCAAGTCCTGTACGTACAGTTTGCATCGGACTTGCAGCTTCAATGGGTTCGTTGTTGCTTTCAGCCGGTACAAAAGGCAGACGCGAAATTTTCGAGCACGGCGAAGTGCTTATCCATCAGCCTTTGATTGGCGGATATTTTCAAGACAAAGCGTCAAACCTCGAGATTACAGCTAAAAACATCTTGAAAACCAAGAGAATGGTAGCCGAAATCCTTGCAAAGAATTGCGGTAAAGATGTTGACACTGTACTTGCAGACATCGAAGACGACCATTGGATGGATGCACAAGAATCCCTCGCTTATGGTATTGTTGATAAGATTTCAGATAAATTGGAATTTTAGTTAATTTCCCACTATAATTTTTTTTGAATAATCCGTAAATGAATTTTTATTTTCGTTTACGGATTTTTTTTTGTTTTTTTCTTTAACATCTTTTTGTGACTTCGGTTGGCTTTCATACCGGATTTTTATTTCAACAATCCGAAGTTAAACCCAATGATTTAGTTAGTTATAAAATTTTCAAGATTTTTTTTGTAAAAAATTTGTATTATTAAAAAATTAATTTTTATATTTGTTGCAACTGAGATTTATAGTTTCACTTAGATAAACATAAAGAGAAAATGGATTCATTAGAGTGGAGTCAAAACGCTGACGGATTGCACGTGACAGTGACTTCCCCAACATTCGGAAGGGCAAAATTTTCAGTTGGAAAAAGCCTTATCAATTATTTGTTGGCAGGAACACCGCGTTTGTATTTCGCATACGTAAAATTTATGGATGAGAACGATGATACAGTTTATATGCTGGATCTTACAAAACTTCGTCCTGTAATTTCGCAATCCAACGGTTTGAAAATTTCGCTCAACAGAAGAGAATCAGATAGTTTGGTAACCAAGGGAAAAGCAGTCGGAAGATTTTGCATTGCCCGTGGAGAGAGTTACAAAGATCGTTTTCTTAATACCAAAGGTTGGCAGGCTCAGCGAGTTTACCATGATATTGTAGAAGATTCACCGGAAGTTTCTGTTTCGGGTGTTACTGCTACGGTATCCGATGTTAAACCCGAAACACCGCCGCCTCATGCATCTATAGTGACTGATAACAACCGTGAAATACCTGTTAACAATGTTGGAGCATCAAAGCCTCAAGGCAAGTTGAAGGTATGCGAATATTGTGGAGAAATCTATCCTTCCATCTCGTCAGTGTGCCCGTTTTGCAACAATCAGGGCAAGAACAAGCCTCCTCAGCAGGTTGATGATGTGGATTTGGATTTAAGTTAAATACAAATAAAAATATTTCTTTATGAGTGATTTCAGCTTGATAGCAAATTCTGGCATTCAGTTCCATTCCTTGAAAGTAAATCTTGGAATGAAGTCTGCTGCCATGAAAGTCAGTGGAGACTATTATGAGAAGATGGAAGAGGATATCGAAGGAAATAAGGAAATTACTTTCGTGTTCCCTTATTATCACGAGAAACTTCAGAAATATATCGAATTAACCGACGAAATCAAGAAAATTGCTACTGACGAAACCGGTCAAATTGATGAGTCTAGAATTCCTCAACCTCTTATCAAACCTATTCCTGAACACAAGATTATTACAGTACGTGCGCGCGAAGCCATAGAAAGTTTTGAAGGCGTTTGGATTCCGATACCGTATTTGAGAAAATCATACGACGGTAAAAAATTCCAGCAAGGTCCCGAAACTTGGGCTATGATGTGGTTTAGCCGTATTTCCGGTACTGACGATGATAGCGAATATACTCATAATGTGGTACTTGCATTTGATACAAGATGTGAGGACAATCAGGATGCGTATTTAACGCCTACTACCAAAGATGCTCAAAATTCTATTTTTGAATGTGCTGAAAAGCCTGACGACAATTTCTTTTTCTGTGCCCGTCCGTGGGTTCAAGAATGGTTGAGAACCGAGTTTGAAAAGAAACGTGCGGCTTTGGGCAAGGATGATTCTGAGTATAATTTCCTTCATACTTCTTTCTATTTGACGATGTTGAAAGTTTTGGGTAAAGCTGAAACATTCCCGAAACTTACATTATATACCAACAAACTTTGTATCGATGTTGATTTGATTTTGGATGTTGGTAACTCCCGTACAACCGGTATTTTGGTAGAATCAATCAAAACCGGTCAGCCTTTTGAATTTACAGATGCTGTTCCATTGGAAATCAGGGATATGACATATCCGGATCGTACATATTCTGATCCGTTTGATATGCGTGTAGCATTTGTAAAAACCTCTTTGGGCGACGAATCACAGTTTATTCTTAGCGGCAATCCTAAAGCATTTGCATGGCCGTCATTGGTTCGTATAGGTCGTGAGGCTCAGCGTCTTACCGTTTTGAATACTGCTGACAATTCCAATTCTGTGATGTCAAGTCCAAAACGTTATCTTTGGGATACCGAAAAGCGTGCTTTTGCTTGGACATATATTTCAAAAACCGATGAAGCATTTGCAAAACCTGCTCTTTACGGTATTGCCGAATTGTTCACTGAAGATGGTAAACTTGTTGAAAACGAGCGTATTAAAGCAGAGCAGGATCCGGATATGAAAATGCCTTATCCGGCTATGAATCCTTACTTCTCAAGAAGTTCGCTTATGACATTTGCCTTGAGTGAAATTTTTATGCAAGCTGTAACATACGTCAACAGTTACAATTTCCGTAAAAGACAAGGACAAGAAAACTTGCCGCGTAAACTCAAACGCATTGTTTTAACATGTCCTACAGCTATGCTTCAAACCGAGCAGATTATTCTTCGTGAACATGCTAAAGATGCGTTGAGTGCGTTGAAATCTTATTTCGGTAACAATTTTATTGACGAAAATCTTACGATTATTCCTGATGCCGACGATATTCGCCGTGACGAAGACAAACGTGATGATTGGAATTATGACGAGGCAACTTGCAACCAATTGACTTTTGTCTATGGTGAAATCAAAGACAGATTTATGAACAATGCAAGTTTGTACATCAATACCGTCGGAAAACTTCGTCAAGATTCTGTAAATCCTTCACAACCGGCAGTTTCTATTGCGAGTGTTGATATCGGAGGTGGTACTACAGACTTGATGATTGCAAATTATCAGGCAAATCCGGATGCTAATATTTCGGTTTTGACACCTGACCCGATGTTCTGGGAAGGTTTCAATCTTGCCGGTGACGATATTTTGAAACGTGTAATTGAACGTATTGTTTTACCGACAATCAAAATCAGTGCGGAAAAACGCGGTTGCAAGAATTCTGTAAATGTTATGAATTTCTTGTTCGGTCCGTATTTGGGTCGTACTACTGCAAAAGACAAACTTATGAAGAAGCAGTTTGCTATGCAGATTGCAATTCCTATCGGTACTGATATTTTGCATCATGCGTCGGAGGAACGTTCGCCAGAAAAACGTTCGTTTGAATCGTTCTTTGTAAACTATCCGCATCCAAATGCACAGTTGATTGAATATATCAATACAGAATTTAGAAACGAAGGTGCGGTAGATTTCGACATCGAAAAAGTTGTTTGGGAACTCAACAACGAAGGTACCAACAAGGTAGTAAAAGATGTTGTAGAAAAAATGGTTGGCGATTTGTGCGGAATCATTGCACAATACGAATGCGATTATGTATTGCTTTCTGGTCGTCCAAGCTTGTTGCCGGTAGTTAGAGATTTGTTCCTCAAGTATTTACCTGTTACACCTGATCGAGTAGTACAACTTGGTCACTACCGAATCGGTACATGGTATCCGTTTGCGGAAGGTACAGGAATTATCAAAGATCCGAAGACTTGCGTTGCTGTAGGTGCTACAGTTGCATTGATGGCCGGCAAGTTGCGCCGTCTTGATGATTTTACTATCGATACTTCAAGATTGAAAGCCAATTTCCATTCTACTGCTGATTATATTGGTGAGTATGATCCGAATAAGGCTCGACTCAAAGAAGTGTTCCTTGATCCGGATACAGATTCCAAAAATATTAAGTTCTTCGGTCACATGATGCTTGGTATGCGTCAGATGCCTACCGATGATTGGATTTCAGCACCGATGTACAAATTGGTTTACGCTTCACAGCAAGCAGCACAATCGCTCAAAGATCGTGAGCCGTTGACATTTGATTTGGAAAGAGATCCAAGAAACAAGGAACGTCTCAAACCTTTGCGTAATATCATGGACCGCGAAGGCAAGAAGGTTTCTGCCGAAAACTTGAAACTTACTATGCAGTCACTTGCTGATGAACATGGTTATTGGATGGATTCGGGTATCTTCTTGATTCAACTTTTTGATAATTAGTAACCCTAATATAAATTAAACGCCATGGCAAAACTCAGTTTATCGGTAAGTGGAGACAACAAGGACAACGAACAGGGTAGTAGTACCCAGACGTCTAAATTGTCTCTCACCAAAAAAGTTTCTCAGGATTCTGAAACGGACGATTCAAACTCCACGACAACAGCATCTTTGAGTCAAAAGATTGAAGGTCAGCATACAAGTTCCGACCCAACAGTACAATCTGCCGGCATTTCAAGTTGGTTGATTAATACATTTGGTGAAGAAACTTTTGACGAGCTGATTAAAAATCCTAACTTGAAGCTGCCTTATATGGATGAAAATTTCAGTACTGAGCAGTGGCTTGAAAGAATTGTTAAAACGCTTTTTACACAGGAAACTATTTCGCGAATTTCATCAAAATTGGGTTCTGCAAAGCCGGATGATGCTGATGTAGAAGCAATTGTAAAAGAGCGCATGGATGAAAAAATTGAAAAATACAATGCACGTTTTCAAGAATTGCGCAATCAGATGGAAAATCTTGAAGGTGAGAAAGCGGAAATCAGTTCAAAATTAAATAAAGCGTTGCCTTTGGATAAGTTTGTAAAAGAAATTTTTCGTGATCCGGGCAACGAGACTGAACCTCAAAAGCGTCTCATTCAAACTTTGAACGAGGCTTTGGAACAGTCAAAAGATGAAACAGTATCAACATTTGTTATGCGGTTTTCAAAAGGATGGCTTGGTTTGAAATCTCAAATCGAAAATCTTAAAGAAAACAACGAGAAAGAAAATCTTGAAACAATACATTCTGAGTTAACTAAACTATTGACTTATATTTCTGGATGTTATATCTCGGAGCGCAGAACAATTCTGGATTTGGTGGCAAAATATTGCAACGAGTCGTTCTCTGAATATGATTTTGTCTCGCCGGAGCAGACCTTAAATGTTGACCCTGAGATACATAACGCCTCAGGAATTGGCAACGCAAGCATCAAGGAGGGCAGTTCCTTTGCTGTGATTCGCCGTGATACAAAAAAAACTGTCAAATATGCAGATATTAAAGTTTAACCAAAATTTTTAATAAGATGTCAGAAAGCCAGGAAACCGTAACGCTTATTCAGCAATGCACCAAGGTAAAACAGGTGATAGAAGACAGTATGAAATGGGTGACAGCTAATGTTGAAAAAGATAAACAAGCTGTTACTATATACAACCTGAAGAAACTCAGAAGAGATGCCAAAAGATATGAATCGGCATTACCCCGCAGACCCTCCGTTGCTATTTTCGGACAGAGTCAGGTGGGTAAGTCGTACCTTGTATCCAATTTGGCTAAAACACCCGAAGCTGTTTCTTTGTTTGTAAAAGTTCCTGATACTGGCGAAGAGGTAGATTTTATTGCCAACATCAATCCTCCGGGAGGTGGTAAGGAAGCTACCGGTCTGGTTTCAAGATTCACTACTAAAAATAATTGGCAGGCAGGATTCAAACCATATTTGTTGAGATTGTTTTCACAAGCTGATTTGGTGAAAATTATTTCCAACGGATATTTGTCTGACATCACTCATTATCAATATGCCATAAATCGTGATGAAATTCAGAAAACGATTCAGACTTTGGCGGAGCGTAAACAAAATTCGCCTTGTCCGGGTTTTTCTGAAGATGATGTTTACGATGTTAAGGATTATTGTAACAACAATTTCAGAGATCACTTTATAATTAAGGATCTCAACAATATAAATTTCTGGGACGACATCGCTGCTATTGTTCCGTACATTGATTCAAGCGAGCGTTTCAAAGTTTTTGAAATTTTGTGGGGTAAGCAACCTTTCTTCACTGAATTGTTCAAAAAATTGTCTGACGGTCTGAAGCAGTTGAATTTCTTATCCGAAGTTAGAACCGAACTTTCTGCTTTGACTCCTCAGCAGGATACAATTCTTGATGTTGAGCGTTTGCGCGAACTTTACAAAGAAACCAAGAAGCCGCCAGTAAATTGTTATGACGGCGGTACTTTGCTCGCAACTCTTGACAGAAGTATTCTTTCGGCTTTGTGTGCTGAGGTTGTGTTGCCGCTTAGCGACGAAACCGCAAATCATCCTAAACGTGCATTCTTGAAAGATGCTGACGTTCTGGACTTTCCGGGTGCTCGTTCGCGTCAACAAATTCCTGAAATCACGTTTGAAGAAAAAGATAACAACGACAAACTTTTGGTTTTCCTTCGTGGTAAAATCGCGTTCTTGTTCAATCGCTACAATTTCAATTACGAGATTTCTACATTGTTGTTCTGTATGGACGACAAGCAGCCGGAAGTTGCCGATTTGCCGAAATTCCTTTACGAATGGATTCGCAACACTCATGGCGGAAGTCCTGAAAAACGTGCTGAACGTGAACGTCAGTTGGCACTTTTGGTTCAACAACGTGAAATTGAAAAGTTGATTCCGTTGCTTGTTGTCTTTACAAAATTCAATATAGAGTTGGCTGGTAACCCGGCTACAGAACGTCCCGGCGAGCTTGGTCCTCACAATGCTAAGTGGACTGCACGTATTGGAGCCAATTTCGCTGATCAGATGGGTATTTCTGTCGGTGATACTTGGATTCAGAATTGGGACAACAACGGACCTTTCAAAAATGTGTTCCCGTTGCGAGACCCGAAATGGTCTAAATCGTTTTTCGATGGTATTGATACTGATGGAGTTGAGCGTGAACTCAAACCTGAGTATGTTCAAAAATTTGAGGACATGAAAAATGCGTGGGTAAATCATAAAGATGTTATCGCGCACGTTCACAATCCGTTGGAATGTTGGAACGAGTTTACTCAGCCTAACAAATCCGGTATTGATTACATCATTAAATATATGTCGCCGACTTGCGATCCTATTATAAAACTTCAACAAATTAAGACAGGTATCGAAGATCTGAAAGTTCAGTTGTATGACCAACTTTCTGCATTCTATCAGGGCGGCAATATTGATGAAAAACTCAAGAAAGCAAAAGTATTTGCAGCTCAGGCCTTTATGGCTCTTATGAAAATGCAAAAAGACAAAAATACATTTGGTAATTTTGTTGATAAACTTACAATTACCGATGATTTGTCTTGGAAAATCTATTTTGATTTGATGATGAACAAGCAGATTGAAATTGCTGCTACACCTGTTCCGCAAGTTGAAACCGGCAATACTGTCGATTTGGATTTGATTGAAATGCTCGGACAGTTCATCACAATTGAAAAAGATGAAGCTGCTTCTTCTATATTGCAGAAACTCAGAGATTTCTTCGGACTTGATACTGACGAGGAACTCAAAGCTGTTTTGCAAGAATCCGGTATCGACATCCAAAAATTGTTGGATGCCAAAGAAAACAAGAAAAAAGTTGGCGGCGATATCAACGACCGTGCATTCTTATTCGCTGAAAAGCTTTTGAGCCGTTGGCTTGAATATATCGAAGGCGTAAAAGATGATGACGTTTTGGAAAATCTTGGTCTTAACAAAAAAACTGCTGACTTGATTCTCAATGAGTTGAACCGTTGTAAGAATCGTGTTAACCTCAAGAAAATTATTGCTGATGCAGTTCGTGAACATGTTGAAACATTCCAACTTACAAGCAATATAGATATTGTTGCAAGAATTTCAGCTATTTTGATTAACAAGTTTGTAAATTCTTTGGGTTGGGATTTCGTACCTGTTGCAGAGCGTCCGAAAGTGAAACCTACTGACACATTGCCTGTTTTCGCTCCGCGTTCTGTAAAAGCTCCTCAGAAAAAAGATTTGAAACTTCAGATTGAATTTCCGGGAGAAAGATTCTTCAACGAGTGGGCTACAGGTCTTCGCAGTTCATTTGAAGCAAACGTTTATTATGAAGAGGGCGTGAAAGATGCAGAGAAAGCTGAGGCTGATGCTAAGTTAGGTGCTATTCTCGCTCAATTGAAAAACTAAAATATATTACAATTTGTAACTGTCGGCATTGAAAATTAAAATTACGACGGTTACAAATTGTTTATTTTTATTATCCGACATTGTTTTTTGTTAACTGTGTGGGATTACGGTTTGTCATACAATCCGTGTAGAGACGTAGTTAGTTACGTTTATTGAAATAGAATATATTTTCAATACAATCCTTTGAAGTTCCGAAAAATTGTTTGTTCAATTTTTTTCATTGGAGAAATATTGGTTCAGATATAAAAAAAACATACTTATTTCATTCGGTTTTGCGGTATAAAAAGTTCCGATTTTATAGCCAAACGGATAGAAATAGGGGAGACGTACTAAAAATTAGGTGTCGCAAAAAGTTCCGAAGCGATGCCTCGCGGGAGCTTTGTCCTTACTTATTTATAAACAGTAAAAATTACAACGAAATAATTTTGTTGTGGCTTTGCGAGGTTCCGAATTTGATTTTTTATTAAATTCTCGTTGAGTTATTGATTAAAATAGGAGAGGACTGAGGCAAGCAATTTTTTGTACAAGTTCCGATTTTTACCGATTAAAAATTTGTCGGTAATTTTAAAAAAAGAGGCACCAAATATTTTTGAGTATAGCAAATAATATTTGGTAGGATATTAATAACAAGATTTAGCCTAAAGTCTTGTTGGCTTTACTTGTGACGTTTTGTTATGAGGTTTGTTGTTATGTACCTACTTTAAAATTCTAATTTTATTTTACCTTATTAATTTAAATTTCATTGTTTTTGCATCGGTTTTAAACATTTTCGGATATAAAACTTCTGTTAAGTAGTTAAAAAAATTAAAACAAACTAATTAAAAATCTCTTAAAAAATGTTATTGTAACTCTCTGATTGTTAAATAATCACAAAATGTATTAATAAAAATAGAGAATTTATAATAAATATTTCTTGTATTGTGCAACTATTTTATTAATTTTATGGTCTAAAATAATGAGAGGACTATACTAAAACCGCTCGAAAATACGTTTTGTATACGAAGTAAAGGCCTGAAAAGGCGAAGATTTCATTACAAAAAGTTGAATAAAATAAGAACTATCATTATAATTTTATACGACCATATTATGTTTAAAATTTCGACCAAGAGAGTTACTGCGAGACTTTTAGCGGTGCTTTCGTTATTAATTTTAACTCAAAATTTTGCGTTAGCACAAACAACGTGTGGTAACGTAACTGTTAATGCAGGTACAGACCAAAAGGTTTGTGGTACAGATGCAACTCTTAGTGCTTCTCCTACCTCAGGTAAATGGACTGTATGGCCAGAGTCAACAGCAATTAAAAATTCTAATTCAAGTAGCACTAAAGTTACTTTGGGTGGAAGTTATAATGTCTTTACGTGGACAAGTAGCAATTGTGCAGATCAGGTTGTTGTAACTAATCTTAAGCCTATTGTTAATTTGACTTGTTCTAATCCGTCAAATACTACATGTAATGGTACAATAGACATCAACCTTGCTATTGCTGGTCAAGACAATTACAATGTTACTTGGTCTTATAGCCCTAATGTTGAACATGAGGATTTTAATACAGCGAGTGCGTGGGGCAACTTTAATAATACAGTTAAGTTGAAAAAAATGCCTAATGGTCCTGTTACTGTTACTGTTAAGGTTACTTCACAAGCTGATAGAAATTGTTCTGCCACAGCTCAGATTACAGTTTTTAATACTAAAATTGAAGCAGGAGATGATATGGTCGGTATTTCCTGCGATGGTACATATCAATTGGTCGCTGCTAAACCTATGGGTTTTAGTGGAAAATGGAGTGGTGGTTCTGGAGCTATCGAACAGTCTGGAAAAGAAGTTACTATGGTTACCGGATTGAAAGCTGGCGATAGTAAGTTTAAGTGGACAGTTTGGGATCCCAAAAATACTTCTTGTAAGGATACAAAATATTTTACAATCACAAATTATGGTGCCTCAGTTTCAGGAACAGCTGATCAGTTAATTTGTAACGATGGTACTTCTGCCCAACTTACAGGTACTATTCAAGCAAATAGTAGTTATTGGACAACAGAATGGAAGTCAGAAGGTAATGCTTATGTTAATAATAACGGAGCTGTTTCAAATCTACAAAGAGGTCTTAATGCTTTTACTCTTACATTAAATCCTAAAGGAAATAATCCTTGTCCGGCACAGTCTTATACTGCTAATGTATATAGAGTTTGGGCTGAGGCCGCTATAGATAAAACTACTACTTGTACAGATAATGATGTAGTTTCTCTTACTGGTAATGTTGCTGGAGAGTTGCCAGGTGGTGTTGGTAAGTGGCTTCCTTCTAATGGCGCTATTGTTGCAAACGAATCAAGTCATCTTACAACTGCTACTATTACTCAAAGTGGTACTTCTACTTTTAAGTGGCAAGTTACAACAACTTTGACTGATGCTAATGGAAATTCTAAATCTTGTACTTCTACTTCAAACGAAGTAAAGATTACTAATAATGCTCCTTCAATAAAACTTACTACTGATGATGCTGATAATTGCGGTACTGCTACTATTAAAGCTACTACTACCGGTAATTATACAATTAACCAATCTGATTGGACAGTCAGTGGTGGTACAAAATCCTTTGACAATAGTAATAAAACTTTAAAACTTACTAATCTTCCGGTTGGACCTACTACTGTAGATATTAAGTTAGGCTCCGGTGATTGTATGTCTACATCTTCTGTTATTGTTACTAACAATTCATTTACTCTGGATCCGGATGTTACAGAAACCAGATGTGCAAAGGAATTTGATTTGACTTCTACATTACCTGCCGGCGCTACCGGTGAATGGCGAGTTCAAGGTAAAGGTGTTACAACTCCGAACAATAGTCCGCTCACTACCGTATCTGGTATGGAGGCTGGTACTACTACAAAATTTACATGGCATGTTACAAAAGGTAAATGTGAAGATGATCAAGTTTTCACAGTTACTAATAATTATGTATATATCAATTTAGGTGAAGACAGATTGGTTTGCTCCGATGAAAAAGCAACTATTACTCCGATAGTTTCTTCCGGTGTTCTTACTTGGACTTCACATCCTGGTAATACCGGTAACTCAATTACTATTGATTTACAACCCGGCGCAAATACAGTTGAAGCAAAAATCACTTCGTCATCTGATGCAAATTGTAGTGCTAGTGATGCTATTACAATTACAAAAGTTGGTGCTACAGCATCAGTAAACAAAACTCATGTTTGTTCTTCTACAGATCCGGTTAGTCTTTCTGCAAATTCTTTGGGAGTTCCCGGTGAGTGGACTGCTAACTCTCCTGAGAATGCTACAATTGTTGATCCAACCAATCCTAATACTATCGCATACGTTACAGGATCGGGGGCTGTATCATTTACATGGACAGTAAACGCGTCAGCAACTGATGCAAATGGAATAACAACTGAATGTCCTGTGACTGCAACGACCGCTCCTGTTGTGAAGTCAGAAATATCCATTTCTGCGAACGATGTTTGTACAACTGTACCAACTGCAACTATCACAGCATCGGCTTCTGGCATCGATGGTGCTACCGGAGTTTGGACTTGTCCTCAAAATCCGATGCAGGGAATTACTTCACCTTCAAATTCTTCTACAGAAGTAACTGGTTTACAGCCAGGTTCTACTACTTTTAAATATACAGTTGCTGCTGCATCACCTTCTACTTGTAAAGCTGAGGCTACTATGAAAGTTGTTTATGTAACAAGTAAAGCAAGTGGAGATCTTGGTGCTGTTTGTTCTGCTCTTACTCCTGTTGGTATTCATGGTAACGATCCTGCTCCGGGTACTGGTGAGTGGAAAGTTACAGAAGGTTCCGGTCATATTGTTAACTCAACTGCGTATAATACAATAGTTGATAGTTTGGGAACTTCTTTCAATGGTAGAAATACTCTTCGTTGGAGAGTAACATACGTAACTGATGGTGGTCAAGAATGTTTTGAAGATTCTTACATCTACATCGAGAACGATTCTGTTGCAGCAAGCGCAGGTCCTGATGATGAAGTTTGCGATGATAAGTATACTTTGAAAGCTGCTGATCTTCCTGCAACTACTCCGGCTACTACAGGATATTGGAAAATAAATGTTAGTTCTAATTCTACAAATGCCGCTTCAATTACAAATTCAACATTAGGTACTACTGAAGTTACAAATTTAGCTCCGGGTGCAAATGAGTTTACATGGGTTGTTACCCGACCGATTTCTGCTGAAGCTGCTGCTATTGGTGGCGTACCTTCTTGTAGTGCAAGCGATGATGTTGTAATTTTCAATTCATCAGTAACAAAAGCTGATGCCGGTGAGAATCAATATGTTTGTGAACCTTTCACACAATTGAATGCTACTCAACCAAAACAAGGTCAAGGCTATTGGACAAATACAGATGGTAATGCAGTGTTCGTTTCTGTTAATAATATAAATAAGAACGTATCTACTTATAATTTCAATACAGAAATGGACGGTGCAAATTATCGTGTAGAATCAAAAGTCAACACGATATCAGGTAATGTAGATACAACATATTTGTATTATTTGATTGGTACTACTGAAGAAGTTAAGTCAGAAGTTCGTGATTTGGAAGTAAATACCGACGCCGTTTTGATTGCTCAACTCGATAGTGAGATTAAGTCAGCCGGTGAAGGTAAGATTGTTTCTTCTTCTTATGTAAGTACTACATGTCAAGTAACTACTTATCTTTATGAGACTTACATCGGTGGTGTAAAATATGAAGTATATACTACACGTACTTTGTATTATGATCCTAGTACGGGTTATACTATTGATAGTAAAACAAAGGTTGAAAAGCGTTATGTAGAATACGGTAGCAAAATCGAAACTGTAGAATCTACTCAGTTTATTACTGACAATGCTATTCAAAGTGCTTTGCAAGATATTATGAAACAGCAACAAACACTCGGTACACTTATAAAAACCGAGCAAGGTGTTACTGATAAAGCTATCGACCCGAAAACTCAAGTTACCAATCTTCAAAAAGGTTTGAATACATTCCGTTGGAGAGTTGCTAATGGTAATTTGGATGATCCGGAACATTGCTACAGCGATGATTATGTATATATCTACTACATTCCTGTAGAAGTGGAAGCCGGTAAAGAACAATATCTTTGCGAAAATTATGGTAACTTGCAAGGTTATGCTAATACAGAGTTCTTCTCTAATATCCCGGGAATCAGATGGGAATACGAATGGAAGTGCTCTAGCCAAAGACCTGGCGGTGACGCAAATATTAATATTCAAAATCCAAATAATTATGAAACATTTGTATCTGGTTTAACGCCGGGTAAAAATATATTTACATTAACTGCAAAAGTTTATGTAAATGATACTTTGCGTTGTGAAGGTCATGACGACGTAACTATTTGGAACAACGAAGTTGGTCCTGTAGATGCCGGTGAAGATATTGTAACTTGCGGTGACGTTGTTAATAATGATGACAAGTCTTATCAATCTTGGCTTGGTAATTATCGTAGTTTGAAAGGTACTATTCCTACTGCATTACATGCAGAAGGTGTTTCCGGTGTTTGGACATGTATTACCGGTGGTGATGTTCAGTTTGAAAATGCTACAAGTAATGTAACTTCTGTTAGCAATTTGCAACGTTATTCACAACAGTCACGTCCTGATTATTGGGATAACTATACCGCAGCTAACATCTTTACATGGACTATTACATACGACAACCCGGAAACTCCGGGTCACCCATGTCGTAACTACGATACTGTTCAAATTATTTGGCTTGCTCCGCTTGATGCTGATGCCGGTGCTGATCAAATTTCCTGCGGCAACGATGTTAACTTGAATGCTATTGACGAAGGTGCAGGTGCTCAACAGAATTGGTGGACTGCCGGTTCTGCTCAGAGTAGCAATGATGAAATTGCTTACACCAATCCGTATTGGGGTGGTGAAGGTAGTAATTTGGAAAGCTTTGAAAATCATGTTCCTGTAGCTGCTGATTCTGATGAACAGAATGCGTATAAAAATCCTAAGTATATTTATAAGAATGTTTATACTTATACTGAAAAAGTTAATTTCAAAGATGATACGCCAAATGCTACTAAAGATAGTATAGCATATTGGATTAAAACTGTTCGTTCTATATATTTTGATGAGAACGATAGAATTGCGCATGTCGGTACTACACATACATTCTACACCGACGAGGCAATGACTCAGGTTGCAACAGAATTGGCAAGTCAAGCAAAACTTTATCAAGTTGCTCACGAAGTTTATAATGCTCAGCTTGATAAGTTGCAGACTTCTTCTGATCCTGCTGATCCTACATATACAACATTCCGTTGGTACAAACACAACGAGATGTACGACAAATTCCATGATAAACTTGTAGCTTGTACATCTTGGGACGAGGTAAAAGTTTCTATTATTGGTTTGATGTCAGATATTTCTGCCGGTACAGAGCAAGTTCTTTGTGCTGATTCTACACAATTGAATGCTACTGATGGTAGTACATTTGATGGTGGAAATGGTGCTAACTATACTGTTACCGATGTTCATGCATATTGGGAGCCGGTTGCAGTACACGGTTATGGTGAAATTGATGACCATAATGATCCGAAATCTATGGTTAGAAACCTTGCATACGATACCAACATCTTCCGTTGGGTTGTAGAAGCAACAATTAACAGTCAAAATTCTAACGGTACTACTGTAAGTAATCGATGCGTTCAGTCTGATGATGTTTATATTACCAATGCGCAACCTTCTCACGCTGCTCTTGGTGATGACAGAGAGGAGTGCGGTCCTACAACAACACTTTCTACCAACAAGCCGGTGCGTGGTGTTGGTAAATGGGACAAAGTATCTGGTGACGCTATAATATCAAATTCTTTGTGTACAGATAAGCAATGTGATGCTTATGTTACAAATATGGATTATGGTCCAAATACATTTATTTGGCAAGTTTCTAATACATATCAATCTCCTAAGAACCCTGAAGCTAAAGCTACTTGTTATACCGAAGACTTTATTACGATTTACAATCACGGTATGAAAGCTGTTGCGCCGGAAGATAAATACATCTGTGCTGACTCTGTACAGTTGTTCGCAACACAAGTAGAAGATTTTGCTCAAAATGGTTACGGTGATGAAAAATATGGTAAACCGGTTGGAACGTGGATTACTCACAATGCAGCTGCTGATGAACTTTTCTATGAATTTGACAATGAATCAAATTCAGGTAAACAAATTAATGCTGCTAATGTAATTTTGAAATATATTTCAAGAAGTAGACACGCATTGATTTGGAGAGTACAATGGGGTAAATGTATTAGCACAGATACCACTGTAGTTTGGAACAACAATCCTTATCCTGATCCTGATGCAGGTCTTACACGCTATATCTGTTCTGATGAAGTTGATTTGGCAGGTAATAAGATGTTGAAAGGTGCATATTCAGAATGGACAACTTCTTTGACAGAGCCGAGATTCTCAGACAAAGGTTCTCCTTCTACACATGTATATAATCTTCAAGGATTAAAGAACCAGTTCCGTTGGAATTTCTATCGTAAAAATGTTAATTGGGACGGTGATACTACAGTTAACCCTAACGATCCTACTAAACCGATTGAATATTGTCATTTGTTTGATACAATGAGTGTTAACAATATGTCAATCCATGCAAATGCAGGTGAAGATTTGGAAGAATGCGACCATCCGAGAGATGTTGACAAGTTCTTGAGTACCAAAGGTGGTTCATTCAAAACCAAAATGATTGATAATGCAATTCAACACCAATTGTCTGCTACATGGTCGGAGGCAGGTGCTTGTTTGCATGAAAATGACGGTGTAAAAGATTTACAAACATTCTTAACCAAGGCATTGGACAATACATCGTATTGGTTTGGTATGTGGGAATATGTAGAAGGTCCTACAATTTATGCCGGCGATGCCAAAACTTCTGATTATTCATCAAAAATAAATAAAGTTGCTTATCAACGTGAGCATCAAAAAGCAACGTTCAAGGCAACAAAATCCGGTGACCACTATTTTGTATGGCACGTTTATCGTCGTTTCAACAAGTCAAAAGATGGTAAGAGATATTTGAATTATTGTGAAGACCGTGATACCATGATCTTCAGAATTCATATTCCTGACTCTGCTAACTTGTTTATCCACGAGTGGAACGTTACATCATTGTGGGCAGCAGAGGTTTGTACCGACTCTGTTCATATCCACTGGGATACTCCACATGATTTGGCTAACGAGAAAGTTTCGTTTACTTCTGATCACGACAATCTCGTTAAATATCGTAGTACATATAATGGTGGTACTTCTGATGTAAATGAAATTGTTAACAATCACAATTCACTTGTTGCATCAAATCTTCCACTTAATAAGACAACATTTACATTGAAGATTCAAACCGGTCCGGAATATTTGGGTTGTATTTCACAGGATAGTACCAGTGTATTCAATAACTCAATTGTTTCAGATGCGGATACACGTATTACACGCGATCCTTATACCTATTTGCAAGATACTAATATTTGTGAACCTAATTTCTCAGCATTAGGTACAGAACCGTCTGCGTTTACAAGTAGCTATTATAAAGCTTCCGGTAAATGGACATCAGTAAACGGTGGTACTTTTGCAGATCCAACCAATTTTAAAACAGATGTTACTGGTTTGGTGAAATCAGAAAATCACCAATTGCCTAACATGCTTATTTGGACTCTCCAAAAAGGTGTTAAAACCAATTTGGCTAATACACAAACCGAATATGGTTGGAGAGAAGATCATAAAGTATTCGGAGATGTTTGTTATTCTCGTGATACTATTTATGTTTACGACAACGAATTTACAATTCAAGATTATCCGAACTTCGTAGTTTGCGAGGATAATGCAATCCTCAAAGGCGAAGCAGTTGGAGATCAAGATACATCATATCATGGTTTCTGGTCAAGAAATACCGGAAATTCAGAATTTGATCCTACTACAGATATCACTTCAGATGTTATTGCTGTTAAGAATTTAACCCGTGGTGAAAACAGCTTTACATGGAATGTTCAACGTTATACATGTAAGTCATCTGATGATGTAACCGTATTCAACAACCGTGTAGAATCAGAAGCCGGCGATCCTATTTATGTCTGCGGCAAAGTTGCACAACTCAACGCTGTAGATCCTACATGGGGTAGTGGAGTTTGGACAATGATGAGTGGCGCAGCTGCAACCCGTGTCAGCGAAGGCTCTGATAATATTACAAAACTTTCGGCTTCTACATACAACAGCTATGTTGGTAATTTGCAACAAGGTACTACCGTTATGCAATGGACTGTTACCAGCAAAATTCCTGCTGTTAACAACGGTTCATATCAAGATGTTCAATACGAAAAAGCTGTAACTTGTAGCGTTTGGGATACTGTAAAAGTTTACAATGTAGAACCTGACGATCCAAAAGTAGACTGGGTAACAATCAAGGCATGTCAAGAGCCGACAGCTGAAGGTGCTAACGTATTGTTGTCAGCAAAAGAAAGTTTGGTAGGTAAAGGTCACTGGGAGTATTCTTCCGGTGCGGAAGGTGCTACAATCGATTCTCCAAGCGCATTGCAAACTACATTGAGCAATTTGCCTTTGGGTTCTTCTACCTATGCATGGGTAGTAGAAAATACAGATGATTCAAAACCGGGATTCACTTGTAAAAAACAAATTACAGTAGAAGTAATCAACAACTATGTAGAAGCACATTATCAAGATGCATACACCGAAGTTTGCGAACCTGAATCACAGATTTATGCTGTAGATCCGAAACTCGTTTATGGTGATGAAGCATCAGGTGCTTGGTCATATCACTCTGCTGTTGGTTATGGTAATCCTTCAATTGCAAATTCTACTGCAAACAAAACTACTGTAACAAATCTTCCTGAGGCAGAAAACTGGTTCATGTGGAAAGTTACAAAAGATAATTGTTGGGATACTTGTTTCGTACGAGTTGATAACAACAAAGTAGTTGCTAAGATTATTGAACCTACTAAACGTTTCATTTGTGAACCTTCTGTACCATTGGAGGCACAAACAGTACAAGCACGTGCTACCGGAGAATGGACTCTTCTTAGTGCTCCTGCCGGTTGGGATGAATCTAATATGACTATCGTTCGTCCGAATGCATTCCGTACTGAAGTTAAAGGTTTGACTTCTGCTCCAAGCGATTACGTATTTAAATGGACAGTAAGCATTGGTTCCGGTAAATGTAACCAAAGCGATACTAAGACAATTACTAATAATATGTTTACCGTAGATGCTGATTTGAATGTAAATCCAAATACAGTTTATGTCTGCGGTCCTGAATATTCACTCAATCCTACACAAGTAAGTGGTGGTACAGGTACTTGGACAGTTCTTTCCGGTACAGGTACATTTGAAAACGGTGAACGTACTTCATCATCAGCTACAGCACGTGTTAAGAGCCTTACTGGTGTTTCTACACAATTGCGTTGGTATGTAAAAGACAGCAATCCTGACGGTTGTGAGGCTTGGGATGATGTATTTGTATACGATGATAATATTTATGTTACAGCTTCTCAGGCAGATCCGCAAGAAAAGATTTGTGACGGTAAAATTGTTGTTATCGGTACTGACCTTGAAAGTTATACTGGTGCTGAAGGTACTTGGACTACACTTGATAAAAATGTTAAATTTAACGGAAATATTCATAGCTCCAGAATTGAAGTTACTGATATTCCGCTTGCAAGTACAGTAACACTTACATGGAATGTTTTGAGCGGTAACAAGCAATGTCCTACACATGCTGATGTTGCTGTTCACAACTATCAATTCAGCTTGCCTGCTGATCAGTTTATTACAACAGAGTGTTCTGATGACTACGAGCTTTCAGCATTTTATCCTAATAATGATGATATTAATTACACCGGTGTTTGGAATCAGACTTCCGGTGCAGGTACTTCTACAGTAAATGCCAACTCTGTAAGTCTTGCCGGTTTGAGCAATTATACCAACAATGTATTTACATGGACAGTTTCTGTAGTTGGTGCTGATGAATGTCAACAAATTCAGAAATTTGAGATTGTTAATCCGTCACCTTCTGTACCTCAACTTCTTATTTCAAGTCATCCTGTTTGCGATAGCAAAGTAACATTGAACGCTGCTAAACCGGAAGTTGGTACAGGTGTTTGGTCTGCTGACCGTACATTCGATAAACAAGAATCTTCTGACGGTGCTCATACTGTTTATGCTACAAATCTTGAACAAGATGTTACAACATTCACTTGGACAATTACCAATACTAAGAATGGTAAGACATGTTCTAAGGATAAATCTGTTGAAATTACTAACAACCAAGTAACAGCAATGATTACCTCTCGTGAACACAGAGGTACATGCGATGGTACAATTAATATTAATGCTAACGACGCTGCTAACTTTGGTACTACTGCTGAAGGTACTTGGAAGATGTTTGGCGGTTATGTTCCTGATTATAAGTTAGGCGACGAACATTCTAATAAAATTACTCTCCAGAATTTGCCTCCGGACAAATCTACATTCTCTTGGACAATCAAGAAGGGTGAATGTTCAAGTTCTGATACAATTTCAGTTTACAACAATTACGTAACAGCTGAAATTGCTGATGATCAAATTCCAATTTGCGGAACATCTACTTCTATTGAAGGTAACGATATTACACAATATGGTCCTAATGCTCATGGCGTTTGGTCATTGAGATCAGCTCCAGAAAATCTCGGTGCTGCATCTACTGCTATTATAATTTCATCTCCGGATAAGTACAAAACAAGTGTTAGCAATTTGAATTCAATCGGAGCTTACACATTCCGTTGGACAGTTACAAAGAGCAATTGTCCGGAAAAATATGATGAAGTTATTGTTAACAATGTTTCTATTACAACAGATGCTGATGTAAATTCAACAAATAATATTGTTAATACATGTAATTCTAAGGCAAATCTTAATGCTCAAGCAATTTCAGGTACTACAACCGGTAAGTGGACTGTACTTTCTTACACCGGTGGTACTCCTGCTGATTTAACTATTACACCTGATAATAGTAATGTTGCAGTTGTAGACGGTCTTGCAGAGGGCGAGCAAGCTACTCTCAGATGGACTGTTGATAATGGTACATGTTATGCTACAAGCGATGTTACTGTTAAGAACCAAGCTATTGCAGCTCAGGTTGGTACTTCTGAAATTCAATTGTGCGAAGCAAAAGCTCCGCTTAACGCAGTTGAAGTAGATGCTAATGTTGCTGATTCTTATTGGACAAAGAAGAATGATAATTCATCAGGAACAATTGACAACGATCATTCTGCTGCAACATTCGTAGAAAATATTGATGACGGTGCTACCGTAGTATTTATCTGGAATGTTGTAACAAAAGTTGGTGCTTGTAAATCTACAAAAGAAGTTACTATTCACAACAATATCTACACACCAAATCCTGGTGATGATGACAATGTTTGTGATGATAAATATAAGTTGAAAGGTGTACTTCCTGACACATATACAGGTTCTTGGTCTGTAAATACTAATGCAACAATTGTTGATCCGTCAGATCCTAAATCTGAGGTTACAGGTCTTGAATCAGGTGACAACAAATTTACTTGGACTATTTCTAGAGCAGGTTGTGATAATCAATCTCCTACTATTAGTATCAATAATATTCAACCTACCAAGGCTGAAATTACAACTGAAAAAGAACAATCAATTTGTTCTAATAGTATTTCATTGTCAGCTGTAAAAGTTGCAGCCGGCAGCAATAATGATTACGGTGTTTGGACTGCTGTAAGTTCTAATGCTGTTCCGTCCGGTGACAATACTACAGAAGCTGTTAAGAGCAATGTAATTGTTTACACCGGTTTGAATCTCAATGCAAATACATTCCGTTGGACAACATATTCAGGTAAAGATCAGAATTGTAATACTTACGATGAAATTACTATTTACAACAATAGTATTACATTGGATGAAGATAAGACACTTGATATTTGTTTGACTGGTGATAATACTTATACTCTTACTGTTAGAGATCCTCAATTGCAAAATGCAACAGGTTGGTGGTCTTCTAACATCCAAAATTCTAGATTCAACGACAAGTCATTCACTGAATCTACAATCGCGCTCAAAGTTTCAGATATTCCTGCTAACGGTGCTACATTCCAATGGCACATGGAAAAAGGATCTGATGGTAAGAAGAAGTGCGAAGCTAATCAGTCATTTGTAGTTTCTAATTACGGTGTTGAAGCTTCTATTACTTCTCCGACTACAGGTTCACCTACTTGTGAAACTGAAATTGACCTTGTTGCTAATGATATTGAAAATATCTATGGTTCCGGTACTACCGGCGAATGGACTTTGGTTTCATGGCCAAAATCTTCCGGCTTGGCATCATCTGATATTTCAATTTCAAATACTTCTATCCACAATCCGCATGTTTCGGGTCTTACTTCTAACGGTTCTTACGAATTTAAGTGGACTGTTAAGAGAACTAACAATAGTATAACATGTACTGACGATGCTTCTACAATTATTACTTCACAATATTTCACTGTAGATGCCGACGGTTCTAAAGAAGGTAGAAATATTTCAGTTTGTGGTTCAGAATATACTCCACAAGGTACTACTACACTTTCTACTTCAGAAATCAAGAAAGGTGTTTGGACTCCTATTGCAGGTAGTGCTTCAATTTCTAATACTACAGAAAATGCACCTAACAAGACACCGCTTATTTCTGATATTCCGACAACAGGTGTTAGATACAAATGGACTGTAACTTCTGTTAACGGTTGCGAATTTAGCGATTGGATCGAAATTCAAAACTCTCAACGTGAGGCTTCTGTTGTACAAGTTACAAAAGGACCTATTTGCGACGGTAAAGTTCAGCTTCAGGCAAGTCCGGAACCAACCGGCAACTTGACTGGTTATTGGATTGAAATTGATGCTGATGATAATAAGAGTGGTGTATTCTGCGATGCTGACGGTAATGAATTGGCTGCATCTAATTGTACAACTACCGGTATTTATTACAAAGGTATCAAACCGGGTCAGACTGTTACTCTCCGTTGGGTAATCAACAATCCTGATAATACAAAAACTCCTGCTGAAGATTGTATCTCATTCGCTGATATTGATGTTACAAACAATCAGTTCAGTGTAAATGCAGGTGACAATTGGACTACAAATTGTGAAAATACTTACACACTTGGTGCTGATTTAAATGAATCTAAGAATGGTATTACATACACCGGTGTTTGGTCATATAAAACTGGTAATGCTTCATTTGATGATTCTACAGATCCTCATACTACTGTAAGTAATCTTTCTAATGAAGAAGTTAACAAGTTGGTTTGGACCGTTACTCAAACTTTGGCTGACGGCTCTAAGGGTTGTGAATTCTATGATGAAGTTGAAATTCTCAATCCGTCAGCTACACCGGCTAAAATTAATACTCCTTCTAATAATTCAACCTATACTTGCAACGGTAATGTTTATTTGAGTGCTAAAGCAGCTAATGAGTCTATTCATGAAACAGGTAAATGGGTTGAAGAATCCGGTAACGGTGTATTTGTAACTGGTACTGTTGATAACAGCGGTCTTGAAAATTCTACTGACGTTATCAATTTGGGTCAGAATACTAACAAATTCATCTGGACTATTACTCGTACAGTTGCAGATCATAACGGTAATAGTAAAACTTGTACTTCAAGTGCTGAAGTTTTGGTTGACAATTACAAAGTAGATGCTACTTTATCTTCACATGAGAAAGTAACTTGCAATTCTGAAGCTCAACTTAATGGTAAAGATGCTTCTACATATACAAATACAGTCGGTGCATGGACAGCTAATCAAGACGTTTATTTCAATGACGTTTTGGTAAGAGCCGGCGAGGAAATTTCAAGTGAAACAAATATTACTGTTAACAAACTCAGAACCGGTGATACTAAGTTTATTTGGACACTTACAAGAACTGAAAAAGTAAATGGAGAAGAACGTGTTTGCTTTGATAAGGATGAGTATATAGTTCATAACAATCAAATTCAAGCTGTTGTTAATCCGACTTCACAAAATATTTGCGATTCAAAAGTTTCTCTTGAAGCAAATAGTCTTGTAGCTTATCCTAATGCAACAGGTACTTGGTCAGTTGTTTTGGCTCATGGTAGTACAGAACAATCTGATTTGAATGAAGTTTCTATCACTAATCCGGATAAAAACTCAGCTGAGGCTTCTAATTTGGACAAAGCCGGTAACTACACATTCCGTTGGTTTGTTTCTAACAACGGTTGTGAATCTTCTGACTTCTTATACGTATCAAACAACAAATTCACTGTTGATGCTTATACCGGTAACGATCCGGATGCTGCCAACGTAATGAATATCTGTAGCACATCAGTAAAATTGAGTGCAACAGCTCCGGGTGAACTTGTTGCTGCTAACGGTGACGAAGCTTATTGGAAAGTTCTTTCTACTCCAAGCGGTGAAACATTCAGCAATTCTACTGCTTACGATGCTGTAATTTCTGGTATCCAAGGTAGTGTAACATTGCAATGGTATGTTAAGAAGAAAGGTTGTGTAAGTACTTCTGACTTGATTATTTCTGACCAAAGCATTCCTGCTGAGGCTTACGATGTTGAAACTTGTGATGGTACAGGTACATTGGCAGGCGTTATTCCTGCTGAAGCTACCGGTAGATGGGAAAAATCAGATCCACAATCTGTTATTGAAATCTCAGGTAATACTAGCGATGGTTTCACATTCTCCGGAATGGGTGATAATTCTGTTGTAAAACTCAAATGGATTGTTACAACTCAGAATGGTTGCGATACTGAAAAAGAAATTAAAGTTACCAACCATAATTACACAGAAATCGGTATGATTAATGATCATACGGTTTGCGATCAGTATACTTCTTTGGAATCTACTTTGCCTGAAGGTTATACAGGTAAATGGTCAGCTCCAAATTCAGATAAAATTAAATTCTGGACTTCTTCTGAAATGACAGAAGAAAATGTTACTACTACTAAACCATACGTTTCAGGACTCAAAGTCGGTGAAAATATTCTTACATGGACAATTCAAAACATCGACGGTGAGAAGAAGTGTGATATTAATAAAAATGTAAAAGTAACAAACGGCAATCCGGGTACTCCTATTGCAGTAACAAAGAGTCACGAACTTTGTGAGGATACAGTTAAACTTGAAGCTACTCCTACTACCGGTTCTGTAATCGGTTATTGGTCATGTGTAAATAACAATGGCGTTGTTTATACTGAGGTTTCTTCTAATGCAACTGTTACTGCTTCTAACGCAATTCTTCGTGCTACAAATCTTATTCAAGGTAACAACGAATTTGTTTGGAATGTTACAATTGACGGTAGATGCGTAAAATCTACAGATCCTATTGTAATTGAAAACAATTATGTAGAAGTTGGTGATGATTATACAGAACACGTTTGTGGTGAAACTACATTGGAGGTAGCTGATCCTAAAGTTGGTTACGGTCCTACTGTAACAAGCGTTTGGTCTGCTAATCCTACTATTACTTCATCTGATTTGTCAAGCAATTCTATCACAGTAAATCCTGCAATGACCGGTACAACTTATGTATGGTCAGTTCAGAAAGGTAATTGCCCGAAAACTCAGAATATTACTTTGATTAATGACAAAGTAGAAGCTAAGATTAATTCTCCGATTTCTTCTACTGACGAAGAACCATACGAGCTTTGCGGTACTTCTGTACAACTCAGAGCTAACGATATTACTCAGTATGTAAGTGCACAAGGTACTTGGAGTCTTGTAAAATGGCCTAAAAATAAGATTAGTGAATCAGATATTCAATTAGTTTCAAACAAGAATGTTTTGGATGTTTCTGATTTGAATGCTGAAGGTGAATATACATTCCAGTGGAAAGTTTCTAAGGGTGATTGTGAAGCTACTGCACAAGTAGTAGTTTCAGTTCTTAAAGTTGCTGTTGATGCTGACCTCGGTCACGTCGATCAAACAGTAGCTGGTTGTGACGAAGAGTATTCATTGAATCCTTCTGTTCCTGATACTTATAGCGAAGTTTATTGGACTATACTTTCTGGTTCAGGTACATTTGAATCCGGTGAATCTACTACTGCAAATGCTAATGAAAAGATTGGCAATCTTAATTCAAGTGATACTCACTTGCGTTGGACTGTAAGACGTGGTAAGAATTGCGTACTTTCTGATGACTTGTATCTTACTAACAATACTGTAAAAGCTACAATTACTCAGCAGCCTGCTTTGGTATGTTCTGAAAAAGATATTATCAAGTTGACCGGTTCTTCTACAACTTCTACTACATCTACATGGGAGCTTGTTGATCAGGCACAAGGTACAGGTAATTTTGTAAATACCTCAACCTCTGATGATGCATATCGTGAAATTACAGGTATTGAGCATTCAATGACTGCTCATGTAAGATATACAGTTAAAAATACAGCTGCTGACAACAAAGTCTGCGAAAGTGTTCTTGACTACTTTATCACTGACGAAGGTTTCGTAGCTGTTGCCGGCAACAATGACATCACAGCATGTTCTGACTCATATACATTGAGCGGTTCATTACCAGCTCCTGTTGCTAAGGGCGTTTATACAGGTCTTTGGACTGTTGACGCCGGTACTACAGCTGCTATCGATGGCGATGCTACTATTCCGGATGCAAAAGTTATCAATTTGAGTAATACTCAAGCTAACTCTTTCACTTGGACAGTTACATCACCTTCTGGTTGTGTATCTTCTAACTCTGTAACTATTACAAACAACAAGCCGGCTAATGTTTCAATAACTTCTCCTGCTGAAGGTGAAATGGTTTGTGAAACATCTTACAATAGCCTCAAGGCAGAACAATTTACACCTTCAACTGCTTCAGGCGTATGGGCAATGGGTACAGGTTATTCTGGTACAATTCAGAATTCCGATAAACTTTCTGCTACAGTTTCTGATTTGCAGTATGGTAAAAATACTATCACTTGGACTGTTACTAATGCAAATAAGAAAGGTACTGAAACAGGTTTCCCTGAACAATGTTCTGTAACAGTTGAAAGAAACTTCAATGTTGATTACTTTGAAGCTAATATTACTACTAATAATCAGGTTATCTGCTCTAATTCTATTGAACTTCAAGCAGATGATCCGGCACAATTCAACCATGCTACCGGTGAATGGTCTTGTGATGATCCGAATGTAACATTCACTAACAAGACTAACTTCATCACTACAGCTAACAATTTGAGTTATGGTGCTAACGTATTCACTTGGACAGTAACTTCTTCAATGCCAAATTCTGTTTGTGGTGACAACAATACAAACAGCAAGTCAGCTACAGTTACTATTACAAATGAATCACTCCAAAATCCGATTGCAATTACAGTAGCCGGTGCTGATGATAACAATATAATTTGTTCTTCAAGCACATATCTTACAGCTACAGAACTTGAATCCGGTTGGACAGGAGCTTGGGAGAAAGTTCAAACTCCGGGTGCTAACAACGAACCGGCTTCTACTGCTAACGGTAAAGTTTTGAACTTGTCAAATATTACTGCTTATCCTAACGAGAAGTACATTTACAAATGGACTGTTTCTAACAAGAATAATGCAGAATGTACAGCATCTAAGGAAGTTACATTCTATAACAATATGTTCGATACCTACGCTTACAACAAGGATGGTGAGAATAAAAATAGAATGGATGTCTGCGGTGCTTCAGGTTCATTGGCAGCTCAGAATCCGGGTACCGGCAAAGGCGAATGGACTGTTGTTAACGAAAACGCAATTACAATTGCAGACAAGACTGCAAGCAACTCTTCATTTGTTCTTGCTGACGGTGTAAGTCTTGCATCTGTAAAATGGACAGTTACAAAGAACGGTTGTTCTGCTTCTGCTGATTTGGATATCAGAAATGTAAAACCGGGAGTTTCAAATTCTCAATACGAAATTTGTGTTGAAAGCTCTGAGTCTTACACAATTCAATCTACTCAACCGGGTGCAGGTGAAACCGGTAGATGGATTTCATCAGGTGCTAATAGTCAATTGTCTGTTAGTCCTGAAAATAGTTATACAACTTCTGTTTCTGGTATTCTTCCTAACAGTACAGAAACTCTTATTTGGAGAATTTCTGTTAACGAAGATGTTATGAAGAATTGTTACAGCGAGGCTACCGTTATAATCAACAACAGACGTGCTGCTGCTGTAGTTTCTGAGTCTGATGAAACTTGTGAAGATACATATACTATCACTGGTAATAATGTAGACGGATTTACCGGTACATGGTCAATGAATAAAGTTGGTCCGTACTTCGGCGACAATTCTAATGCTGTTACTACTGATGCATCTACAGTTACTGTTCACAATTTGCAACACGGTGCCAATACTTTCTATTGGACATTAAAGAACAATAATGATGAAAATTGTACAAGTGTAGGCGAAGTTGTTATTACAAGCAACAAGGTTTCTCCTGCTCAAATCGACAAGAATAATCTTACACGTAATTCTTGCGACGGTACTATCCTTCTCAAGGCTATCACTCCTGATGATGGTGTTACCGGTACATGGTCATCTACAAATACAGGCGTAGAATTTGCTCCTAATGCATCATCTGTTAAAGTTACAGCTTCCGGTTTGAATCCTGATGCTAACTTGTTTATCTGGAAACTCAACAATGGTAAATGTTCTTCTCAAGATACATTTACAGTTTACAACAATAAAGTTGAAGCTACAGTTAAAACAAATAGTCCGGTTCAAAGTTGCGATGGCACAATCGAACTTGAGGCTGACAACAATGAAACTGCTTTCGTAGGTTCTAAAGGTTGGTGGTCTTCTTCTAACGGTGCTAAATTCTCTAATGGTTTGACTTCAATAGCTTCTGCAAAAGTTACTGCTACTGACATTCCTACTATTGGTGAAATATTTATTTGGACTGTTGAAAAGGGTTCAAGCAAGTGTCAAGCTGAAACTTCTGTAGTTGTTACCAATTGCGGTGTTCCTGCTGTAGTTGATGAAGAAGAAATTAATGTTTGCGGTCCTGAAACTGAACTTCGTGCTAAAGATATCAAATCATATAGCGCATTAGCAGAAGGTCACTGGGAAATTGAATATGTTGACGAAAATTATGTTGATAAGAGTTCAATTACATTTAGCTCTCCTTCATCTAATACAACAACAGTTTCTGGTCTTACACACGAAGGAATTTACAAATTCTCTTGGAACGTTACCAACCGCTTAACTGCCGGTGGTGAAACTATTTGTCCTCAAAAGGCAATTGTTACAGTTTACAACAATGTAATTCCTGCAACTGCTAAAGTTGAGTCGAAAAATGTCTGCGGTAGCTCTACAACTATGAACGCTACAACTTATACAGGTTGTACAGGTCATTGGATTGTTCCTGACGGTTCTTCTGTTACTGTAGCTTCTACCGACGCTTACAATACTACAGTTTCTAATATTCCTACAGCCGGTGTTATCCTCAAGTGGGAACTCAAGAATGCTGACGGTTGTACTTTAACCGATGAATATACATTAAAGAATATTCAAGTAGAACCTGTTGCTTACGTTGTTACAGATCTTATCTGCGACGGCGAAGCTAAAGTGGCATCTTCTAACGATATTAATTCTGAATACTTGAGCGGTGTTTGGACTAAAGCTCCGGGCAATTACTCAGGTGATTTCGTTGAAAACGATCAGACAGTAAGTGAAGTTACTACTGCTAATGCTACATTCAAGGGCATTACAGAAGGTGGTGTTACTAAGGTTATTTGGACTATTACAAATACATTGAAAAACGGCGAAACATGTTCTTCTTCTAAGACACTTGACTTAGAAAATCACGGTTTCAATGTTAACGCAGGTGCAGGCGGTGTTACTGCTTGTAACTCTGACGAATACGATTTGAAGGCAGATCCGTTGCCAACCGGTTATACCGGCGAATGGTCTTGCAATAATGTTGTTACATACGAAAACGGCGCAAGCAACAGCCCGACAGTTCACGTTTCAGGTTTGAGCAATTCTTCACCTAACAATTTCACTTGGACTGTTAAAAATGAGGCAGGTTGTACAGCTGAATCTTCACTCCAAGTATTGAACAATACTCCGTCTGAAGCTGTTATCAACAACAAGCCTTCTGATCCGCTTTGCAAAAACGAATTCTCTCTCTCAGCTAACAAACCGGCTTACGGCGAAGGTCACTGGGAAGGTCCTCAAGGTACAAAATGGTATCAAGATAACAATGAAATTGAATACTCTGTAGCTTCTACTCTTACAGCTGTTACTGTTAAACAGTTGCCACAGAACCAAGTTGCTAAATTCTACTGGGTTGTTCAACGTGAAGAATGTACCAAGACCGACGAGGTAGAAATCGACAACAAGTACTACGAACCTCAAATATTTACTGTTGACAACCAAATTGTTTGTGCATCAGAATTTACACTTGAGGCTCAAGATCCTGCTGTAGCTTATTCTGGCGCAGGTGTTACAGGTTACTGGAGTTGCAACAAGTCTAACTTCAAATTGCCTGCTACATCTACTTCTAATACAATGACTGTTGACTTGCCATACGGCGAAACAACATTCTATTGGAACTTAACAGGTTCTTGCGGTGTTATCTCTAAATCAATTACAGTTACCAACAACCAAGTAACTGCCAATGCCGGAAACGATACAGTATTCTGTACTGCTGACGGTACTTTGGAAGCTAAAGCTCTCCAAGTTGCTACAGCTTCTGGTGTTTGGTCAATTGATCCTTCAAGCTCAGGTACAGATGCTTCAAATGTTAGCATTACATGTCCTACTTGTACACATACCGGAGTTAAGGGAACTGTTAAGGGTGAATACAAGTTTATCTGGACTGTAACTAATACTTTGGCTAATACAGAGTGTGTATCTGTTGATACAGTTGTTGTAACAAACAACATGTTTACTGTAAAAGCCGACCTTCAAGCTGATGATACCAAAGCTCGTAATATCTGTGGTGAAGATATCCAGATTACAGCATCATCACTCTTGAAACCGGGTACAGGTAAGTGGGAAATTATTCCTGCTACAATTTCAGTTGAAAACTCTACAGATAATATTATTGAGGTAAAAGGAATTGAAACAAGCGCAACCCTCAAGTGGACAGAAACTCGTGGTCAGTGTTCAGCAAGTGATTACGTATCACTTACCAACCGTAAGCCAACTGCTTCTGCTACTCAAGTTTACCATACATGCGATGGAAAACAGAGTCTTATCGCTTCAGCTGTAGAATCAGATCAAACCGGTAGATGGGAAAAATCTACAAGCTCTACAGCCGGTACTTTCAGTTCTAACACTGATGAGATTATTACTTCTACATCAGTTCCGGGTGCTGTTTATTACGGCATACCTGAGAACTCTTCTGTAAGACTCAAATGGATTGTTACTTTGAATCCTGATATTCTCGATAATTGTTCTGACGAAGTAGAAGCTGTTATCTACAACAACAGATTTACTTCTACAATTACTGCAGAAAAAGATCTTTGTGCTGACTTTACAAATGTTTCAGCTCAGATACCTTCTACCGGTTATACCGGCAAGTGGACATGCACAACATATCCTAATATTGTAACATTTGATGATCCTACTAATGAAAACACTGTAGTTCGCAACCTCCAACAAGGTGCTAACGAAATTGTTTGGACATTGTACAATACCGACGGATATTCTTGTCCTGAAAATGTAGCATCTATTGTTATCAACAACAACATACCGGGTACTGCTTCAATTATCACAGAAAACAACAAAGAAACTTGTGATAATACGATTACACTTACAGCATCTGCTGCAATTCCGGGTGTTACAGGTACATGGTCTACTACAGGTTCTGCTCAGCCTACAAGCACAGAATCTACTGCAATTCATAATCCTGTTATCACTTATTCAGGTCTTGACCTCGATGATAACATCTTTACTTGGACATTATCAGCCGGCAGCTGTTCTTCAACTGCCAGTGTTACTATCAAAAATAACTATGTACAAGCTCAAATTTCTGGTACAACAGAAGATGTTTCTTGCGATGGTACTTACACACTCACTGCAATAGACAACGCTGCTACTTACCTCAATTCAGTTGGTACATGGACCTCTGTAAATGGTTCTACATTTGAAGGTGATGCTACTTCTACAAATTCTGCAAGTGCAGAAGTTTCCAACATCCCTGCAATTGGTGATAAATTTACATGGAAAGTTACTAAGGGTGATAAATGTAAGGATTCAGTACAAGTACTCATCCACAACTACGGCGTAAAAGCTGCTGTTATTGATGGTTACATGAATCAAATTACTTGTGACGGTACAGGTGAACTCAAAGCCGCAAGCATCGCTTCTTACTCTGGTGCTACCGGTTCTTGGACTTGTACAAAAGCTCCTTACAGCGTAAATACTTCTGACGTACAAATTGTAACAAGCCCTGAAACTCCAAATATCGCAAAAGTTTCTAACATGACAGCTGCCGGAGCATATCAGTTCAAGTGGTCGGTTGTTAGAACAATCAATGGTGTTGATTACTGTCCTGCTTCTGTTGAAAACGTTACTATCAGCAACAACAAGTTTACAGTACTTGCTGATCCGTTGGAAACAGGTGTAGTTCCGGTATGCGGAAGCTCACGTCAGATGAATGGTACATATATCGAAGGCGGTTCAGGTAAATGGACTTCTTCGTTGCCGAATATCGTTACATTCGATGATCCTACAGTATATAACACTGTTGCTCGCAACATTCCTACAGAAGGCGTTATCTTAACATGGCATGTTGAAAAGAACAACTGTCCTGCTGAGGCTAGTCTTGAAGTTTACAACGCTACAATTCAAGCTTCTGCAATTGCAAGTCATCCTATTTGCGATGGTACAGTTACTCTTACTGCTAACAATGACCTTGCAGAAGAAGGCGTTTCCGGTGTTTGGTCTAAGGCAGCTAATACTACAGGTAATTTTGTTGACGGAACTCCAAATGGTTCTGTAATTGCTTCTCCGACTACTAAATCTGTTATTTTCGAAGGTATTCCTGCCGGAGGTACAGCAACTATCGTTTGGACTTTGTCTCACAAGGTTTCTGATGATTTGACTTGTACAAGTTCAGTTGACTTGAACGTTACTAACAACGAATATATATTCTCTGCCGGTACAAATGATGTTACCGATTGTTCTGATACTTATCAGATGGGTGCTACATTGCCTAATGGTGCTACCGGTAGATGGACTTGCACTACAGACGTTACATTTGAATCTTCTGACCCTGTTAAATATCCTCAGGGCAGCAACGATCCTAATGCTAAGGTTTCCGGTTTGAGCAATACTCTTCCAAATGTCTTCACATGGACAGTTGATAAAGACGGTTGCGTAAAATATTTGCAAGTTACAATCGAAAACAATGCAGTTGATCCTGCTAAGATTCTTACAGCTAAAGACCAAATTATTTGTACAAGTACATTTGGTTTGCAAGCTCAAGCTGTTACTTCAGGTACAGGTGTTTGGACAGGTCCTGAGGTAAATTGGGCAGTAGCAGATCAGACAGGTTATTCTGTCGCTTCTACAGCTACAAGCATTACAGTAAGCAATTTGCCTAAGAACATGCCGTCAACATTTACTTGGACTGTTACTAAAGATAATGGTAACAAGACTGCTTGTTCTTCTTCTGATGATATCACTGTTACTAACAACTATTATGAAGCTGTTATCGTAACACCTGCTGCTAAGCAAGACGGAACCTATTCTGCTGATGTTTGCGGTGATGAATACACTTTGGAAGCTGAAGATGCTAAGACTGTTTACGGTGTTAACGGTCGTTGGAGTACAACAGCTGATGTAGAAATCAAGTCTGATCTTACTAATCCGACTTTGATTGTTGCTAAGTTGCCTTACGGTCCGTCAGTATTTACTTGGACTGTTGATAATGACAACTGTCCGGAACAGAAAGCAAATGTTACAATCAACAACATCATGGTTTCTGCTTATGCCGGTGAAGACGATTATACTTGCGACGATACATATCAGTTGCATGCTACAACACCTGCACGTGGTACTGGCCACTGGGAATGGGTTTCAGGTCCTTCTGAACCGACATTTGTTTCTTCTTCTGCAAGAACCAATGTAACCGGTATGGTCAACAACGGTCTCTATACATTCAAGTGGGTTGTTAAATCTTCAAATGATGAATGTACTTCAGAAGACGAAGTTGTAATTTCTGCAAACGCATTTACAGTGGAAGCTGATATCGCTGCTACAGAACGTAACAACAAATTGTATCACGATATTTGCGGTGAAACTGTTACTATTACCGGTTCTGCTCTCAACAATGGTGCAGTTGGTAAATGGTCAGTTAATCCTACTTCAGTTACAATCGTAGGATCTACAGGAAACGTTGTAGAACTTTCCGGCATTACTCCTACAACTGCTGCTGAGTTGACATGGTCTGTAGTATACAACAATTGTCCGGCTTCAAGCACAGTAACACTCAACAACCGTAAACCGGCAGCCGGCTCTAATACTGTTCAGTATACTTGCGGTCAACCGGTTCAGTTGAATGCTTCTAAGATTGACGGTTACGATACAAAATGGGAAGTTGTTTCAGGTAGTTGTAAATTTGAAAACGATGATAACACTTCTTACAATGCTACAGTTTCCGACATTCCGGATCACAGCGTATTGTTGTTGAATTGGAAAGTTACTGATCAGACTCTTACTTCTTGTTACGATGTAGCTGAGGCTAAGATTATCAACAACAAGTTTATCCCGACTATCAGTACACAAAACAAGGAAGTTTGTTCATACAATGCTACTATAATCGGTTCTATTCCGGAACTTGGTTTTGAAGGTACATGGTCATCATTGACAGCCGGTTTTGAAAACATAAATGAGTCTTCTACTTCGGTTATCAATATGCAACCGGGTCAAAATACAATCACCTGGACTGTAATCAATACAGAAGGCGAGAAGTGTGTTGATAATACTGCAACACTTATTATCAACAACTTGAAACCGGGTTACGCAGGAATCCTCACCGAGGACAACTATCCGGTATGTTCAAACAAAGTTCAGTTGACAGCTGTAGCTCCTGCTGACGGTATCATCGGTAAGTGGTCTACAACAGGTAATGCTGTTATCCCGGCTGCCGGCGAACACTCTGTTCAAGTTGACGTTACTGAACTTGATAAAGACAACAACGTATTCACATGGAGAATTTACCGTGACGGTTACGAAAAGACATGTTACGACGAAACTTCTGTAACAATTGTTAACAACGAAGTAACTGCCGGTGAAGATCTCGAAGATGATTATACTTGTGACGGCACTTATGTTCTCAAGGCTGTTGACAACAAAGACATCAACTCCGGTGATACCCACGGTGAGTGGACTTCGTTGCCGGGTGGTGTAACATTTGAAAACTCTACAAATTATACTACTAAAGTTACCGGAATTTCAGGTAAACAACCTGAAAAATTCACTTGGATAGTTTACAAAGGCAATTGTCATTCAGAACCGATTTCTATGACTGTTACCAACTACGAAGTTGATGCAGTTTTGGGTGATAATACCGGTTATACTTGCGGTACAACTGCCGAACTCAAAGCTAAGAGTGAAAAATCTTACGGTGACAATACTACAGGATATTGGAAGCTCGAAGGTTATCCTTCTACAAGAATCGATAATTCAGAATCAATTGTTATCGCAGCTTCTAATGATAACGAAACTACAGTTCGCGGTCTTGCTGTAAACGGTACTTACAAGTTCTCTTGGAACGTTTACAGAACCGTAAATGGCAATGATATTTGTCCTGCATCAGTTGACTACATCTTAACTAACTCGATGTTGGATGCAGATGCAGATACAAGAGTTGTCAACAAGACAGTTGGTATCTGTGGTTCTACTTACGCATTGCTCGCTTCTACTGTTGACGGTGCTACCGGAACTTGGGAAATCCTTACTTCAGAATCTCCTGCTAAGTTGAATTCAGTTAACATTCCAAATGCAGTTGTTTCTAATATTCCTAACGAAGGTGTTACTTTGAGATGGACACTTGATAATCAAAAATGTCCTGCATCAGACGAAATCACAATCTACAACGATGAAATTTCGGCAGTTGCAACAGCAGCACCTACTACTTGCGACGGTACTATTACATTGACAACAAGCAACCAACTCAACGATAAATTGACTGGTGTTTGGTCAACAACTGCTACCGGTACATTCAGCGATGACAGCAATGTTACTGAAAAAACTGCTACAGGTCAGTCTGTAACATTCAGTGGTATGACTCCGGGTGCTACTGCAACATTTGTTTGGAGTATCGAACACAATGCTAACGGTAATCTTTGCCCGTCATCTACTAAGTTGGAAGTTACAAATAATGACTTCGTATTCACAGCAGGTGCCGATGCAGTTACAGATTGTAGCGACTCTTACGTATTGAAAGCTACAATGCCGGACGGCGCTACTGAACACAAGTGGTCTAAAGAACATCAAAGCATTACTTTCAGCGATGATACAGATCCTAATGCAGTTGTTTCTGGTTTGAGTAATTCTGACGATAATACTCTTACTTGGACTGTTACAGCTAACGGATGTTCTCATTCAGATCAAGTTGTTATCAAGAACTACAGTGTTGACGAGCCTGTAATTTATACTAAACCTCAGACTGTTTGTGAAAACACTGTTCAGATTAGTGCTAACGCTCCTATTCAAGGTGAAGGTCATTGGGAAATCAAACCTAATACTATTCAATTGGTACAAGGTAGTAATAATGTATTGACCAATCCTAATATTACCGTTACTAATTTGCCGAAAAACGATGAGGCTGAATTTGTTTGGGTAATTGAAAGAAAGACTAATGGCGTAGTTGTATGTTCTAAGAAGTCAGAACCTCTTATCATCAAGAACATGTACTATGCTCCGAATATCAGTACACCTTCACAGGTTATTTGTAGCAACACTATAAAACTTCAAGCTAACGATGTTAAGAACATCTACGGTATTGACGGTTGGTGGACCAAGTCAAGAGACAATGTTGCATTCGAAGAAGAATCTACTTCTAATGTAATCAATGCTAAAGACTTGCCTTATGGTACTACTAAGTTCACATGGCATGTTAAAGGCGGCTCTTGTCCTGAGGCTACTGCTGACGTTGAAATTACTAACGAAAGCGTAACAGCTAATGCAGGTTCAGAAGTTACCACATGCGGTACAACAGCACAACTCGAAGCAGAGTTGCCGTTGTCAGGTTGCATCGGAACATGGAAATGTACCGGCGGTACATCATACCAAGATGTAGCAATT
>JAFXZT010000128.1 GCA_017541145.1 Bacteroidales bacterium | reverse complement strand
GTTAGAAAAGTTATGAAAATAGAAGATGAGATGTCAATCCATTTTCAGAATGTAAAATACGTGACCGACGAAAACGAGGCTTTACATATTTTGGTAGAAGAGAGCCGTCAACAATTACAGGAAAGCCGTCAAAAGTTGCAGGAAAGCCAGCATCAGTTGCAAGAAAAAGACAGTCAATTGCAAGAACAGCAAAGTCAATTGCAAGAAAGCCGTCAACAATTGCAGGAACAGCAAAGTCAATTGCGAGAACAGCAAAATCAATTGGCAACGTCAATTAAACTGCTTTCAGAATTGGGCATGTCGCCGGAACAGATTGCCGAAAAACTCCAAATTTCTGTTGAAGTTGTAAATCAGACGTTGAATTTGTAAAAATGTCATAAAAAAATCGGACTATTGTGAATAATCCGATTTTTCTGTTTTTATTGTTTTACAAAATTTTCGCCGTCCCATTTGTATTTCGGATTGGTTTGCCAATCGCCGATACCCCAAAGTTTTTGACGTATTTCGGAAGGGATGTCTGCCTCCCAAGTCATTGAGAATGTAATTGATACGGTTTGTTGCTCCGGAGCCGGATTTATATTGTATGCCGTTATAAACTGTGGCGTTTTTTTGTACGCTTCTTCAAGTGCTGAGATTTCTTGTTCTAGTCCTTGACATTTTTTTTCGTCCAAAACTTCTGAAAGTTCACATTTCGGCAATTTGAAATCGGTTTCAGAAAGCTCGCCGTTGTTGTAGATATATGTTTTGTATTCTCTGAGCGAAATTTCGTTGTATCCGGTCAAAACCAAATAACTTCCGTCTTTGCGCGGAAAACACATCACGCAATATCGGGGCGCATCCATTTGGTCGTTCCAATACTTGTAAAAATAGTTGTTTTCGCTTGCTTCGTTGTCGTATTCCAAATTCAATTTTTGCGCTACTTTGTAGGCAAGTGTTGATTTCCATTTTTCCGGAATTACTTCAAAATACTGCAAATTTTCTTTATACGGTTTGTTGTCTGCATTTCTGGCAAATTTTTCTCCGTCCCAATGGTATTGGATATCAGGAAAAAGTAATCCTTGTTTGCGGTTAAATCCTTTTAGCGGTTTCGGGAAAACTCCTCCGCGCTCGTCCAATTCCATCGCCGTAAAACTTACTGTGAGTGTAATTTTGCCTTTGTCGTTGTTGAAACTGTATTCTTGATTTTGAACCGCCAATTTCAATACTTCTGCCGCTTCTTTCGGAAATTTGTCAGCGTTGGAATAAAAGTCGTTGATTTCCGGATGCGGCATTATGGTTTTGCCGTCGCTGAGTGTGCCGTTTTTGTAAACGTAAGGATAATACGTCCAATGTTCGTAATCTCCGCACGACATCGTGGAATACAACACAAAATATCCGCCTGTTTTTATCGGAAAACAATCCAAATAGCCTTCTTCCGGATACATGTCGTCGGGCTGTGCTGTAAATGTAAGATGTTCTTTCAAACCCCATTCTTCGGTTGAAGCATCTTCGGCATATTTTTTTTGAATTTCATTGGCTACTCTTTCATATTCTTTGGGATCTTTGAATATTTGTTTCAAAATTTCGCACGCAAAAAGTTCCGGCTGTTGTTTCTGCATACTTTCTCCGTCCCAATTGAATGTTACATCGCTTGCGGCAAACTTGATTCCTTTATCTGTAAAAAGGTTGCGGCGGTCTTCCAAGTCGGTGGATTTTTCAATTTGTTTTTGCAAATCGGGTTCTAACGCGGTTGCTTGTAGTTTGCCGTCTTTAAAAATATATGCCTTAAATTCAAAACGGTTTTTACTTCCATCGGTCGGAAAGAAATCCGTGATGTAAGAGTAAACTTTTGCACCGCCGGATTTCAACGGAAAATATTTGTATGCAAAATAATTGCTCATTTCCGCACCTTCGTATTTGATGTCAACACCGTCGGAAGTTTTGTTGTTCTCAAAATGATTGTCTTTTAAGTCAACTTCAAATTTGATGTCCTTGATTATCTGATTCCAAATTTGTTTGTTGATTTCCGAGGGTGAGGCAACAGTTGCAACGGTATCCGCTGTTATGCCCGAATTCTGAGTTGTATTTCCACCGCCGCAAGATGCCAGTGTCGCTGAGGCAATGGTGAGTATTAATATTTGTCTTTTCATGATTGTTATTTTTTTTGTTGACATCTATTCTTTTACAAATTTTTCACCATCCCATTTGTATTGAGGCACTTTGTCGTTTTGATACGGATCAAGCATTACTTTGTCCATATTGAGAATTGCTTCTTCGCAGTCCCAGGCATGAAGTCTTACTGTAAGTGTCTTAGGCGGTTGAAACTCGTAACACAAATAATTATCCGGTGACTTTTCATAAAGTTTTCTGAATTCGTCAATATCTTGTTTGTAATTTGCTGTTTTGTCGGGATTTAATAAATCGTCTAATTGTGGTAACGGCAAAATTTTGTCAACGTTGGTAAATTTGTCGTTTAAAAATTTTTGTGTATAAAAACTGTATTCCGTAGAGCAGCCCGGACCGCCGAATGCACTTTCAAAAACTACAAGATAACCGCCGTCATTTAGCGGATAACATGCCAATGCTTCGCTTGAGTTGCAGCCTTCACAAGCCTCTTCCGGATAGCCGTAACATTTTAGCGGGGTTTCCTGATACCATTCGATTGATTTGATTTCCGGATGTTTTTTCATAAAAATATCCTTCGCATTTACGGTTTGAGATTCTTGTTTTGGCTGAATTACAAATTTTTTGCCGTCCCAAACAAAATCTGCTTCTTCATTGGTTTCGTAATTTGTGATATTCAGGATGTTGTTTTTGTAATAGATATTGCTGTTAACTTTATACCTTTTTAGTTCGTCTTGAATTGTACATTCAGTAAGTTTGCCGTCTTTGAAGTCAAATTGTTTTAGGTACAAATCGTTGAAACTATCCATTTTGTCTTCCGATTCCACCGGATTGAGCGGATAAGAGAAAAAATGTAACAAAACTTTGTAAGCATTTCCTTCTAACGCAAAACAATAGATGTTGCCTTCGATATACTGACCGCATTCGGCTTGAAATTTAATTGTATCTCCTTGAAAATCCGGTTCATGAACGCAATCTTTGCCGTCGAATTTTATTTGATTCCATACTTGTTGCAAAACACTTTCTTCTTTTGGTGTAGCCGTATTGTCGGTTGTTGTGCTGCAATTAGTTGCGGTGTCGGCAGTTTGAGTGTTGTTTTGACTTTGATTTGGATTTCCGCCGCAGGAAAGCAATGTCAAAGCCGGAATTGAGAGTATTAATAACTGTTTTTTCATGTTTGATATTGATTTTGGGTTTGTTTAATTTATTTTGCTTCTTTTTCGTGCTTCAATGCGGTGTTAACAATTGTGTTCAAGCTCGTTTGAGCTCTTACTGCATCGTCGTCACGATTTACATCAAGTTCTTTTTTGTTGTTGTCAAGATACTTGAAAATTTTTCCTGCACAAATATAAATCCTTTCAACTTTTTTTGAATTGTCGGGATATGTTGTTTCTACCAAACTGAAATACGCATAACCGTTTTCCATGTAGATTTTTTGGTCATACATCGTACCGTCGCCTGATGAAAATTCAATCATAACAAGTTTGTCGTTGTTATAAAAATAATTGTATTCGGCAGGATAGCCGGATTCTTCATCCTCGATTTCTATGCTCTTTTTGATTAAATCTTTGTTGTTGACAATATCGTTGTACATCTTACGGATTTTCGCAACATTTTCCTCGTCGGATTTTTGAAAGCAAGTTTCACAAAATGAGTTACTTTTGTAAATCTTTACGAGTGAAACTTTTGCTTTTTCGTCAGCAATACTTTTGCCGCTGAACGGATCTTCTGACGATGGTTTTACAGTTTTGCCTTCTGACCCTTTTTCGTTTTTGAGCGCGTCTTTCGTGGTGTAAAATTCAATGATACCGTCTTCGTTTTCAATTACACGTACCCAAACGCCATTTTTGAAAACAAAATAGTCGTTTACGCCGCTGTATTGCATTCCGAAACTGTCGTCTACGGGCGAAAATCCCACGCCGAACGGATTGCAACTTCCCGCAGAACACATCGCGTAAGTAAGTCGTTCGCCAACAATCGTGATTGTATCAATTGCATCGTTTGCTCCAAGTGACAAAATAAATTCGTCTTTACCGTTGCGTTTGAAAATCAGGTTGTTACCTTTCTTTTCGGTTTGATAACCTTTCAGATCTTTGGGAGCAGTAGAGCCGGTTTGCAGTATCGCAAGTGCGCCGGGGCGTGCTACATTGTATTTTCGAGTGTCAGAAGTTGAATTTATCGGTACAAATTTTTTACCGTCCCATTCGTAAAAAGTGTTCGGAAAAGCTTCATCTTCCAATGCGCCGACTTGTATTTTCTGACCCGTAAATAGTCTGTAGATGTAATCTTCTTGTTTTTTACATTCCTTTTCAAAACAAGTTTTTTGCCCCTTTGCAAGCAGTTCGTCGTTAGCTTCAAAATCCTGATATTTAGGCTGTGGCAGAACATCTTTTTGGGGCGTTAATTTGCCGTCTTGATAGGTGTAAACATCAAATTTTGCAACTTCGTCGATAAAACCGTCACCAAGAAAACCTTCTTTTGTAATCGTGTGAATTGCCAAATATCCGCCGCCGTCCATCGGGTAACATTGTACAGTATTTGTAACATCAAGGTCGTATTCTTCGTCTTGAGAATTGAACGAAAATTTCAATTTATTTTTGTCCGGAGTATAAGACCAATCGCTATTCGGCGAGTTCAACATCTTGGAAACATCGTAAGCCGGATTGCCTTCGATATTTTCAAAGTTCTGAATTTCAGACTGTTCTGTTGCGTTTTGAGAATTGTTTTCAACGGAATTTTGATTTTGTTGTTGCGAGCCGCCGCACGATGCAAGTACGAGGGCTAAGATGATAAGGTTGTTTTTTTTCATGGTTTTCAGTTGTTTGTATGATAAATCAATGCCGCTAAAGTAGAAATTATTTTGAGTTTTTATATAATTTGTAATAATTTTTTTGATTGATTATTTATCTACATTATTGTCTGTCCATGTAAAATTATTTTCGCAATGTTTCAAAATTTCGATGTTAAGTTGTTCCAATTCAGAGAGTTTTACTTGAGAATTGTTTGCAACGGGTTTGTACCACGGCTTGCTACCAAAATATGTTTTCAAGTCAGCAGAATTAAAATTATAACCGTGACGAGCATAAATTTCGTTGCGCATTATTCTTGCAAGACTTTTTGTATAATATCCGACATAAGCTTCCAATACAATTTTGTTTTTTGTAACAGTCCAACGTCCGTCGTTTGTCTTGTCTTCCGAAGTAAGTTTTACCCAAAGTTTGTCCGGTTTGTATTCAAATTCTGAATCATCCGTGTTTGTGGTATAGAGGTTTATGCCTTTTTCTGAAATTTTGAAACAATATTTTGTGCCTTTGTATTTGAAACCGTTTACGTATCCGAATTCACATTGCAATGGTTCAATTTCAGAACTTTGACCGTTGATTGTCAATGTTTTACCGTTGAAAATATAAGTTTTGCCGTCGTTGCCTTTGTAAGTGCCTTCCAAAACGTCGGTCATCGTAGTCATGTCGGAATAATTATCGTTGTATTGTGGGAAAATGCCGAGGAGATTGCCTTTTGCGTCTTCAAAACGAAAATATTTTGTACTTCCCGTTTTTGGACAATTAATGGTTTTTAGTGTGGCTTTCACGTAAGTTGCACCGTATTTAAAGTTCTCTGGATTAACCGCTTCAAATACATTTTCCGAAACTTTTTTCAGAATTAAGTCACCACCGGCATCATGAATAAATCCAACTGAAAATGTGTAGGTTGAACCGTTAACTTCGTGACAGTAAAGATGCATATCTCCTGTTGACCAATCGGTTTTCAACAAGTTTTGGCCTTTTGCTCCAAATACAGTAAAAACTGCAAAAAGGATTAATAATGATAATTTTTTCATATTGTATAAAATTTTTGTGTTAATAATTTATTTTGTTTCTAATTGATTTTTGTTTTGTTTGATGTTTCCTGTTAAAATATAAAAATAATCACAGAAAACCACGGGATTCTCTTTTAAACTAAAAATGGAACAACAAAAAATCCGTTCGCTGCTCCATTTTTTATAATTGATGTTAAAAAAAACTAAAATTTATTTCTGTTTATCGAAACGCAATCCGTTCCATTTTATAACAACATCTTTTTTGCCATTTTTGGAATATACATTGGCGGTGATGTCTTTTCCTACGCGCGGAAGGTTGTACGCAATGCCGTAAACATTTCCGTCAATTTCCAAATCAATATTCATGTCAGATGTTGTACTGTAATAAAGTTTTTTTGCAGCATTGTTGTAGATGAAGAAATTTACGCCTGTAAATTCTGTTTCAACAATTTTACCGTTTTGGTAAAGTTGAAGTGATTGAGCCACAACTTTATGCTTTGTGTCAGAGCAATTCCAATAGCAAAATTCTGTTTTTGCGACGTAGCCGTCATCGCTTTTTTGTTCAAAACTAACATAACCGTTTTTGGCGTCAACTGTTACTTTGTAGTCTCCTAACGGTTTATTTGTTTTGTAATTTTCCCACGTCTCGGCAAGAGCTCCGTTGTATTCGTCTTCGGGTTCATCAAGTATCGCGTTGATAAAATCGTTGATTCCGGGTTTTTGACCGTTGTAAGTTACCGTTATGGCATATTCGGCATTTCGTTTTTCTTCCGGATAAGTGTTTTGCGCAGAAATGCTCATTGATATCAGCATCAGCGCAATTAAGCAAAGATTTGTTTTAAAATAATTCATAATAGTTTTATTTAAGATTATTGTTTAATTTTATTTGCAAAAAATATGCCTTTCGATGTTTCTTGATTTTCAGTGTAAAAATCTTGTTGACAATGCGATTCCGTTGTTTTTGATGAGGTTACTCCAAAAGATAAAAATTCAGGAAGGTTTGAAAGTCCGCTTTTCTAACAATTACGGTGTTTTTAGCGGTAATTTTATGATGTTGAATTAACTAAAATAATAAAAAAACAACGGAAATCACAGAATGGAAAATTTATAAAATTCGTGTATTCTGTTTTTTCCGTTGTTGATAATTTCTTTTTTAATTTGTTTTAAAGAATTTAATAAGTTCCGAAAGTTTTTCAGCAAGGTCGGAAAGTACATTACTGTTGTCCGACATCTCTTGAGCCAATGATGCAAATTGTTGAGTGGTCTCGTTAAGATGTTGAACGGCAGTATTGATTTGGTTGCTGCCCATTGCCTGTTCTGAAGATGCAGCTGCAATTTCCTGAACCAGCACCGAAGTCTTCTGAATATCAGGCAATACCGAGGTAAACGTCTCGCCGGTATCTTTTGCTACAGCTTGACCTTCTTTACAAACCACGTCAATTTCTTTAGCGGCAATTGCACTTCGTTCAGCAAGTTTTCTGACTTCGGCTGCTACAACTGCAAAACCTTTACCGTGATCGCCTGCTCTTGCGGCCTCAACTGCGGCATTAAGAGCCAAAAGATTTGTTTGAAATGCAATTTCGTCAACAATCGAAATTTTGTCAGCAATCAGGTTCATTGTTCTAACAGAATTTTCGGCTGTTTCGCTGCATTTCTTAATTGTTTTAGAAGTATTTACGGCGATATGTTCGGTTTCGCGTGCGTTGTCGTTGTTTTGACTGATTGCTGCTGACATTTCCTCAATTGATGAGGATACCTCCTCTGCCGAAGCTGCTTGGTCGTTGGCTGACGATGTCATAAAACCGCTTGCTTTGTTTAGTCTTGTACTTGCAGCAGAAATTTCTTCAGAACAATCGGTAATTGACTTTATGATATGTTTGATATTTTCCAAAAGTCGTGACATGGAATTTATCAACTGTCCGATTTCGTCTTTTGAATCAGATTGTTCTATCTTGATATTAAGATTTCCTTCCGAGAGATCAGTAGCCGCTTGGATACCTTTTTTCAGTGGTACTACTGTCTTTTGTATCATGATTTGTGCTGTTACAAAAAGTAAAAACAGCGAAATCAGCAATCCGATTATTATCAATAGTTTAGTGTAAGACAACGAAGTTTCGATATCGCTTGCTGTACTGTCAACCAAATTTGAAATTACTTGCTGAATTTCGTAAAGATAATTGTATCCGTCAAAACTTTTTTGACTGATTGCATGCATATTTTCAAAAGCAATCAAAGAATTTTGAGTATATGTTTTAGCAAGTTCCGATATTTGAGCATACTGGGAATTAATAGTTTGCATTTCGGAATTAGGCGCAGTTTGAGAAAGCCTTGAAAGTACTCTCGAAATTTTAATTTTATTATTGTCAAACGAACCGTCAATATCAAGAGAATCCATTTGTGTAGCATCATGAATCATTCTAACGGCTCTTTCAGCAAGTACAGCCGTGATGTCATTACCTTTGCTACTGAGATTCAAAAGGTTGTCTGTTAATTCTTCTCTGATTTCAGTGATTTTTTCCCATGTATCAAGTCTTTTTTCGTTGGCGTGCCATCCTGTAGTAAAAATCTCTTTGAAATCGCTTCTTACCTCTTCAAGACCGTGTAAAGAAATACGCAAACTGTCATTAAATGCCTTATCGTCAAGAAGTTGGTGCAAAGTATCCAAATATGCAGCGGCATCGTCCATGTAACCGATATTTCCCTCTAATTCGTGATCTGCACGGTCTCTGACATATTCTTCTATTTGTAATACAGCCAAATAGCTTGTTTCGTCAGTTGCATCACACATTTTTACAATTTCCAAATATTTGTTAGCGAGGCTGTTAGCATGCGAATTGATAGTTGTTGTTTTAAAAAACATAAAAATTGCCATAACTACCAATGGCAAAGCCGCCGCACACAAACCTGTTAAAACCTTGCCTTTTAACGTTCCTCGTGTAAAAAAATCAAAAATTCCCTGCATAATTTTAAGCTGTTTTTATATTATTAACATTATAATTTTTAACAAATTTTTTGCCGAAAGCCAAAATTAAAACATTAATTTATTATTTCCGACAATCCTCTTAAACGTAATTATCGTTTAAAAAAAAGTTTTTTGACTTTAATTTAATTTTAAATTTTTTGGTAATATTTAAGATGCCTAACTAAAAAATAGAGTTGATTAGGAAATGAAACCGGAATTAAAAAGATTATATAGTATGAAAAAAATTGAAGAACGCGCTTACGCTCAAAAACTTAACAGAGGCACGTTGAGGGTGATTTTTTTACCCTCAACCAATTACCTTACATCGTTGATGTTAATTATCGCAAGTAAGGCAACTTCCTCTGTCAATAGAAATTATCGACTTCTTTTCAAAAGAGCGCAAAGTTGTTAATCAAAACAAACTTAAAAATCGAGAAAATAAAGGTTTGAAATAGATAATTATCAGTATCCTGTTGTGAAGCTTGATTCAAAAAAAAATAGAGGCGTTGAAAGAGAAATAATTAAGGTTTATCCAAACAATTTCTGTATCTCGTTATATGTTGAAACCTTTTCCAACGCCTCGTTGATATCGCCGGGCAAAGCCATCGCCTGGAGGTGTTCTTGTTGCAACACCGACATCGCGCCGGTACCGATTTTGGAAGCCACAACATACTGACAGTCTGCGAATTGTTCTACATTATGTTCCATTGCTGCGATGGAATGTTGACCGCCCTGGCACACGGGTTTTACATTGCGTTTTTCTACAAAAATCCATTCGTCTATCAAATACTGATAAATGTAGAAGTCATTAGCCCTACCGAAGTGAGTGTCAACGGTATAACCGTCGGTAGAAGCCACCGCCACCCTGAAAATTTTGCTCTTATCCATGCGAAAAAGTCTCCTCCAATTTAAAGTCCTGACTGTAAACTTCCTTTGAAAATTCGCTTTTGCCCGGAATGCCCACAGCGTCGGCGCGGCAACGGTTGCAGTGGCGGAAAACTCCGATGAATTTTTCGGCGTCCTTGCGTGCCTGTTCTATCTGAAAACAGAGCGGCGCTTTTTCGTTTTTGAGTTCAAAAGTGGGTATGAGCGGGATGATATTGTAAATTGTCGCGCCCGCAGCGGCTACCGTTTCGGCAATTTTTGCGATATGGCTGCCGTTGATTTTCGGAACCAAAACTGTATTGACCTTTACGGTAATTCCGCTGTCGGCGATTTTCTTGATACCTTTCAATTGGTTTTCAATCAATATCTTAGCACCTTCAATAGCGTCGTATTTTTTGCCGTGGTAGATGATAAACTTATTGAGTTTTGCTTCTATTTCGGGGTCAACTGCGTTTACAGTAACAGTCAGAGAATCGATGTTGGCAGCAATCACCTCGTCGGCTTTTTCGTTGAGCAACAATCCGTTGGTACTCATACATTTGAGTAATTTCGGAAAATGCTTGTCAATCAGCCTGAATGTTTCCAATGCGGCGTTAGTGGCAAGCGTGTCACCCGGACCCGCAATGCCCGCAACACGGATGTCGGGACAGATTTTCAACGCTTTTTCCAAAACGGTGATGCTCTGTTCGGGCGTAATCACCTTGGCTGTAACACCCGGACGGTTTTCGGTGTCGTTCAAAACCCTGTGGCAAAACCTGCAACCAATATTGCAAGCGGGGCTCACCGGCAAGTGAATCCTTCCTGTGGTGGCGTTGCCTTTTGAAAAGCACGGATGATTTATTTCTAAGTCTTTACTCATTGTCGATAGATTTTTGTTTGATGATGCAAAAGTATAACGTGTGGAATATCATTCCAAACAAAATAAGATATTTGGATAATATTTCTATAATCGGAGTGTCGTGTAGAAAGTTTTAACTAAGAATTTAAAATTACAAATCAAAAAAGGAAATAATTTTTTTTGGCGAATAAATTGTCACCTACAAATTAACAGCAATACCGATATTTGATAATTTATTTTTAAAATTTGCATTTTTTGTGCAAATTTCCAAAATAAAATTTGGTAATAATAGGATTTTATTTTTATATTTGCAGCGTTAATCAAAATAGCGCAAACAAAAATGATACAAAAACTAACAATAAAAAATTTTCTCTCGTTCAAAGACGAAGTTACTTTCAGTTTCGAGGCATCAAACGATCGTTTTGCCGAGGATTATCAAGTAGTGAAAATCAACGACAACACACGGCTGTTGCGTTTTGCCATAGTGTATGGTTATAATGCGTCAGGAAAATCAAATTTGCTATACGCATTTGACTTTTTGTATCATTTTTGGTTCAACAGTACGAAAGATCCTGATCAAGCAACACAAGTTGAACCTTTTAAACTTGACCAGATTTCTGTAACGAAACCAACAATGTTTGATTTGATATTTTGGGTATCGAAAACAAAATATCGTTATCAGTTGGAGCTTGATAGAAATCAAGTTTACCTTGAAAAATTATCTTATTACGAAAACACTCAACCTACCATGCTTTTTAAAAGATTTCTTGATAATAACAGATCTGTCATAGAGTTTGGTAGTAGTTCTAAACTAAAAGTTAGCGAGGCAGTCAGAGAAACAATCGAACTCAATTGCTTGAAAAATATGTCATTCTTTGCAGCACGCAGAAAAGTGAATGCAATTATTCCTTTTGTCGATACTGCAACTGACTATCTTATAAAGAATTTTATAGAAATGATTGCCCCCGATACTAAACTTACAAATTACGCGCTTAGAAAAATTGTCGATGATAACGAACTAACATCTTATTTGGTTAATTTTTTAAATGCAGTTGATTTTAATATTACGGATATTAAGACAAATGTAACGAAAAAGCCTATTCCAAATGATTTATTTGAATCGTTATTTGCTAATGACGTCGCTGCCAATTTAAAAAAATATGTTTCAGACGTCAATGTGTCTGACAAGGCATTTTATACAAAAATTGATGCCTTTTTTGAACACACTGTTGAAAACGAAAATGGAAAAGAATCATACCAATTCAAACTTGGCAAAGATAAAGAATCCCAGGGTACTATCAGAATCTTTGGTATGGAAGCGGCATTATACAACGCATTGAAAAAAAATGCTTTTTTGGCAATTGATGAGATTGAAACATCGCTACACCCAAAACTTTTAGAAAGAATGATTTTTGAGTTTTTGAAAGCAAATTCAACGTCACAACTTATTGTTACAACTCATAATGACGGACTTTTGGATTTGATTAACAACTTAATCCGTAAAGATTCGGTTTGGTTCACGGAAAAAAAGAAGTCGGGTGTTACAGATTTGTATAAGTTAACTGATTTTCGGGGTGTTAACCGTCTGTCATCTATTCGTGAGGCATATAGAAACAAGCGTTTTGGTGCAACTATGAATTAGAATATTATGGAAAAAATTTTAAGAGATAGTGTTGATGAAGAACAATACTTTGAAGAGTTAAAAGAATTGTCTAAGGAGGGGCAACGCGAACTCAATCCGTTGCTTCCTTTTATAATCAGTGGCGGCAAAAATACAGAACGTTACTATTTTGAACACATCTCCAAGATTACCAAATATAAATTCAGAATTGAGCCTGAATACTTTGGGGCAGAAAATCAGTATGCAAATATATTTCCCGAAATAATAAAAGCAATTCAAAGTAAAAATGAAGGAGCAACAATTTTCTGTGTGTTTGATTTGGACGATATACGCAAGAAAGGAAAGACTGAATTGGAAAAATTCAAAAGATTTTGTGGAGAATATGTCCATAATGATTCTGTAATTATTTGTCATAGTATGCCAAGTATTGAATATTGGTTTCTGCTTCATTTTGATAACTTTACGGAATTATTTAAATCGTGCGGTCCAAAATCCAAATTGCAAAGGATTTTATCAGATTATATGAAATCTTTCTTTCCAAAAACCGACAAAAAATTATGTAACATATTGAAAGATGAAACTTACGTCAAAAATTCTTCTTGGGTCGAAAAACTTTGCACAGTCGGAAATCTTGATCGTGCCATTACTAGTGCCGAAGAAAATATCAAAAATGCAATCGCTAACAATGATTTAGATAATCAATCATATACATACGTTTATCGCATTTTCAAAGAGTATAGATAAATAACAGAGCGGAAACTTTTGTCAAGCCCCCGCTCCGCCATAAAAAACTATTTGTCTTGAAAATGAATAAAATGCTAATTGAATCGTTGAACAGCCACCGTGTAAATGTCTTCTATCAAGCGGATTCCGCCGGTGTAACCTGCGTAGAAACTATCGAACACCACTTTGTCCAAAACAGGCCACGAAATGTTGAGGAAGTTGCCTTTTAACGATTCGGTGACCTCTTTTTCGTAGTAGCCGCCAAGGACGAGCGGGTAGCCGTGATAATCGTGGCTGCGGATTTGCTCGTGGATTTTGTAACCGTCGGTCTCAAACGAAACATCGGCTTTGATGCCGTAGTTGAGGTTTTGAAATTCGTCGGTGATGGCGTCCTGATAGTTTTTGGGAGTGTCGTCGGTGACAAACTGACGGGCGGGAATCAATCCCAAATCATTCACCAAAAACTTGGTGATAGCCAATGAATATTGGGCGTCGGCAACCAAGGTGAACTGTTTGTTGATCACGCGGTTTTCCAAAAACAAATCGGCGTAACGCGAAATCAAATAATAGAAATAATCTTCGTGTTTTTTGATGACACTTTCGATTTTTTCGCTGTCGATTCCGGCAAATTTTCCAACGGTGCGGAGAAATTTGCCCGTTTCGGTTGCGCCCACGGGCAGTACGGGGTAATGCAGGTACGGAATGCCGAGGTGTTTTTCCATAGTCTTCATATTTTGAAGACCCACCCACGGCGAAACCAACAGGTTGAACTCGGCTTTGGGTATGCGTTTGATGTTCTCGATGCCGCGCTGATAGCCAAAAATTGTGTTTGGTTTCAGTCCGATTTCCGTCAAGAGGTTTTCGAGTTCGCGGATGTTGCCGAGCCAAAAAAGATCCTGATAAGGCACGTCAGCCCAAAGGTTAACAAGACCTTTTTCGCGGTCGTCGGAGCGTTCCAAAAATTGCGTAACTATCGCATCTACAACTTGTTCGTGTCCTTTGTAATTGTTGCCTTTGAAACCTGCCGACGGTGCAAAAACCACCGGTTTGCCTTTTTCCTGAAACTTGGAAACCACATCTTGTGCGTCGTCGCCGACGATTTCGGGAATACAGCCGGTCAACACCACAAACAGGTCAGCGTCAATTACTTTGAGCGCGTTTTCAATGGTTGTTGAAAGTTTCTTGACACCGCCGAAAACCACGTCTTTTTCATTGATTGACGTGCACGGGAAAATCTGCGGTGAAAGGTAGCCCGACGAACCCGTTGTGTCGGAAAGTTTCTGTGCACAACCCGGTCCTGAATGTAGTATCGGGCACGCTCTGTCGATTGCCTGAACGGTCTGCATCGCCGCCAAAGCACATTTATATCTCTGTTTATCAAGTATTTTTGCCATTTTCGTTTCGTTTTAGTTGACAATTGACAATTGACAATTGACAATTCCATTCGGAATAAACCATTGTCCATTATTCATTGTTCATTGTCAATTGTCAATTGTGCATTGTCAATTATTTTCAAAGAACTTGTCCACATTCTGTTCGTACCACCATTGGGTGTAGGGTAGTTTGGAGCGTTTTGCAAGGTTGGCCTCGAAACTGCGGTTTTGAACCGTGTCAAGGACGGTTTTTGCAAATTCCAACGTGTGCTTGTAGCCGAAAATCATATACTCGTCGGCGACATAAACCGCAGGCGTACCGTTCTTTATCGCCCAAACTGTGCTGCCCGGATGGCGCGAAAGGTACATATCGGGATTGTATTTTCTCAGGATGTTCATCACCTCGTAGTTCTGTTGGTCGGCAACCGACGTTTCAAAGTCTATGTCGTTGTCCAACAGATATTTCATCGAAGGCGGAACGTCGCCGTTTTCATATTTCTTGTCGTAATGCCAAGCCAACGCCCAAACCACCTTGATGCCGAGTTCGTTCAAAACCCTCGACACTTCGAATGTGTAGCCCGGACCCATTCCAAGGACAGCAGTCAAGCCTTCGAGTTGTTTTTTAACTTCTTCAATCTGAGGAAGATAAATGGCGCGCTGTTCGGCGATGTATTTCTCAATTTTTTCGCTGCGGTTGGTGACGCGGCCAATTTCCCTGAGCCAAGCCTCAAAACCCGTGATGCCGCACTGATTGATTGAGCGCACGTATGGCACGCCGTATTTTTCTTCGAGGGCGTTGCCGAGGTAGTTGCCCAAAGTGCCGCAGATACAGGTGGTTGCAAGGTTTTCGGAAAGTGTTGAAAGTTCCTCGACGGTGGAATTGCAGTAGAGGAAAACGGGGTCCAAATCAAAATTCTTGAACATTTCGATGATTTCGGGACGTGCCGATTCAAAGAAGTTTTTGAAATTGATTTTGTTGTTTTTCGGAGCGTTTGGACGCGGTTTCTGAACAATCGCCTGCAACACTGCGTGGTCGGAAATGTCGAAACCCGTAGCCCAAATTTTCGACTTGAAACCCTCGCAGTGGACAGCCACCACGGGGACGGCAATTTCGTCTTTCACTTCATCGACGATGCTGTCGATGTCTTCGCCGATAATACCTGTGGCACAACTACTTGACACGAAAATTGCTTTCGGTTTGTAACGTCGGTCTACTTCAAAGATGATTTTTCTTAAGGCTTCGGTTGAGCCGAAAATCGTGTCCTTTTCGTTCATATCAGTGCCGACATAAACGGTGTCGGAAGTTACGCCGCGTTTTTTGGACATTACCTTCGACATATAATAACTGTTGCTACTCGTTACCGAACAGCCCGAAGGTCCGTGGTGAATGATTGCAACATCCCTGATGCCGGCGAGTTGCGAGAGTCCGCATAGCGAAAGACACGTGCTCGACTGCGAAAAACACCGCGCACAGCCTTTCAGCGTGCCGCATTGCGATTTTTCCGCCAAGTCTTTCAACGAACCGATGTAGCCCGTAATAGACCCAATTCGGGTTTCACGGACCGACAAATTGGAATTAGATAAATTAATATTCATTTTCAATTCAAGAGTTTGTTTGTTTTTTATGCGGCAAAATTAGAATTAGTGGATATTTTATCCAAGAGAAAAGAAATATTTGGAAATTATTTCTAAATATTAATTATTTTGAAGAATGTTTAATTCGAATTATGCGGAATTGTGTGAGAAATTTGGATAAATGTTGTGGTGGGCGTTGGGGCGAACCTTGTGTATGCTACAAAAAATCAACGGTAGTATACAAAAAAAACGGAGCGTACCACGTGTGCGCTCCGTAATATTTGTTACGTTCCAAATGTGATATGGCGGAGCGTCCACAAGGTACGCCCCTACACGCCAATAATGACGTTCCAAAAATTTTTATTCTTCAAACAAATGCGTTGATAGGTATCTTAAACCCGTATCGGGTAGTAAAACTACAATTTTTTTGCCGGCAAATTCTTCTCGTTGAGCGAGTTGTGTTGCTGCGTAAAGTGCCGCTCCTGACGATGCACCAACAAGAATGCCGTCTTTTTTCGCTAACAACCGAGCCGCTTCGTATGCTTGGTCGGTGTGAATTTCAAAATAGCCGTCGTAAACTTTTCTGTCTAAGTTAGCCGGAATGTATTCTTCTTTGGTGTTTTCAAACGGGTGAACGCCTGTAATTTCTTCTTGGTTAGGACGTTCGGGCGATTGAAACGAATCTTCAGTGGGCTGAACTCCGAAAACCTTTACGTTAGGATTTTTAGATTTTAAAAAGTTACCAACCCCTGACAACGTTCCGCCTGTGCCCACGCAAGCCACAAAAGCATCAACATCGCCGTCAGTGTCGTTCCAAATTTCAGGACCCGTGGTGTTGAAATGTATGTTCGGATTCGCAGGATTGCGCGTTTGGTCAGCAAACCATAGATTTTTCTCGCCCGCAACATGACGCTCCAAGGCTTTGACACATTCAATAAAATCCGGACCGTTTTTCTCAAAACTTTCTACAATTTCAGGTACTTCCGAAAGTTTTACCGTTTTGCCGCCAAAAGCGTGAATCACCTGAAAACGTTCTTTCGAGACTTGGTCTTGAATGTAAACACGAAATTTATAACCTTTTGCAGCTGCAACGGCAGCAAGACCTACGCCCGTGTTTCCACTCGTTAATTCGATAATTGTATCGCCCGGTTTTAGTTTGCCTTCTTTCTCTGCCGTTTCAACCATCGCAAGTGCAATGCGATCTTTTACTGATTGGTTGGGATTGAAATATTCAAGTTTTGCTATTAAAGTGGCTTTCAGGTCTTTAGCCTTGTTGTAGCCGTTGAGTTGCAGAAGGGGTGTCTTTCCCACAAGTTCTGCTATTGATTGATGAATATGTGCCATGATTTTTTTTCCTTTTAATTACAATTAATTATGACACAAAAGTATTATGGTTGGTGATTTTGTCCAAGAAGAACTAAAAATATAGATAATTTTCCTAAAATAATTTTTGATGGTAGATTTTTATGACGGAGAAATAAACTATTATCGGTATTTGTCAGAAAAATAACACCGAATTAAAAACCGTTAAGGATTTAATTCGGTGTTAAAAAACTTAATACAAAACTTTTTCCATGAAATATCTAATCTGTGGACGCCACCAGCACCAATCGTGGGCAACGTCAAAACCCCAATAATCAAACCAAGCTGGTACGCCGTGATTTGCTAAAATCGTGTCAAGACGGCGTGTTGAAGCCAAAAGGTCGTCTTCCCAATTACCTTGACCTACACAGATTATAATTCGTCGGTTGCGGTATTCGTTCCAAAAATAATGATCGTTAGGCATCCACGAAAGATAATCTTCGGGCGAATTTAAGTAGACAAGTTCGTCGCTGTAATCGCCGAAAAAATAACTTGCGTGGTAAAGTCCGCTTTGCGCTATCAACGTGTCAAAAAGGTCGGGACGGCGGAAGAAAAAGTTCGCCGAATGAAAACCGCCCATACTGCAACCCGTTGAGATTAAATGCCCTGCATCACCGATTTCTGGAATCAATTCGTCGCAAATATAACGATACCAACGCTCATGTTGCTCAATGCGTGCGTGTTTGTCCCAACTGTTGCTGCTCCATGTTTCAGGATCGATACTATCGCAACAAACCAAACGCAAACGCCCGTTTTCAATAAAATCAGCAAGTTCCTTAACCATTCCGAAATTTTCATAGTCGAAAAACCTGCCGTTTTGCGATGGAAACACAAGCGCAGTTTTGCCGCCGTGTCCGTAAACCTTGTATTCCATATCACGCCCAAGGTTATGGCTGTAATGTTTTCTGTATTCTATTTTCATGATGTGGCAAATATACAAAAATTATTCCTTTGCGTGAACAAAATTTACAAATTCTTTTACTTCATCATAACTATTGAGGCGGACGGTGAACATTTGATTGCCCATTGCTCCGGAGAGAATTTCAGGCATACGCTCACACATAACCATCTGATTTTTATAGCGTTCCTTTACTTCCTCGTCAGAATGAACATAATTGTGAGAATCCCGTCGTGAAGCAAATGCGCAATAATATTCATTGTGCCAAGGCAAAGAAAGTGCGTTTCGTCCGTTGTGATAATATGCGCTCGCCTCTTGCGATTTGTCATAACAAATCATGTCAGCCCAAATCTTATAAACGTCGGTTGAATGAGCATAATTTATCATATCGGGAGTGTAACCACCTGCCGGACGCATATTAACTTCTAATGCCACAAAATCACCTTTTTTGCCCAATTCTCCGCGATCAGAATCCAAACGGAAAAATTCCAAATGAACAAAGCGGCTTTTAACGTTGAAAGCTTCAACTGTCTTTCTGCCAATCTCTTGGAGCGGTTCGGGAATGGTTTTATCAACGTAATATGCGAGGTCTAAATGCTTGTTAACGATGTCCATAATCGAGGGCGGCCAAACGGTCATGGATTCAAAAAGCGGAATGCCTGAAGAATTGATTATCGCATCGTACGAGCAGATGTCGCCCGTAATAAACTCTTCAATTACATAGTTTTGTGTGTCGGCAACCTTGTTGTAAAATTCAATAAGTTCGTCAGCGTTATGAATCTTGTGTGTGCCGCCTGCACCGACTCCGATGTCTGGTTTGCAAATGAGCGGATAATGCACTATCTCGGCAAATTCAAGCGCATTTTTAACACCCTGAGATGCCCTTAATTGTCGAGCCGTGGGAATGTTGCCCGAAATGTAATATTTTTTCATCTCGGATTTCTCTTTTATGGCTGCCGTCTGACTCTCTTGCAAACCCGTAGTAACGTGAAAATCAGTGCGCAGGCGTGCATCTTGTTCCAACCAATATTCGTTGTTGGATTCTATCCAATCTATTTTGCCGTATTTGAAAGCAAAAAAAGCCACCGCACGATATACTTGATCATAATTTTCAAGGTTATCAACCCTGTAATATTCTGTCAGAGAGTTTTTTACCTCGTTGCTGAGAGAATCGTAAGGCGCATCAGCAATACCGAGGGTATTAACACCGTTCTTTTTTAGTCTGTCGCAAAATTCCCAATATGTATGCGGAAAATGCGGTGATATAAATATAAAATTCATCGTTTTGTATAGTTTTAGAGGAATGAATAATCGTAATCTCTGTATTCCCAATCTCTTACGGGCGCAGAATACTCTTTTGTAGTGTGCTTGCCTCTTGCTACGAGATGTCCGTTTTGGTAGGCGAGAAGTTTAAGAAATTCTTCTTTGTGCCAACTGCCGTCATCTTCAAGCGGACGGGTCGAAAAAATCTTACCATCGTCAATCTCTTTTACAAACATCGTGTTAGAATAGTTGTAATGCACGTACAGAAACTCGCCGTCCCAAATCAAAAGGTTGATTTTGTTTTTATGACTTAGTTTAAATAACAGATTGTCAAGAAGTTCAAAACGTTCTTCAAAATTTGCTTTCCGTTTGAGAGTTTTTTGTAATTCGTTGATGTTGTCAATAATATAATATAAAATTCTTTCCGAATCGGTCGTGCCTTCTTGTGTGGCTTTGTAATACTCTAATTCGGGAAAATCGAATATTGTGCCGTTGTGAGCGAGTGTCCAACAGCGGTTCATATTGTCGTGTTTTACAAAGGGATGACAATTTTCGTAACACATCAAACCCACGGTTGCGAGCCTGATATGGGCGATTGCGTTGTCGATTATAATCGGATGCGCTAACCTTTGACGGAGATAAAAACTACTTTCGGCTTTCATCGCTTCTTTTTCTAACGATACCGACTCGCCGTAAATGCAAGCTAATCCCCAACCTGAATAATGCTTTTCGCTATGGCTGTAAAAAGTTTTAAGATAAGAGTTTATCTCAACTTTTCGTTTACTGTTAATTCCAAAGAGTTCACACATTTCTGTTTCGATTTAAAATGGATTCTTCTAAGGTTTTCTTAGCAAAATCCCCTGAGTATTTTTTAAAAATTATTTGAGCGTAGTTGTATTTGTCCGGGTCAGAAAACTTTTTGCGTTGAAAATCTATTACGTCATAAATATGCTGATTCTGTCCCGTATCTATCTGAGAGAAAAACCATTGCATAGAATCCAAAAATTCAAACACGGCATTTGTAATGCTTAAAGCGCGTTTTGAAGGATACATAATTTTGGTGTTAACAATATCAAAATGCGCCGCCGATTTTATGTTTTGAATTGATTGAACTTGGTCGTTGTCATCAAGTCTTTGGTTCGGAATGCTTGCAAGATAAACCAAGAAAAGTTGCAAAAATTCTATATCGTGAACATCGATTCCGTATTCCGTTAGCGGATTTAAGTCTATGGAGCGGAGTTCGATATGGTTAATTCCTGATAATCTGAGTGTTGACAACAAATTTTTGCCTTTTGGTTTTAGTCTGATAGGGTAGTAGAGTTCCGATGGAGCGGAAATCAATCCTTTTTTAACATAGCGTTCAATGCTGTCAGCGTAACCCTCTTTGCTTGAATAGTCGAGAGTCGGGACAAAAAAGTTCCAATAGCCTAATTCAGAGCATCTTATCGACGACATTCCCGAAAAAACGGTTGAATTTTCTACGCCCGGAGCCCAAAATGAAGTATCAGAAAGCGGACTCGCGGCAGTCAGTGCTACGATTATCCAACCGTGTTTCAAACAGTTTTCGGCGAGGTTGAGATACAATGTGTCGCTGTATTTTTGATATTCAGGAGTTTCCTCGCCTTTTCCGACAGAAATTCCCGTTTCAATTTCAAAATTTTTTCTAAGGAGGTTTCCTGAAAACGAATAGTTGAAATGGATGCCCGAAAATGCCATTTTATAGCGTCCGTACTTGTTGGAAAGGTATTCGCGGTAAGCTGTTTTGTCAGAACTTTTACCGAAAAATTTTGCCACGGGAATATCCTCTTCGTTTTCAATGAAAGGCGGATTGCTTGAAAGCCAAACGGTTTCTTTTTCAGGTAGTTTTGAGAGAATGTCTAAAATTTCTTCGTGATGACTTTTAAGTTCGTTAAATACCTCTTGCGTTGAAGTCTTTACCGAGGTGTTTATTTCCACTTGATTTTCGCAAAAATCTCTGACAATATGACTGTTGTCTGGATTAAACGGGTGGGGAAGATGACTCATTCGTCCGTCTTCCTTAACGCGCAAAGTCTCACGCTCTATGCCGAAATTGCCTGTAAGCAAAAGTTTTGCTATTTCAGGATGTTCTGTATGAAACATTTTTTTTCTATATTGTTTATTTCTTTGCTAAAATAAAATCTCCGTCTTGTTCCAACTCTTTTATGCTCTGTGATTTAAGTATAAACACTTGCGCACCCATACCGCCAGAAATACTTTTTGGAGGTATGTTTTCTATCAAAAGACGATCAAAGAATTTTTTACGGATTTCTTCCGCCGAATTTCGGTACGAAACATTTGCTCCTCGTCCGTAATGCGTTACATACCGTTTAAAATTATAGTTTTTGAAACTGCGGTTTTCTCCAAATACAAGACTTTCCGCCCAAATTTGATAAACATCAACATCGTAAGCGTAATTCATTTTGTCAGGAATGTAGCCGCCCGGAGCACGCATATTGACTTCAAGACCAATGATTTCGCCCTTTTTGCCAAGACCTTCTTTGTCTTGGTCAAGACGGAAAAATTCAAAATGAAAAAACGTCTGTTTTACGTTGAAGGCTTTCACCGCTTTTGCTCCAATTTCCAATAAATCAGATTTTTGCATATTGGTTGTGAAACTGATGTTTTCGCCGTTGCCGCTAAGCATTGCAAGCGGTGTGATTTTCATAACTTGTCCCGTACAAAACAAAATGTTGCCTTCTTTGTCGGTGATTCCGTCGAAAGTTTCCACGTGTCCCGGAACAAATTCTTCAATGATATTCACCTTGTTTTGACAATCAATTTTATTTAATACGTTGTTAAGTTCGCTTAAATCGTTAATCTTGTATGTGTTGCTTGCGCCCACGCCGTTGTCAGGTTTTATAATTACCGGAAAACCAACGGCTTTGGCAAATTTTATGGCTTTGCCTTGCGTATCTATCAACAGACAACGCGCAGTTTTGATTCCGGCTTTGGCGTAACTTTTTTTCATTTGTGATTTTAATTTCACTTTTTCAAGTTCGGCGGTGCGGATTCCGTTTTCAACGTTGAAATCTTCCCTTAATCTCGACTGTGTTTGTAACCAATATTCGTTTTGTGATTCTATGTGGTTGATTTTTCCGTATTTGAACGTGAAAAACGCCGTCGCACGCATTACTTGGTCGTAATCTTCCAAAGAGCTGACGTAATAATATTCTGTCAATGAAGACTTTACGTTGTTATTAAGATTCTCGTAGGGACAATCTCCAATTCCTAAAACATTGCAGCCTAAGGCTTTGAGTCTGTTGCAAAAATTATAAAAATGCAACGGAAAATTTGGTGATAAAAATATTACGTTCATTTGTTAGTTCTCCCATAAAAACCACATCCATGTAGGTATTTCGTGTTGCCAACTTGCTTCGTTATGGTCACCGCCCTCGTTTTTGAAAAGATAAGTTTTCGCGCCTTTTTGTTGAACGAGCCATTCAATCTCGCGGATACGGTTTTCGATTCCGCTGTTACGCTGTTGTTCAACGCTTCCCCATGAGAAGAAAATCCTTGTGTCGAGGTTCAAAACGCCCGTGTTTATTTCGTATCTGAATGCATCCATTGCGGGGGCGATTGCAGGTGAAATCACCGCCGACTTTGAGAAAATATGGTTGAAATGAATTGCGCCGTAAAGTGCCATCATTCCGCCCATAGAATAGCCTGCAATGGCTGTTGCTTCGCGAAAAGGCACTGTGCGGTAATGGTAGTCGATGTGCGGTTTTAGTGAGGTTTCAATCCATTTGAAAGTTTTATAACCTCTGCCCGGAATATGTCCGTAAATCTGACTGTCGAGTTCGTAGGGACAGTATTCGCAAACGCGTGTCCAATCGTCTTTGGCACATTCAATTCCCACGACGATTAGTTTTTTCCAATAGTTGTCCAAAAACTCTTTTAATCCGAGCGATTTACCGAATGTGGCATCGCCGTCAAAAAAGAGGTTGTGCCCGTCAAACATATATAAGACGGCATATTTTTCGTCCGAATTGTAATAATTGTCCGGTAAGTAGAGGTGAATCCTGCGGTTTTCATGTGCTGATTCAAACCAAAAATCGAATTTTTCTACCATTTTTTTTTGATGTTTTCCTAATTTTTTTCTCGGCACAAAAATATATATGCCGCTATTTTGTTCGTGCAATTTAAAAATGTAGTATTTCATCAAAAGAAGTGAAATACTACATTTTTTTTGAGTTTTTTATGCTGCCTTGCCGATATGTTCGTAGGCTATTTTTTCAAAAAAGTATTTAGCTTGACGACGCCACCAATAAAAGTCGTGGCTGACATCTTTGCCCCAAATGTCGAACCAAGCGTTGAGTTTGAATTTTTCTAAAACGTCTTTTAATCTGTTTGTGCTGCTGCCGGTTACGCGTTCGTAGTTACCTTGTCCGCAGCAAAAAATCATAGTTTTGTTTTGGTAAAGTCCTACTTTGATGTTCCTTTCGCTTAAATCATTTAGGAAATCAAGCGGTGAATTCAAGTAAATCAGTTTGTTTTGGTAGTTAGGAAAAAAATAATCAGCGTGAAAAAGTCCGCTGAGCGAAATAATTCCATCGAACAATTCAGGACGACGGAAAAAGAAGTTTCCTGCATGGTAACCACCCATACTGCAACCGGTTACTAAAAGTTTTTTTCCGTTGTTGATCATTGGAATTAGTTCGTCAGTGATATAGTTGAACCATTTTTCGTGCAGCGTGATACGCTCATTGTAATCGCCAGAGGTGCGGCTCCAAGTTTCGGCATCGATGCTGTCGCAGCAAATCAGATGAAATTCACCGGCTTCAATCATAGGAGCCAAAACTTCAATCATACCGTTGTCTTCCCATTCGTAGAAACGTTGGTCTTGCGAAGGAAAAACCAAAACACCGCGACCGCTTTCGCCGTAAGTTTTGTACTCAATCTCTCTACCGAGGTTGTTACTCCAAGTTTTGTGATATTCTATCTTCATTGCCTTAAAATTTAATTGGTTAATGCTGCAAATTTCGTTATTTTAGATATATTATCCAATATTATTTCTAAATTTGGATAATTATTTTAAAGGAGTTAAAATTTTTAGAAAATATATTTTAATTTCAGCCGAAAAGAACGGAGCGACAGAAAAATATTTGTCAAGAAAAAATCTAAAAAAGGGATTATTTTTGCTTGATTCCAACAAGCGCATTGTAAAATTCGTCATCAAATTCTCGTCAAAAGAGAGAAATTTTGAGAGTTACAAGGCGGTGGAGATTCAAAAATCTCAAAAAGGTGTAAAATTGCACTCAGAAAAATCTCAAAAAGGTGTAAAATCGGCTTGCGAAAAATCTCAAAAAGGTGTAAATTTGCACTCAGAAAAATCTCAAAAAGGTGCAAGATTATGATTCTGAAACGCAAAATATATTCGCAACTGCTTGATTGGAAGCAAAATAGGAATGGTAGTGTAGCCTTGCTGATTGAGGGTGCAAGACGCATTGGCAAGAGTTTCATTGTGGAACAATTTGCCAAAAACGAATATGAGTCGTATATCCTTATAGATTTCAACAAGGCGTCGGCGGCTGTCCGCGAATGGTTCGACATCTATTTGGAGGACTTGGACACGCTTTTCTTTTATCTTTCGCAACATTACAAGGTGAAACTGATAGAACGTAAGTCGCTGATAATCTTCGACGAAATCCAATTATGTCCCCGCGCCCGTGCCGCCATCAAGTTTTTGGTTGCCGACGGTCGCTACGACTATATAGAAACAGGCTCGCTCGTCAGCATCAAGAAAAACCTCAAAGGCATTGTTGTACCGTCGGAAGAACGCACTTTGAAAATGTATCCGATGGATTTTGAAGAGTTTTTGTGGGCTACTGACAACGAGATGCTGTGGGATTTCATCACCAAGATGTACAACGAAAAACGTCCGATGGGACAAGTTTTTCACCGTAAGGCGATGGATATTTTCCGTCAGTATATGATTGTGGGCGGAATGCCTCAGGCTGTGAAAACATACGTTGAAACCAAAGATTTTGATGCCGTTGACACTGAAAAACGCGACATCCTGAATATTTATCGCAACGATATTTTTAACTACGCTGCGGAACAGGCGGAAAAAGTAGTGTCAATTTTCGACCAAATACCGCCGCAACTGTCGCGCCACGAAAAAAAATTCAAACTTTCGTCGGTAAAGCCCGACGCAAAGTTCCGCGACTTGGACGATGCATTTTTTTGGCTCAAAGATTCGCGTGTGGTAAACATCTGTTACAACAGCACCGCACCAAATATAGGTTTGAAAATGAACGAGGAACGCACCACCCTCAAATGCTATATGAACGACACGGGACTGTTGATTAGTCACGCCTTTGACGAGCGCGGAATCGTCACCAACGAGGTTTATCAAAAAATACTTCTCTCAAAACTCGATATCAATGAAGGAATGTTGATGGAAAACATTGTTGCCCAAATGTTTACAGCCAAAGGGCACAACTTGTATTTTTACTCCAAAAACTCCGAAAATGCTCAGGAACGTATGGAAATCGACTTCCTTTTGGCGAAAAGCCGTGTTACAAGCCGCCACAACATTGTCCCCGTAGAGGTCAAAAGCGGCAAGAACTATACTTTTTCATCGCTAAAAAAGATGACAGAACGTTTTCACGATTATGTTTCCACGCCCGTGGTGCTTCACACAGGCGACCTCAAAGAAGAAAACGGCGTGCTATTTCTGCCGGTGTATATGGCGGGACTGATGTGAGGCGGTTTGATAGTTTCGAGGCGGAGAAGTGAAGATACAAACGGCTTTTGAGGGCTGAATTTTGCGGAGAGCAGTAAATGTTTTGGTAAATCAAAAATAATCAGTAACTTTGCTGTGTTAATATTTTTGAACTATTTATCACGAATCAGTGACCGTATTTTGCCAATACCAAAGACATACACAAATATATATGGGGACTGATGTTAGGCATAGGAAGAAAAAGCATAATTTATCCCTAAGTCGTTTTAAAAATGAGTTAGGGATAAAGAATCGACCTATTCTTTATCCCTAAGTGGTAAAAAAAATGACTTAGGGATAAGTTTTAACACTTTTTTTGTCTGAAACAAGGCAAATATTTCGGAATAAATTTTTGTCACGTTTAAATTTCAGACAAAAAAAACGGAGTGACAGGAAAATATCACTCCGAAAAAAACTTTCTATTTTTCATACTTCCAAATGCCGATTGAGCGGTTGTATTCAGGATCGGTTTGGTAGAGAATCGCATCATTTCCGATACGTTCACGTAGTTCGGTGAGTTTTGGAACTGAATAATAATAGTATTCGCCCTTGAATTTGAACGAGTTGCCCCAATGCTCGATTTCCAAAGGGTCGTCGCAACCCCAATTGAAAACCGCCTTGGTCTGATTCACCGACTTGACGTTTTGGGTGCGGCTGAGGAGTTTGTTGACACGCTCAATATGAATCTCCGCATTGCTGAAATTCTCGTCAACGGTCTTGAAAAACTGTTTCACCTGTGCCTCGCTCAGATACATCGACAAGCCTTCGAGAAGGAACAAAAAATGCCTTTCGTTGTGGTTTTCCTTGATGTCCTTGACCCATTCGTCGTTGGTGATGTTGCCCGAAATGTACTTGTTTTCAGGACTTTCGGGCAACAGTTTGCGGCGAAATTTTATCACGTCGGGAAAATCAATTTGATAAGTCTGATATTTTTTGTTGATTGCCACACGCTCAATTCTTGGGTCGAGTCCGCACGCCACAACCACCACCACTGCATCATCGTATTTGCTTACAAATTCTTTCAAAGCATTGTCGAAGTAGTTGGTTCTAATAGAGATACAGAGTTGACATCGCTCATCTGCCGCAAATTTTTTAAAGTCGTAATCCAATTTTGAAAGAATTTTTTCGGAAATCCTGTCCTTGATAATCGGATTTTTCTTTTGCGATTCCTTGGCACGCATACACAACGGAATCAACAGAGTTTCAGAAACATCCTCCTGAAACTCGGGTCTGATTTTTTTCATACTTTTAATCAATTTTGCTGCAAATTACAATTCAACTGTTTAGCCCAACGCCTGACGGAAATCCGCCACTAAATCATCGGTATCCTCGATGCCTGCCGAAACGCGAATCAGCGTGTCAGAAATGCCGTTCTGTTCGCGGACTTCCTTGGGCACGGAGGCGTGGGTCATTATCGCCGGAATCTCGATGAGACTTTCTACGCCGCCGAGACTTTCTGCCGTGGCAAAGAGTTTGAGTTTTGAGAGGAAATTCTGCGCATCGTCCAATGTACCAACGAGTTCAAACGAGAAAATTCCACTCGAACCCGACGACTGAGCCTCTGCAAGAGCGTGCTGCGGATGCGATTTCAACGCCGGATAATGCACACGTTTCACCTTGGGCGATTTTTCCAAAAATTCAGCCAAAGCCAATGCGTTTTTTTGGTGCTGTTCCATACGCACGGCGAGGGTTTTGGCGCCACGGAGGGTCAGGTAACTGTCGAACGGCGAAAGCACCGCACCCACAGCGTTCTGATTATAAGCGATTTTTTTGTAAAAATCTTCGTTGTTGAGCACCACAGAGCCGCCGAGAACATCGCTGTGTCCGCCGATGTATTTGGTTGTGCTGTAAACCACGATGTCAGCGCCCAAACTCAACGGCTGTTGAAAATACGGCGAGAGGAAAGTGTTGTCAACCACGAGTATAAGTCCGTGTTTTTTAGCGATTTGCGCAATGGCTTTGATGTCCGCCAACTTCATCAGCGGATTGGTCGGCGATTCTATCCAAATAAGTTTGGATTTAGGGGTGATGGCGTTTTCGATGTTTTCGGGTTTTGTGGCGTCCACGTAGGTTGCGGAGATGTCAAAATTCACAAAAACATTGCTCAAAAGTCGCCTAGTGCCGCCGTAAAGGTCGTCGAAACCAATCACATTGTCGCCCGCCTTCAATAGCGAAATTATCACCGTGGACGCCGCCGCCAAGCCGGACGAAAACGCCAAACCATACTTTGCGCCGTCTAAGGCTGCAAGTTTTTCCTCCAACGCCTTGCGAGTTGGATTGAGGCTGCGTGTGTACTCGTAACCAGCTGTGGGTGAGTCGGCTCTGAGCCTTGCAAACGTTGTTGATAAATGAATCGGAACAGCCACATCGCCGCTTGCCCCGTCTCTGAAATCGGGTTCTTCACCATTATGGATCGCCCTTGTTGAAAATGCTGTCATAACAATTACGAATTATGAATTACGAATTATGAATTATGAATTATGAATTGTCAATTCTAAATGCTCAAATGCAAATTCTTTTCGTTGAGCCAACTGTCGTTGAACATTTTTGAGAGATACTTGTTGCCGCTGTCGCAGGCGATTGTCACCACGCGTTTGGGAGTGGTTTGTTCACGGCAGTAGCGCAGGGCGGCACTCAGAAGCGTTCCCGTTGATGATCCCGCCAAAATTCCTTCCTCACGGAGCAAGAGTCTTGCCGCCGAAAAACTCTCCTCGTCGGTTACTTCATACGCCTTTCTGACGAGCGAAAAATCAGCGATTTTCGGGATGAAATCTTCGCCTATGCCTTCCACGAACCACGATCCTGCATCGTTGCGGAGTTTGTGGAGATTGATGTAATCGGCAAGCACAGAGCCTTTTGGGTCGGCGAGAATGAATTCTGTTTGCGGGCTTACTTCCTTGAAAAATTTTGTCAGACCTGTTAGCGTACCCGATGAACCTACACCCACAACTACGGCGTCAACCTTGTGCTCCATTTGTTCCCAAATTTCGGGGGCGGTGGTATGTGCGTGAGTGTCAGGATTGTCGGGGTTTTCAAACTGATTAATGAAATATCCGCCACGCTCGTTGGCAATTCTTGCCGCAAGATCTTGATAATATTCGGGATGACCCTTACCCACGTCGCTACGAGTGATAACTACCTCAACGCCAAGGGCTTTGAGATGGTTTATTTTTTCGGTGCTCATTTTGTCGGGGATCACAAGGAGCAACTTGTAGCCCTTCAAACGACTTGCAAGTGCAAGACCAAGACCTGTGTTGCCCGCCGTAGCCTCTACAATAAGATCGCCGGGATGGATGTCGCCACGTTTTTCCGCCTGAACAATCATATTCAAGCCTGTGCGATCCTTGATGCTGCCGCCCGGATTTTGATTTTCGAGTTTTAAGAACAGGCTACTAACGCCCGTGTTCAAGTGCGAAAGTTGAACAACCGGCGTATTGCCGATAGTGTCCAAAATGTTGTTATAAACTGCCATAATTATGCAATGTTATTTAAAAAAAAGACTATGTATATGGATAAAGAAAAGTTTTGCAAAATTAATTGCAGGGGGAAAAAGAAGATATAATATCCCCAATATTAAAAGAAACAACAGACATCGCTACATCGATCATATCCGATGAATGCACCCAAAGAATGTGTTGGATTCTCAAGGGTGAAATCCTCGCGATAATTGAAGTTATATGTAGAAAAATCTGTCATTGTTTATGAATTTTTACGATTGCAAAGTTAGCGATGGATGAGATATTTGGCAAGAAGAAGTGAGAGAATTGGAGAATTTTGCTGAAAATGTTGGAGATTATAGAAAATTTTTATTGCAGATGATGATATTTTTGGGGTGAGGAAGTATAAAATTTTGCGACAACATTTTTAACCAATCATTTGCAAAGTCCCTTGAAAAAATGTAAGTTTCAGGAGAAAAGTCCCTTGAAAAAATGTCAAACATTTGATTAATAATATGTTACAAAGGAAGATTGAACAGACGCTTTTGGATTGGAAAAATAATCCTGAAAAGAAGCGTTTGATTTTGTAATCCGTCGAAACAACGAGTGTGTCCTCCTCGAAGTAAAAGCCGCCACCGGCAACACCAAAAGAGCAAAGACGATTTTGAAAAATTAATTGGCATTTCAAACTTTATTTATTAACTTTGCGTCAAATCCGAAAAACGCACAGCATTATGGGAAAGATTAAACATCTGCCTTCGGGCATCAGTGATTTTGAGGTAATCCGTCGGGACAACCTCTATTATGTGGACAAGACAAAGTTTATCTCCGTCTTAGAGGACGGCGACAGTTATTTGTTTTTCGGACGTCCGAGAAGGTTTGGTAAGAGTCTGTTTGTGAGTATGTTAGAGGCTTATTACGACATCAAAAACAAAGACCGTTTTGACGAACTTTTTTCAGGTCTTTGGATTCACGAGCACCCAACAGAGCGGAGAGGATTTTATCAGGTAATGCGGTTAGATTTTTCAAAAGTTTCGGGCAGCATTGATGAAGTAGAGACAAAATTCAACGAATATTGCTGTGCTGTTTTGGATGCTTTTGCACAAAAATATGCGGAATTTTACGACGACAACTTCGTAGGAAAAACCGCCCAATGCAAAAGCGCAACCCACAAATTAATTTATATCATCGGTCAGGCGCAACTGAAAAAAATCCCTATGTACCTGATTGTGGACGAATACGACAATTTTACCAATACAATTCTATCGCTCCACGGCGAAAAAGTTTATAAGGCAATCACCCACGGCGAAGGCTTTTACAGAGACCTTTTCAAGATTTTCAAAGGCAGTTTTGAGAGGATTTTTCTGACGGGTGTTTCACCTGTTACGCTCGACGATTTGACAAGCGGTTTTAACATTGCATCTTACGTTTCACAAGATTCTGATTTGAACCAATTGCTCGGTTTTTCGGAAACGGACGTCAAGGAGATGATAAAATATTATCACTCTGTGGGTATGATAAAAGGCGATTTGCAGCAACAGACCGACTTCATAATTTCCACAATCAAACCTTGGTGCAACAATTTCTGTTTCTCGTTGAAGAGTTTTGAGAACAACGAACCATCAATGTACAACGGTATGATGGTGTTGTATTATATGAATCAATATATCAAAAAAGGGACTTTCCCCGACGATATGACTGCGCCAAACTCAATGATGGATTACGGTAAACTTGACCATCTTGTGAAACTCGAAAAACTGATGGGCAACGACCTCCGCGACAGTCTTATCCACAAAGCCGCCAACGAGGAATATGTGTTGGGTGTGGTAAAAGAGCATTTCCCCGCAACAGAACTTATTGACGATGAGAATTTTATATCGTTGATGTATTATTACGGAATGTTGACCATAAGAGGCAGTTTTGGGTTCAGAATGAAACTTTCGATTCCCAACAATAACATCCGCAAACAGTATTACCGCTATATTCTCAATCAATACGACCAAAGCGCAAAAGTCAACATTTCGCATCTTCAAGACACTTTTGACAATGCCGCAATGTTTGGCGAATGGCGGGAAATGTTTACATACATCGCCGAAAAATACAAGGAATGTTCGTCAGTCCGCAATGCCATCGAGGGCGAGAGGAATATCCAAGGCTATTTTATGGCGTACCTGTCGCTCTGTCCGTACTACCTGATGTGTCCCGAAGTGGAGATGAACCACGGCTACTGCGACATTTTCCTTATGCCCGACAAGCGTTTTAAAGATGTTCAACATAGTTTCATCGTTGAATTTAAGTACGTTACGACTAATTCTTCTGAAAAAGACATTACTGACAAATTCGACGAAGCGGCGGCGCAGTTGAGTATTTATGCCGAAGATAAAAAGGTGCAGAATATGACCGAGGGAACAGCGTTGCATAAGGTTGTGATGGTGTTTAAGGGGGTGGAGATGGTGAAGATTGAGGAGGTGTAAAATGGGAACAGATATTTGGATACATATTGAATATAAAAGTAGAAAAAACAAGAAATATAAATATGCAGGTGAGTTCGATGGCGATAGATTGTATGGAGTTTTCGGAATACTTGCAGGGACAAGAAGTGCGATTGAACCACTTTATCCTCCTCGTGGATTGCCGGGAGATGTATGTGAAAGCATTTATAGAGCATATAAAGATTTTCAATCTGACGCACACACACCAAGTTATCTTTATACTGATGAACTGCGAGAATGCTTGGATACCGTGGATGAAGTTATCCACGAATATCACGCAAAAGAAGATACTATCTATGATCCGGATTGGTTAAAAACATACGAATTTATATATGATTATATGCGAACTTGTGATGAAGAGGGAGAACCGGCTCGAATGGTGTTTTGGTTTGACAATTGACATATTTGGTTAGCATTATCTTATCTCCAAAAACATCAATCCTCTTCCACCACTCAATCCGTCAGATTCTTCTCTTTGCTTGAAAAGTTTGCGCCAATTTTGAAAATCTTGCGTCCGTCCATATTGTAGCGACCGGCGTAGTTTTTCAGGTTGATTTGGTTGAGGGCGGTTTGGGCGTCTTGGTCAACTTTAAATTCAAAGATGTACACAAAGTCCTTGTTGATTAAGATGACATCGGCGCGACCTTTTGAGAAGTGCGGCTCGGAGATTGTATTGTAGCCCAAAATGCTGAATACCAAGAATATGATGTTTTGAAAATCTCGCTCAATAAGCGCAACATTCTTGTCGTTGGCGTATGGCAGAGTTTCAAAAAGGGCTTGAAAACGTTTCAAAACGCTTTCCACATTGCCCGAACGAAAATCGCGGGTGAAATCCAAATAATTAAAACCGCTCTGAACGTCGGAATGGTAAAACTCGTCGAAAATATTTGTTAAGAAACTGATTTTCACTTCATTGTTTGGGAAACCGAGTGTGTATTCGGCAATTTCGTCCTCTTCAACAGATTTAATCGTCAGATAGCCACTGTAATACAAAAGCGGAATCAGTTCCGAAAAGTCGCCGTCTTTGTAGTTTATCAAACGATTTTTGTCGTATTTGACATCGCCGTCAAGAAGTCGGTAGTCGTAATTGGTGCTGCGAAGCCTCTGCATCAAGAATGTCGGAGTTCCCGTCTGATACCAATAATTCTGCAAATCCTTCTTTTGTAACGCATTAAAAAGGCTTACGGGATTAAATACCTTTGTGCCATCCTCGTGGAAAAGGTAACTATCATACCAACGTTTCAACTGCGAAACCATCTCGTCGAAGGAGATTTTCTTTTTGTCGGCAAAGGCTTGGATTTCGTTAGAAAAATAATCCATCAATTCATTGTGAGTGATGCCGCAAACCGCCGAAAAATTAACGTCAAATGAAATGTCAACAGGTTGATTATTACCGCTGAATACAGTAGTATTGGCAAATTTTGTTACGCCTGTGAGGAATGCGAACCTGATGTATTTGTCCGCAGATTTCAAAACAGAGAAAAATCCACGGTAAATACCCTTGTCGGTATCCAAATCAACACTTTTAATCAGTGGATTATCATATTCGTCGGCTATAAAAACTGTTCCAAGCCCTGTTTTTTCGTAAACCGCTTTCAGGTCGCTGTCGAGACGAAACGATAGTTTCATAGCCTCGTTCTTTAATGGGTCGGTCTCTTCGTTGATTATAATGGAACTTTCATCAAAAGCAATGCCGTTTTCAGCCTCAAAATTGATAAGTGCAGTTCTGATTTTGTTAACCAAAGTGTACGAGCCGATAGAATAATCCCCGTCGGCAAAATCCAAATAAAATATCGGATATTTTGTCCAATTTTTTCCCAATGTGAGATTTTCAAACCGTCAAAAAGTTCCTTTTTGCCCTCGAAATATGCACGCAATGTATTGCACAACAGACTTTTGCCAAATCTGCGCGGACGGGCGAGAAAATAACTTTTGCCCTGATTGACAAGCATATAAACGTATTGTGTCTTGTCAACGTAAATGTAATTGCGTTTTCTCAGGTCTTCAAAACTTTGAAGGCTCAACGGTAAACGGCTGAGTACCGGCGGTTCAAAATCTTCCATAGCAATTGATGTTGGTTATTTTTGGCAAAGATAATATTTTAATGACAATCCACCAAAAAAACGGACGAAGTTTTCTCCGCCCGTCAATTATCAATTGTCAATTGTGAATTGTCAATTATTTCCCTCCCACGCTTGCAGAGTATATCCTCTCCAAAAACTGCAATGCTCCTTTGTAGCCGATGTGAGAGCGGTTGACGATG
>JAFXZT010000127.1 GCA_017541145.1 Bacteroidales bacterium | reverse complement strand
TCCCCAACAGAGTCAACAAATCGCGGATATTCTGCAACGACGGCACATACGCCGATTGTCCAACGTGTTGAAAACTGGGGAATTGGGAATATAGATAGTGCAAAATTTCCGAATATACCATACCAATAGCAAAGAATTATCAATTCGTAAAGTAAACGTTTTTTATCGAAACCATAAAATTATTCAGGAAAATATTCCGTAAACGTCTTGTCGGTATAAAAAGTGACGATTTTTTCGACTTTTTTCGGCTGTATGTCTTTTTGAGGGAGAAAAACGTCGTTTTTTTGCGACCCTACGGCGGAAATTTCCGCCGGCTGGTCATTGTTTTCGGTAAAAGAAGAGAACAAGTCCGGCTCGACTACCGACTCGCCATCCTGCACCGTGCGGGCCATGGCGCGCGACGAACGTACACCCGTAAGCAACCAGTTGGCATCTATATCCTTGTATTGTTCCAATAAACTCATTATAAAATTCAACCCCGGCTTGTTACGTTTTGCTAACAAATGGGATATACTCGAAGCTGGCACGCCCAATTTTTTTGCAAAATCTGCATTGGTTAATCCATACTCAGAAATTAAGTGAGCTATTCTGTCGTTTATTGCAAATTCGTCGTTCATATTTGTAAAAATTCGATTTTACAAATGTAAAATAAAAATTATTAACTTTTGTAAATTGCACAAATTAACTTTTGTAAACATACTTTTGTAAAATGGAAGTATTCACAACACACAGCTCCCTTTCTATGCCGTAGTATTATTAAAGTTATAAAATAAATAATTTCCATAAAATATTGGTTTTTAACTTATTGTATATTAAAACATATAAAATATGTAGCATTTTCGCCATGAATGGAGATTTTATATTAAATAAATGGTTTATATATCCATTTTAACTAACTGATTTTGTGACTATTGCGCTATTATATTCTTTGTCAATTCTATACTATGTAACAATTGTAAACGGTTGTTTATATTTGTAAATATCCTTATGAAGTTAGTGTGTATATTTGTGAATATTTCAATAAATAATATAATTAACCTTTGTAAATATTTAACAATGTGAATTTTGATTAAAAATGTAAATATGTGAATCGAGGTGAGTTTTTCTCTTTTATAATGAATTTTGAAAAAATCAAGTTTTTTCTGTCAATGATACAGAATCGAGAAAAATATGGCGATTTTTTTGAAATGGATGCCCTACTCTATTATTATTGCTTTTTCTCGATGAAGAACAAAAAATAATGGATTTTTTTACTGTGCTATTGTTTTCTTGATTTTGAGCAATGTTTGGGATAATCTCCATAAAATCCAAATTTTCTTCATAGTTTATGTTCCTTTTTCTCTTGAAAGAAAAAACATAAAAGTTCAAGATTGATTTGCTCAGTCGTAAAGGCAACGTGATTATTACATTTGACAAAAAATGGTTACGCCACCTAAAAATCCATAAAAAATATTGACAATATATGCAAGAGCCGGAATTAAATATACAGTTATCTTATTTAAAGGATTTTCTGCCGAATATCTTACGAATCGAGCCGTCATAACACACCATTGGAAATAGCCAATAAGAGAATAATAGAATAATAACCCATATATATCTATTTTCAATATTTCGTTATTAAAAAAAATCAATCTAAAAACAACAAAATAAAAAGGAAGGGTTACACCAAATTGATATATAGAATATTTTTTCAGTGACATATTGGCCTCTTTTGTCTCAAATGGAAACCACCGTGCCATTAATCTTGCCCACAACACAAAGAACAATGGAAGAATAGGTATTCCTCCCTTTGCCAAGGACGCAGGAATTAAAACCAATAAACTTCCAACAAAAACACTAAAAACGTAATACACTATTGTTCAAATTGTTATTAGAAGTAAAATTACTTTTTTTTTACTTCTTACCAAATTTATTTTTTCCTTTAGCTTTTCTCGCAGAAGACAAAAAGTAAAAGGGATAATTATATCTTTTGATCTCAAATAAAAAACGTACCTTTGCAACACTAAAATTTACCAATATGAATAATATACAGCCCGTCACACCGATTTCGGTTGACAATATTAAAAGCAAAATCCACGAAATCCGTGGACAAAAGGTCATGCTCGACAGGGACTTGGCAGAATTGTATCAAGTTGAGACTAGGCGAATAAACGAGCAAGTTAAACGAAACATTTCTCGTTTTCCCGAAGATTTTATGTTTCAATTAAACGCAGATGAGTTTTCAAACTTGATATCGCAAAATGCGACATCAAAATGGGGAGGTTTAAGAAAACGCCCTTATGCGTTTACAGAACTGGGGATTGCTATGTTAAGTTCTGTTTTATCATCGGAAATCGCCATCCAAGTGAATATCAATATCATGCGGGCATTTGTAACTATGCGCCATGCTATTTCTTCTATTGCAGACCAAGATTTGAAAATAGAAAAAATCGAACACAAACTTGATTCTCTCTCGGTTTATATAGAAGACGTCCTTCGTGACCAAAACGACATCAACGATGACACAGCAACGCAATTGGAACTGATAAACCAAACACTTGCCGAACTGCAAGCCGAAAATGCCGTGCGAAAAACATTCCAAGAACGAAAACCCGTAGGATTCAAAATAGAAAACCGTAAACAATAAATGTCATCACAGTTTGTGACGACATCACAATTGTCAACGGTGTGTTTGTTTGATATTTTAAGGTCACAATTTGTGACCTTAAACATAAAAATCAACTCTTCTGATTCGCAAACGTCATTGCCTTTTCAATCCCCATCGTGAGGAACGTGTAGATTGCAGTGGTTGATTTTTCGGTAATCGGAGGAATTTGCGTCTTTTCTTCCGCCGTCCATTTGCCAAGCACAAAATCTATCTGCTGACCTTTGGCGAAATTGTTGCCCACGCCGAATCGCATACGTGGATAGGCATCGGAACCAAGCAGTTCCTGTATGTTTTTCAGCCCATTGTGACCGCCGGCACTGCCCTTTCCCTTCATACGCAACGTACCAAACGGCAATGCGAGGTCGTCAACCAGCACAAGCACGTTTTCAATGGCAATTTTTTCCTTCTGCATCCAATAATGCACCGCCTTGCCCGACAAATTCATATAGGTGCTCGGTTTTATCATCACCAACTGACGGCCTTTGTAGCTCGCATACGCCACGCTTGCGTATCTGTCGGGGCTAAACGTGGCATTCAGCGACGTAGCCAACGCATCAACCATCACAAAACCAATGTTATGACGAGTGTCAACGTACTCGTCGCCTATATTTCCCAAACCTACAATGAGATATTTCATCGGACTAAATTTTAGTTAAAAATATAAAAAAATCCGTTATCGAAACCGACAACGGATTTGAGTCTCAAACAATCAAACGATTATTTACCTTGTTGGTTGCTTTCGCGAGTTGCCAACACTGAACAAACAACCGATGATTTTGGTTCTTCAATTGTCAAACCTTCGAATGAAAGGGCTGCCAATTTGATAGATTGACCTAAACCAAGCGAAGTGATGTCGATTTCCAACTCTGCTGGCAAATCTTTCAGCAAACCAGAAACGCGCATCTTACGCATTTTAACTTTCAACTTACCACCAAGTTTCACACCTTCTGCGTGACCAGTGATCTTGATTGGCAATTTCACTGCAAATGGCTTGTCGTC
>JAFXZT010000126.1 GCA_017541145.1 Bacteroidales bacterium | reverse complement strand
CAAAAGACACATTCTTTGAAATGCGTGATACCGCGCAATAGGCAATTCTTTAATGTCAGAGTACAACTCCAATTCTCTGTTTTGAACTTTTATTTTTTCCATTAAAAATTGAATTTTGTGTTAAAATAATTTTCTAAATATATTGTAGTTTCCGGTTGTAAAGTAACATAACGTTTTTTTTATTTTCCGTAAAAGTTACAAAAGTTTCCGCGTTATCGGAGCCGCCGCAAACGGTGTAAGTACAAAGGCGACTTCTTTTGCCACCAGCCCGAAGACAACCGACAAAAAAACGTTTGTCCAGAATGACAGACAAAAATCGCACGTTAACAACTTGTAAAGCAAATCAGACTTGACCCGCGTTTGCCAAAACTCCAATAAACCTATTTTTTTAATGAATAGTAGCATAAATGCCGCCAGCAAAGCACATACAACCGTATTAAAAAAAATTTGTACCATTTTAACAATATTTAATTTGTAAATCACATTCAAAACGAAACCCGCCAAACGGAGACATTAAAAATTGATTTTGAACTTCATCAAGGGAGAAACCTCTGTAAATGTTTTCCGCGAGCGTGTAAATTTTATTTACAGAAATCCGACCAGCCGACAAAACAATATTTTTCAGAGCGTCCAAAAAATAATATTTAATTTTTTCGGTGTTCCTTTCGTCTTCGTTTTCAAGTGTGCGAATATCAAACCACAAAATTATGTTTACCGTTGTCGAAATCTGCAAAGGATTCCCCCGTGTTAGTTCAACGCGCTGCGGCTCATCACAATTAAAAAAAACAAAGTTCTTCAAATCTGAATCCGGCAAAAGTGGGTAATATTCATTTGCCCCCTTGTAAAAAGTTGGAATAAAAACTTTACGTCCGTTGACCTCTTTAACGGTCCTTTCACATCGTCCGAAAATGTTTTCATACTGCAATTTTTCTGCAATATAATTTTGTATTTCGGCGATTGTTTTGTCTATTAAATAAGGGTTTTGTCTCGTATAAACTTTGCTCATTGTAATATCATTTTTTTTGCAATTTCTAACACTTCGGGAGCGACATATTCAGTAATTAATTCTGTCAAATTTTCATCTGTCAGACCGAAAATATCGCCTTTCTGGTCTCCGTATTTTTTAACCAGTTTTTTTGTTTTCCAATCCGTCGAATCAATAGAAAAATTTTCACGTGAAACACGGACGAAAAAAGCCGAATGGAAGTCGCCGGTGTCGCGTAAGGTTACGCGGTTAAACGGTTGCCCCTTCATTTTTTTTATTTCGACCGTTTTGTCGGTGTACGGTCTATACGAAGAAATTGAAACTCCGAGCGCGTTAACGCCTTTTTCAAAAAGTTGGTTTTCGGCGTTCATATCAACGATAACGCTTTCATTCTCTTTTATAACTTCCTGAAAGATTTTTCCCTCTGTCAAATCAGAATTAAAACGTTTTACCCGCTCCAAAAGTGTAGAAATCATAATTAAACAGTTTTATATTTTACTCCTCCGTTGTGGCACGTTAGGCAAATACGGTCAATATTGTTTGTGTCTAAACTCAAAGCCTTGTAAATCGTGTCAAGTTCAGACTTCAATCCAGTTTCCCTCCCGTTTGTATTGCCGTCAATTTCAAACATTATATCCATCGTTGAAACATTACTTTGAAAACGGTTAACGCGGACATCGGGATTGAGTGCCGCTATTTTCAAAACGTTGTACGCCATAGTTTTTTGTAAAGCCGTCGCGAACATTCCGCGCTGCATACAAATAAAATCCGTCAAATCACAGCCGACCGAAATTTCCAAATTTAGACCGTAATTCAGGGTGTTTGTGTAGACGGGCGGAACGTCCCATAATTCAGGATATTGTGCAAAGGTTTGCGGAGCGTAATTCTGACACGGTGAAACCTGCAAAAATTGTGTTATTAATTTGTAGTTTTCTAAATTTCCCTTATTGCACGTCCCGCACGGCTCACGGCTCCAATCGCGGTAAAAATTAATTGCGTACATACCGGACGGGAGGTCGTTTTGATTGTAACACAAATACCACGCGCCGCCGCTGTTGGTGTTCAAATTGTCTTCGGCGGTTATCATGTTAGGCAAATAACAATCCTTTAAGTCGAACCATTGAAACGTGCCGCGCTGGTTGTCAAAATTCAAATCGTAGGTGTAAATTGGGTCAGTCTGCGAAGAATGAAAAATGTAAATCTTAATTACACCCGTGCCGCCCGTGAATTGCAACCCGATTCGTTCAATCTTAGTAGTTACGCCCAAAGACCGCAAAGGGACAATTTCAAAACCAACCAATTTGCCGTTATTGCCGATTGTATCCTTTAACCGTCCCGCACCGTCAAAAAACGTTAATCTTTCAATCAAATTTTTTGTTCCACGTGAAACAAGTTTTTCCGTAATAAAGCGGTTAACGGTGTCTGCTATTGCCTTGTCCGTCAACGTCTGCAAATAGTCTTCCAGAAAATTAAACGGCTGCCAAGTTTCGGCGGAATAATCGGCGGTGTAATCCCCGTTAAAATCTACATCGGGGGACGTGTTTACATTGTCAGCCGCTGCCGTCCATGCGTAACCATTAAATCTTACTTTGTCGCCTTTCAGGTAGTTTTTTGTTTCGTCCCATTCCGAATATTTTAAAATGTAATTTTCGGGCATTGTCGATTTTATGTTTTGCAAAGTGCAAAGTGGGTGTCCGCCCTGAAAGTAAAGTCCGCTTTCGGATTCAGTCAAATCTTCGCTTATATGCAAATCGGGCGTAATACCTTGCTCCCAACCGACAACGTTTTTCAACTGTTTTTGTATTTCTTTAATGCGTATCATATTTTTGTATAATAAAAAGAGCGCGTAAAAAATACGCGCTCAAAGCAACATTCGAGTAAATTAAATTATATCAATCAAAACAAAGAACGAAGTTTTTTTTAATTACGCTGCAACTTCAACTTTCAAAATCGGGTTTGCAACCGTTGCGGTGCTGCTGTTGTATGCGACAACAAACGCCGCGTCAAGCGAAAATCCGAAATATTCCTTTACAGCGCAAGTCAAATCGTCCGTTGCTGCTCCGGCAATAGCGGACTGGTCGCCAACCGCAGTGTAGTAATGACAGCCAACAGGAACGCCACCCAAAAACGGGATCTGAACCTTACTCCATTCGTGGTCGCCGCTCTTCGTACCGCGTACCGTCTCACGGTCGTATCTCGTAAACAATGCAACGTTGCCGTCTTCTACTGCATAGAAAGTTGCACGTTGTCCAGAGCCGTTTGCAATGTTACCCGTGAAATGCAAAGTTTTATCCTGATATGTCAAGGTTTTGTTTGCCTCGTTGTAAGTAGAATATTGCGCTAAACGGTTGATAATTGATTCCGTGCCGTAATTGCCGATAACGTGAATACCGCCGAAATAATCGTTTGACCCCATCATTGCGTTAAGGTCTCCGATGGCGTTGTCCCAATCTGTATTCGCTACACTCAAAACGCCAGACGCAAAAGTGTGATTAAGTGCTTCGTTCAATACCAACGTTTTGTTTGCGTCCAACGCGGTAACGGCTGCTATGTCCAACGCGTTTGCCAAGGCACGGGCGATTTTTTCCATTTTTCTTCGCCAATCGTGCTCGTAAGAAATTTCGTTGTTCATATACGCCGCAGGAACCATCGTAAAACCAGTAGCGTAAGTTACGAATGTAACGGTGTAAAGTGCAGAAGTGTTTTCGTCATCTGCAACCGTACAAGTGCGGGTGTTAGCAACTGTAACAGTCGAATCGTAATCAATAACGGGAATTTGTACGGTGTTGCCGATACTTGCCTCCGCTCTCGCAATCACGTCAGGACGGATAATCGAATTGCCTGCTTTTGTCTGTTCTGCAAAAAAGTTCAAAGCGCCATATTGACCGGGGCGAGTCATATTTTTATCGAACTCCGGATTTTCCATGCGCCAATTTTGCAATCTTGTTAAAACCAAACTCATAATTATTTTTTTTAGGAATTACACAAATAAAAGTGAGGATAAGTCTAACCGTTTGAAAAATCCAACGCACAAAGAAAAAAAACTTTTTTTTTACTACCAAATTTTTTTGGTGTTTCACGTGAAAAATTTTAATTTTGCACCGTACAGATAAGGAAAGCTCACACTTTTTTCTATCCACATTCAAAAAAAAGCCCGAGGATTGCAAAGCCGTTTACGTTAAAACTACCACCGTAAACGGCTTTCTTTATACATTTTCGTGAGTTCACGAATATCTTATTTTTGTTAATAACTCAAAATGTTTTTTATGTATGAATAGTTGTAAATGCAATTTTGTTATAGATAAATGTTAACTACTTGATTTTATTATGTAGTAGTTAATAACTCTTTATAATTTTAATTAGCGTTTTTTGCTAATATTACAATCAATTAACAAAATGTTATAATGATATTGAATTAATAAATGTTAAAATATGTCTTTCGGGGTGATGAGGTTACAAAAAAAAGCGGTTACTGAATCAGTAACCGCCAATCAACATGAAAAACTAATTTTAATACACTAAAAAAACTACAAAGTAAATATTATGATGGAAAACAAAACAATCATTTTTCAGGCAACGCGGAAACGTTATTGACTTTCCAAATTTCAGACATCTGTGAATTAAATTCGTCGCTGCCAACCGTCAGTCCTTTTTGAAGTAGCATTTTGGAAATCATATCATAAGCCTCCACCCTTGTCCGGGCTCCGATTCCGTTATATTGTTGCTCCGTGTTTTTGCTGCCAACGCCACCAGCCGCGCCCGTATCCAAAATACCGAAATTGTTAAATTCTTTTTTTAAGAGTTCAACAGCCGTGTAAGGTCGCAATCCGTTTTCGTCATTGCGCATAATAACGCCGTTTTCGTCTTTAAAAACAAGCACGTCTCCCGAATCGGTTTTTACAAATTCCGTGTTGTAATTTTTTATTTTGTCAAAAACTTGATTTTTGCACAAATTAACAACGCTTTCGGGGATTGTGTTTTTGAACTTGAAACCCGAAAAAGCACCGTTCAAAGAATTTTCCACGGCAAAGTTTTTCAGTTCTTTTGCGTGGTTTGCTTTTAATATTTCGGTGTCTTTCTGTAACTTCAAAAACTTGTTTGTCAAGTCTGAAAAATCTTTTTTGTATTGTTCGTTTTCGGCTTTCAATGCTGAATCCGAGCCGCCTTCCTGAATCGTTTTTTTTAACGTTTCGTTTTCGCCTGTAAGTTTGTTACGTTCAGCGACAACCGCTTTCGCAGCACGTTCAAGGTACAAGTAAGTTTTTTCGTCTCCGTCCCTTTTTATGCCGGTTGTTTTTTCGATTGTAGCGTCAAGTTGTCTGTAAATTTCGCCCAACTTTGAGCCGAAAGAAATTTTTTCTTCGTTTTCAGACAAAACAAGAATAGCATTCTTTTGTTCGTCTGTTAAAGTGTTTAAAACTTCGTTCTTTGCAATTAATTCAGATGTAATCATAATAACTCAAATATTAATTATTTTTCCTTTTTTTTGTTTCGTTGTTTGTTTCGGTTTCACGTGAAACCGCTTTTTCACGGGGGTCAAAAACTACATTAACGGTGTAACCTTGTTTTTTGAGGTTTTCAAGAAGTCCCCTTTTAACCATTGCGAGGTCAAAAAATTGTAATTGGGGGCTACTAATTTTTCGACCGTCAACGGGGCTGTACGCTTTCACTTCAATAACTGCGTGTACATAACGCCCGCTTTTGTCTTCGTGAATGTAATTTTCTTTGTTAATTTGTTCAAGGGGCAAATCTTTTACCCCGTCATTGAATTTTGCTAACATAATTTAATTATTTAAATGTTTTACGTGAAACACTACAAAAAAACATATAGAATAAAATTCTACATTTCGGCAAGATAGCCGATTAATGTTTTTTTTATAGTGTTAATTTTGTTATTCTTTTGGTCTAAAACGCCAAAATCCAAAATATTTGTGTTTTCGCGCTCAAACCGAGAAATTAAGTCATTGAAAAAGATTTTCATTTTTGTAATTTCAGGGTTAATTAAACCTTTTTCAAATAAGGTTGTAACTTCCTGAATGGTCAAGTTCGGAAGCGGTTCTAACTCTTTTAAAAGTTTTTGCCGTTCAAGTTCAACAGAATTTGTTTTGTATTCTGTTTCAATAATTTTGTTTTGCAACGCTGACAATTCCGACAAGGTTGCACCGTTTTCTTTCGCAGTTTGATACCGTGTACGGAGTTCTGTCTCCGTATCAAGAAAAAAGTCCGTGCCGTAAGAAATAGACGAAAACAGAAAGTCATCACCATAACGGAGGCGGCAAATTGTATCATCAACCCACTTTTGCGCACTTTCAAACCCTTTTTTAATTTGATTTAAAATTCTGTTTTGCGAAGTAAAGACGGCTTTTACTTGTGAATCATTAACCGCTTCTTTCGTTAGAATTTCGTCAGTACCGCAAACGGAATTAATTATGTTTTCCTTTTGTCGTTTAAGTTCTTCAACGTTGAAGTCAAGCGAATTTTTGTCTATTGACAAAATTTGCACGGGATTGCGCAAATCGGGTTGCCCCTCCGTCGGAATCGGAATTTCTACGAAAGACCCCACACCCGCAATGCGTTTGTTACCGCAACGCGGACACCGTTGCAACAGTCCGTTAACGTCGTAAAGATACCGTCCTTTTGAATCCCTCAAAAATCCGCCATCGCAAAAGTCTCCGTTATCCGTTTTGAAGTCGCACTCCTGCTCGTAACCGCTGTAAATAGGATAAGATCCATACAAGTCAAGCTGTCTTTTCGATAACAGAAAAAACAAGTACCAATCCAAATCGTCCAAAACCTCCGACAACGGTGAATGTTTTACAATGTCAGATTTAGAATTTAGATTGTAACACCAAAAGAACCGCGCCGGACAATATCCCAAATTGTGCTGTTTTTCATAAATCAAATTAAACGGCTTGTTATCCTTCAACGAAAAAAGCGCGTATCTTTCTGAATCCAACACAAAACATTTGTCTTCCCCTTGTTTGAAAACAAGTTTCAAAATAACGCCATCTGCGGTTATAATATCCAAAACGTTTTGCAGCGACAAAAAATAAAAATACGGTGTGTTTGCGTCCGTCGGCATATCCACCACCATAATCGAATTTATATCAGACTTGAATTTCTCCCAGCCTTTTGTCTCCCACACAAACGGTTCTTTCAAAACGTTTGTGCGGTACGCCTCCCAGTCTGCGGCGGTTTCCAAGTTTTTAAACGAATACGAAAAATTTTTATTTCTCCCGTCAAAAACTTGATACAACCGTTCAAAGATTACCTTGCAAACATCGTTTGTCGCAACGGGGAAACGAAACAGGCTTTGAAAAATTTTGAATTTGTCTTCCGGAATTAAATTGCGGACAAATGTCAAAAAATCAGCGCACACGGGGGACATAGCATTTTCCGTCTCCGTTTGCACGTGGAAATTAATTCTCGCTTGTTGGTGTATCGCTCTCTGAATCTCCGCCGCGCGGTTGTTTTTTTGTAACAAGTTTTCCATTTTCAAAAAGGTATTTGGAATTTTCAGGCAACGCCCAGCCGCTGTTTTTCATATTTAAAAGCCTTTCGGCGTGTGAGAACTCAAAAGGAACTTCCACGCCGGAGGCAATTAATAACAGATTTAAAAATGTCGTTTTTGCTTTCATTCTTTAATGTTTTACGTGAAACATTAAAAATCAGTCAACGGATTAAAGTCTGTTGGTTTTACGATTTTCAAATGGTCTGAATAATTCGGTGCAAACTGCCAACTGATTGTGTTGTTGTCCGGTGCTTCTAATCCGCCATGAACTTTGTCCCCAACGAAAAACGCGCGAATCGGAATCGGGTAGAAAGTAGTAGCAACAGACGGGTCTTGGATTGCTTCAACAAAGCCATTTTCGTCGAATAAGTAAACGCCAAGATTACCCGCGTCTGCCTCGCACATCAACTCCTTCAACGGAATAATAACGGACGATTGCGGCACACCGCGCAAAACTGCCGTAAAACTTGAAGGTTCGCTGCCGATAATTCTCTGCATACCGCCGAGAGTTTCATTTCCGCCGCCGAAAGTACGAGCCGCTCCGGCTTCCTGAGTCGGGGCTTCAATGTAGGGGGAAACTACGATTTTTGTCGAATCAGCCGCGGAAAAAAGTGCCGTCCAACTTGCTTTCAAATCAATCGTTGCGGGCGAAATAAAAGCATTTTTTGTTCCGCTTGCTGTAAGTCGCTGAAAAGCAACCTTTTGAATTTGCCCAAAACTTTCGGAACACGTGAAAGACGGAATTGTCGTTAAAGAAGTGTTCGCAGGGCATGTACATGTCAAAGCCATAATTTTAATTAATTAATTAATGATTAAAAAGTTTAACGGCTCAAATATATACATTTTTCCAAAAACACACAAAAAAAAACGGGCATTAATTTAAATGCCTGTTGGCAAAGTTATTCAACGCAATTTTTAGCATATCGTCCCAAGTCATTTTTATAATTTTAAAGCAAATGTTCTTCTCTAAAAGAAGAATACGACTATAAACACCATAATTAATTTCTGCGTTTTGTTCGATAATTTTTAGCATTTTTCTACAATCTTTTTTTATCCGTCTAATTTTTGGAGGACGAAGAACTAAGAATAATTCTTTCCACGCTCCTCTTATTTCTCTTTTACATTTTTTAAACAATGTTTTTTCTTTCATTTTAATTTCTTCTTTTAATTCCTTTTCTAATATTATTATAACCGCCCGGATTGTACGTTAAAATTTCTTTTTCGTATATTCCCGTAAGCGTGTCCACGCCGTCATCGTGTTTGTTTGCTTTGAAGTTTCGCAGAAAATGTTTCACGTGAAAATAAAACTTTTCCCATCTGGTCTCCCACCCGAGCGGAAAAATAATTTGATTATTCACGCCGCCCGCGCACGTTAGAATACGGCTTTCTTTGTTCGCCGTCTGCGAAAATTCGACACAATGACCCAGTGTTTTACGTGAAACAATTTTATAAAAACCGCTGCCGCCATTATTGCTTTCGATATAATTGCATTCAGTCCCGGTTACGTTCCACATCAGCGGTACAGAGTTAGACGTTACTTCAATATTGTCCTGCGTGAAGATAATATCGCGCACCAAAACAAACATAATATTTTCAACCTTTTTTGTTTTTTCGTTGAAAATAGTGTTATCCGATTTTACAACGTCGTAAGATATTGAGCATAAAAAATCATCTCCTTCATCTGCTACGTCTGTATAAGAACCGCGGCGGACAACCGTCCCGAAATCTGCCGCCGACACATACGTTTTGAAATAGTGATACAAGAATCCAGCTGCCGAAATCGGGTTACCTTGAAATAGACATTCAAATTGCACGGGGTCAAGTTCTTTTTGCCGAAATAGTTTTTCTTTGCTGTGTCTACTTTCCCAAAGTGCCTCGCCTTCCTGACGTGGGTCGAACTCTGTCGGTTCACCAACTTTCAACGCAGGAAAATTAAGCCGCACCCAGTCAGCCGCGCCAACGGTGTCGAAATCCGCCCAACAATTAACGTCCACAATTTTTTCACCTGACTTTTCCAACCGCCCGATGAGGTCATCTTCGTGCCAACGGGTAAACACAATTAACTCTCTGCTGTTATTGTGTAGACGTGTACGCACAACAGTAGTGTACCACTTCCACGCCGCCTCGCGGATAATAGGCGAATTACCCTCCGCGTAATCCTTGTAAACATCGTCCAAAATCGAAACATCAACGGTTTTGGACGTTAAAGAACCACCGCGACCGACCGCCCGAAGACTACCGCCAAAGTGCGGAATCTCAAACACATCTTTCGTTCGCGTGTAATTATGCACGTTTACGCCGTCGCCGTTTAACCGCGTATGGCGGAAAATGTATTTGTAAACATCTGTTTCCAAAATGCGCTGGACGTTCAAATTGAAATCCCGCGCAATCGTTGTCGAATACGAAGCGATGCAGATTTTTAAATTCGGATTTTGCCCCAACATAAATGCGGGGAGAAGTCTCGAACTCCCCTCCGATTTTCCGTGCTGGGGTGGAATTTGGATTATCAGTTTTTTTATTTCGCCGTCTGCAAATTTGTTTAAAACAGAATAGTAAATTTTGTGAAACTCACACAATTCTAAATTAGGCTTTATTTGCTTAGCGAAATATAAAAGACTATACCTCGCTGCCGTTTTCAGTATCAGACTGCGCGGGACTTTCTGCAATTCTTTCAAGTTCATAGCCCATTAAAAAATTTGGTGAAACGTTTAAATTTTCACACAAAAATTTAATTTCATCGAAGGTCAACGCCTTTTTTTTATTGTTGACCAAGCGCGAAAAATTTATAGCGGCAATTTTTTCTCCACAATCTGGATAAAGTTTTTTGGCAATTTCTATTTGTTTAAAATCCTTGTTTGTAGCCCTCGCACGTAAAACCGCCTCCTTAATTCTGAAACGGTTTTCACGTGAAACATTTTCAATTTTATTTTCTTCCATTTTTATAACTTTTTAATTAAACAATGTTCTTTCCGTTTTCTCTGTTTTCTTACCGAGAATATAATCGTTTATAAAATTAAACGCATATTCAGGACTGATTAACGACCTTTTAACGTTGCAAGTAGCGTCAAATTTATGTCCGCTTATTTGGTTAATTTTTTTTGCCTTGTATTTTTTTTCAATGGTATTTAGTTTTGTCGGTTCAAAATTAAGGCAAAAATATTGTGTCGGCTTTTTATAATAATCGCCGTGCAAATTTCTGTTTAAATCAATTATTTTCGGCTCAAACGGGAAATTTTGATACAAATAATGATTTACGCCAGAATACGGGTTTTCAATTATGCACGGAATTTGCCGTTCCATTACAATCCAACAAAACTTCAATAAAATATCATAAAAATATTGCCTTTGTTCGGCTCTCTCAATGATTTTATTTATTTTTTCGCATTCAGTAAGACCGTTATAATGAACGGTATTACCGGTAAAAAAAAGACAATTAAATTGTGAAAAATAAATGCATGGGAAAAAAGCCATAACAAAGTCTTTTTCGGTAATTCTCCCCATAAGTGGAGAATTACCAGTTGTATAATATAATTCTACATCGTCAAATATATTACAAAACTCGTATGTTTCGCCAAAATCATTTTTTATATCAACGTCTATTGTTTTTTTAAATCCGGCACGCTTAAAAGCGTTTTTGAACGTGCCGGATTGTTCAAATAAACAATATATATTACTTTTTTTGTCCATTTTCTAATTTCTTTTTAAGAGTTGCACCAAACTTCTTTAATTCGTCGTTGTCTTTAAATTGAGGATACTTCTTAAATTTTTCAAAAAGTTCTTCAACCGTTTTTGCGCTCAACATCTCGCGTTTGGCTGCTTCGAATTGCAGTTTTACCTCGGTACAATCTGCTTGCATATTCGTTTGCGAATCCGGGTCAACGTTGCACCCGTCGTCAAGCATAAAAACCATAGCAAGAATGTATTTTTCCGCGTACGTCAACGCCGCTCCGCTTGCTTGCTCCCGACTCATACCGGGGTGGTCGTCGTACTGAATCGGGCATTCGTAGCACTCCTTTGTCCCGTCTTCCACATCACAAAAACAGACTTGAAAGATAAGAACATCATTTTGCCGAACGGCGTTTGGTTTATAAAAAACTTTGTTTTTCACCAAAAGCGGTTTTAACGCCATTCTTATATCTTCAAGTTTACGATACTGGAAACGCTTTTTCCCCGTATCGACTTTGCCGTCCTTTTCAATAGAAAGAGCGGTCGCTATTTTCAAAATTTTTTCCTGAATCATATTTTAAAATTTTAATTTGTAAAACATTTTTTTATAACATTACAAAGTTAATATTTTTTATTAATATAGACAAATTTGAAAAACAAAAAAATGTTAAAAGAATTATATAAAAGTGTTAATTTTTATCTTTCGGGAACTGGCATAAAAAAAATAAAAAAAGGGTGGGTAAAAGAAAAAAATATTTATAACGCTGATTTTCAGAATGTTTTATTTTGCTATAAAAAAATAAAAGGGAAATAAAAACACCGTCAAAAAAACAACTTTTTAACGGTGGAAAAAATCCAATAACAAAAATACAATAAAAAAGATATAAACAATCACCGCGCAAAATTATATATTTTTATTAATAACTCAAAATGTTTTTTATGTATGAATAGTTGTAAATACGATTTTATTATAATAAAATGTTAAGGACTTGTTTTTGTTATATAATAGTCAATAACTCTCTATAAATTAGTTAGCAAATTTTATTAATATTATAATAGTGATTAAATCAACATGATGAGGTTATCATGTTAAAAAAAGTGATTTTTTTAAACATGATAGGTTTTTCGTGTTAAAAAATCGAATTTTATTTAACACGTTTACATAAAAACCGCCGCAAATGATAACCAAATGCAGCGGAAAAATTAACTAAAACTAAAATAACTAAACCTAATAATTAATATCAGTATGGCTCAATTAAAGACGCTATTTTTAAAATTGTCTCTTTCGGGAGACCTTCAAGCGTTTGGACTTCGGCGTGAATGTTGTTGTCGGACATCAGTTCGGAGCGTTCTATATATCCGCGGTCTTTGCAGATTGTTTTGGCAGCAAAAATAATTGCCGAAGTGTCCCCTTCCTTAATTTTTTTGTCCAACGCCGATTCAATGAAATCTTTGCGGCGTTCACGCGCCTCTGCCGCCAATTCTTTAAATGCTGGATTTTTCATCCATAAATAAAACGTCTCGCGCCTGATTCCGGCGGCTTTTGCTGCTGCTGATACGTTGCCAAGTGCGGAATTTATGAATATATCCAAAAATTGTCGTTGCCTTTCGGTCAACTTGTCAGTCGTTTGTTCTTTGTTCTTTGCCATAATTAATCAAAATTAAATAAACTGTTATTCAAATAATTGTACAAATTTAATTGTTTTGTCGGAATAAACAAACATTCTTTAACTTCGTTGTTTGCCGTCGCCGACAATATGCTGCGTTTTGATTTTTGCCCGATACACGTGAACCCTTCCGGCATTTGATACTCCGAAATTATAACAAGTTCTGTTTGATTTTGCGCCCAATTATAAAATTCTTCATAATCAAAACCGCCATCGTTGATGATGTATGTTGCTGTATTGCGATACGGTATATCGCAATAGATAACGGAATCAGGAAGGATTTTTACATCTTTGTAAGACAAATTTGTAAATTCCAGCCTTTGCATCCTTTGCATCCTTTGCAGACTTTCCAGCCTTTGCAGCCTTTGCAGCCTTTCCAGACTTTGCAGACTTTCCAGCCTTTGCAGCCTTTGCAGCCTTTGCAGCCTTTGCAGACTTTCCAGACTTTGCATTAATTCTTGCAAGCCGTAAATTTCCAAATACGGCACGGGCAAATATAAGAAATTTTGTAATTTCTCATATACTTCTTTTGTCGGAAATTCCCATTGCAACTTGCCGGAATAATGACTCGCCATTCCATTTGTGCCGAGATAGCGGTCAACGTCGCACGGGCGTTTCCCTGATTTTTTAAGACCGTCAAGCAAGTAATTTTGCAAATACTCTGTATTTTTTTTGATATTCTCGGAAAGGTTTTTGCGAATTTCTGCCACCTCCACCTCTGTCTTCATAACGTTTCCCGTATACCACAAAATATATTTTTCTTTGCAAAAATCGTGGTTCTTCTTTATCCACGTTGAACTCGAACACGGGACACCAATTTCTTTCAAAAGAGAATCATCTCCGAAAACTCGCGAATAATGCAGCGCACGTTTCCACGGTTCGATTTCTTTGCTGTATAAATAATCAGCGCCGTTATTCCCGAAAGACCACACAAACGCAATATAAGGGTCTTTTGTTTTTTCACGTTCAAAAGTTTCACGTGAAATCCATCGCTTTTCATTGTGATATTTGCCGGACACTGCGTCGAAAAACAACGCGGAAAACGGATTCAAATCATTCATAAAAAACCGGCGGTGTTTTTTCGCTAACAATGCCGCGTGTGTTATTGCACCACCACCGCAAAACAAGTCATAAAAATTTGTGCGGGGCGGGATTTTCGACAAAACCCACTCCGCAATAAAATTTTTTGACCCCATGTAAGGTAAGCCGTAATTCATTATTTTAGTTTTTTTGCAAAAGTAATATTTTTTTATAACTTATAAAAATGTTTTCACGGAATTTTTTGAGACCGAAAACAAAAAAGTAATAAAAAAATATCAGTTTTCAAACAGAATAAAAGCCGCCGTAGCTGCGCCGATTGACACAAGTAAAGCACAAAACAAATACCACGGGTTTATTTTTTCGTCTTCGGATTTTATAATTTTGTACAACGTCAAAAATACTGACATTGCCAAAATAAAGATTATTATTCCAATCGTTGTTTTGGCTGCCATTTTTATCTTTTTTTATCAGTTCGACATATCAAAGGACATACACGAATATATCTACATTCCATATATCTGTACGTTTTGCCTTTTTTCTTATAACAAATTAAAAAAAATTTGTTTTTTTCTACGTCAATATCAATTTTGTGTGAATGTTGACAATTTAAACATATATCTTTTTTCATCATTCAAATTGTTTTACATGAAACATTAGAACGGCGGTGCTGCCAAGTTTACCATTCACACCGCCGGAAAAACAATAAATAAAAAAACACGTCAAGATTTTAAAACGGCAAATCAGCGTCTTCGGGCGTAACCACCGCCGTTGCCTGCATTTGCGCCGTTTGGTATTCTTTTATTTGTCCGAGAATCGGCTGCGCCTTTTTTTCTTCTTCGGTCATTTTTTCAAATTTTTCTTTCGGGACATTCGGGCAAATAATATGCGTATTTCCGAACTGTCGTTTGTCTTCGGCAATTTCCCGAATGATAAAATCGAAGTACACACCTTTTTCTCCGACAAAAAGATTGTTGTCTTCAATCGGTATACAAATACAGCGTTTTGTCGCTGTTTTGCCTTTCAAATCTACTAACGCTGAATTTTTGAATTTCTTAAAATCTATTTTTCCGTTGTAATTCATTTTTAATATTTTTTTTAAGTTTGTAATTTTATTTTCCAGTGCTGCCGAAACCGCCGCAGCCGCGTTCAGTTTGTCCGAGTTCGTCAAGGCTGGACACTTCAACCCATTCAATCTCTTCACCGTTACTTAATGCTAATTGTCCGATACGGTCGCCGACATAGTAAGTCGGGTCGAAATTGTAAGCAATTTTATAAAAATGCGCTTTAATTTCACCTCTGTAATCTGGGTCTATTACTCCGACCCCATTAGACAAAATCAAACCGGTTTTAAAAATTGAACTTCTTGCAAAAAAATGCAAACAAAGTTTTTTGCCGTTTTCGTCTTTCGGAGGTACTGCAACGTGAATCCCCGTTCCGAGCGTCAAAATTTGACCGCTTATTTTTAAGGACGTTGCCTTGACATCATAACCGAAATCGTTATCATGTGCCGTCGATGGCAGCGTTGCACCTTTTTCAAGATAAATTTTTATTTTCATTTTTAAAATGTTTTACGTGAAACATTAATTTTCTTTATTTTCATTTTCAACTGTAAAATATTGAATGTAATATTTTTCAAGTTTGTTGCAAAATACTTCCATCGCGGTTTGTGCTTTTTCACTCTGCGAAATATCGAAATCGTCAGGGCAAGGAAGTGTTTTGTATATCTTTTTTATATTTTGCAAAAATTGCCGCGGAGTTGCAATCCGGAAACTGTCTTTCAAATATTCAGGCGTTTCCTTCGCTTCAATTTGCATTTCACAAACCCGAACGGACAAATTAAGCAGCGAATAAATTAAAGACATTTCTGATAATGTTTTTTCAAACAAAACATCGTCTTCAACCATATAGGAGGCTATTTGTGCGCGGAAAATCGAAACATCGTCCGCCAGCAATTTGCAAACTTTAACGCACTCTTCTTTTATTTCGTGAATCTGCGGTTGCCGCTCGGCGCGGAATTTGTCAAACTCAAAAACGCGGTTTTTCCAACTTTCAAAAGCACCCTTGCAAAGTTTTACCGCCTTTTGCGTCCGATAATCCCCGCACCCGTCAAGGGTTAAAAACTCCGAAAGTTTTTTTAATTCTTCGCCCGCGATAAGCGTTGACACCGCGCAAATGACAAAGCCGTACGGGGCTGGAATTATTTTTATGTTTTCTTCTTGTTTCATAATGTATTTTTAAGTTTTGCCGAAATTGTTTGAATAATTATTTTTTTATGCAATTCTTTTCTGTCTATATGATGACTGAAAGGAATTGAAAAATTTTTAGCGATTAATAAATTTTGCAACTGCCTGACGGTCATTGCAAAATAGACGCCCTGAATCATTTTAATATAGTTTAAATCTGTCATTTTTGTTATTGTTTTAAATATGTTAAAATTTCATTTTTGAAATCTTCAAACGACCTGCAAACAACATACTTGTAACCATTGCTTTCTGCAAGCGTTTGAAACTCTTTTTGACTTTCAGACTGCCTCCCTTTGTCCGTCTTCATTTCAATAAACAGCCCGTGGAATTGTTTCACGGGGAACATCAAAAACAAATCCGCGACACCAGCCAAAACACCTTCCGCTTTCAACATCGCGCCAGTTGTTATAGACCTGGCTCCGCCGTTTGGAATAGCGAACAAAACCAAACTCGGATATTGTAGCCGAAACCACGTTACACAACTGCATTGCAAACGATGTTCTATCTGTTTCATATCGCATAATTTTTGTTAAAATCAATTTTTTCAACAGACGAAAAAAAGACTTCAAGCAATTTTGTTTTTGATAAATTAACCAAAAAATCCGTGTCCGTTTTCGGCGGAAATTTAGCCTGAATAATTTTTTTTATTAAATTATCCGGCTCTGATTTTTGAAAGAACTTTGCATTTTCTTTCGCCCATTTCCACATCTTGTTTTTTGTTTCACATGAAACAGACAAAATCCCGTCTGTTAAAAAATCATAGGCAACAGCATTGACTTTGAAAGAAATTCTATTATATAAAAAATTGTTATTTTTTTTATATTCTTCAAAGTCGTTTTTTATGCTTTCTTGTAAAATTGCCGTCGGGTCTGTTGCTCCGGCTGTCAATTTTTTAAAGTCCGCGCCTTGCAACTCTGCTACAAGTGTCGCGCGTTGTTTCGCGTACATTTTAAAATACGAATCAAACCACCCTTGCACAGCCGAACTGGTCATTTTGTAAACTTTGTCAGTTGATAAATTTCCGTTAACGCCTTCACGGAGAACCAAACTCACCTCCGCAAACGAAATCGGCAGCCCGGAAAGATACGTTTGCAAATCGGACGTGATTACTTCAAGTTCAACGTCCGAAAGCGTTTGTCCTAAGCGCACCGCGTTTTTTACAATTAACTGTTTCAAAACATCGGTGCTGGTATCTTTTGCAAGTTGCGACGAAGTCAACGCCCGTCGCATTTCGTAATTTTTAATCATAATGCATAACGTTTTTTGCCGACTCCTGAAATCCCGACTTCTAACTCGTTAGTTTCCGGATAATATTTACAACCGAATTTTAAAGACCTTTTCAAGTTCTCACACTCGAACCACATATCCGGGTGCTCTTTTACGAAATCAAGAAGGTCTTTTTTTGTCGGGAACGACTTCATGATTGGGCGGTTAATATCATATTCAAACACGGGAAACGCTGCCTCCGTTGGTGCGTCCAAAATTTTTACAGCCGTGAATTTAGTACAAAAATCCATACTGTCGAAAACGAAAGAAAAACGCCAAATTTCGCTGTTGTCATTTTCGACATCAAACGTCCGCGATAAGAACCTCACACCATTACGGCGGTTGTAAAAACATTGCTGCCATAATTCTTTTATCAGTTCGTTATGCGTGTATCTTTTGCCTTTAAAAGTGTACATAGTTTTCAGTTTTTCACGTGAAACATTAATCGGCTTTGTAATAAAAATTCATTACAACGTTAGCCGCGCCGTCGTAAGCCTGCCAAATCGTCTGAACAACTTGCATTTTTCTGCCTTCAAAAAAACGACATATTTGTTCAAAAAAACCGTAACACTCTGACGAGGCAAGTTGTGGCTTGTCATTAAAATTGCACGTTACATAATCGTATTTGTCCGGCGTGAACTGGGCACGGGCAAACATGTAAATTTGACTACAATCAAGCCATGTTTTTATTTCTGTAAAAAAATAGTCAAATAGCAAGTTGGGGAGTTCGTCAAAATCAAAAGAATCTTTCACTTCAATTTGACGTGTATCGTGCCCCAAATCCCCGTTCGGGTGAAAATCTGTTTTTCTTAAATCAATTTTCAACATAATTCGTAAATTTTAATTTGTACTACTTTGTTTTTTTATTGCAATACAAAGTTAATATTTTTTATTAACTTCTCCAAATTTTAATTATGAAATTATGTTAATTTGGACTGCGTAAAATGTTTAATTTTGTTAAATACTATTCAAGTATTTTTTTTGCTTGATGTATGACAACCAAAATTAAAGCCGTGTACAACAAAATTTTTATTAATAACATTTTGCCTCCTATTTTAAAACGTTTCCAACTCTGCAACATCCGCCGACAAATCCAGATTATTAACCATTTTTTCAATGCTGGACGTTTTTTTGCCGGAATATGCGCCTTCTAATATTTTTATAAAATTTGATTTTTCGATAAGAAAATCAAATGTTAATCTCCAACCTTTTGACCCTCGCAAAAAATCCGAGTCGCGAATATTCTGAAAGACTTCTTTAATTGTTTCGGGGGGATAATCGGCAAGGATTTTTTTTATTTTCTTACGCCGCGTTTCGGATATTTCGCGAACTGTTTTCAACCCGTATTTTTTTGCGAACTCGTTAAAAAATTCAACTAACGCGCGGCAATCGTTTTTCCCCGGCGGTGTTGTTTCCGCTTTCACGATTCCCGAACCGGGATCTGCGTTTGAGGTTTCCCGTGAAACATCAGGAAACAAACTGCCGCCTTCTTCGGGCTGCGGCGGTTTCGGTTCTCCGCCGTGCAAGTCAGCCGGGTTAGTGTATTGCAGAAAATCTGCATTTTCGCCGAGCCGATAAAGCGGTGCAGCCAATTCTCTACTCTGCGGATGTCTTTCGACAACTCCAGCAGCAATCAACCGGTTTATTTTACTCAGCAAAGTTTTCGGAGAAAAATCCCAACCAAACGCGGAATTTATTGCAGCTTTTGGCAATCTGACAAAGCCGTCAACTTTCGGGAACTTTTTCGCTGTCTGCAAATCTCGAATTAACTCCGCAATACAGACGTCTTCAAAAGTCAATTGCACGTCAGTTAATTCTTTTATTTTTTTGACAGCTAAAAAATTATAAGTTACGCTATACTTCATGTTTTATTTTTTTAAAAATATTATACAATAAAAAACCGCAAAACCGTTATCTTGGGAAGGTAGTTTTGCGGAAAATATTCACAAATTAAAATTTACATGAAGTATAATAAAAAATAAATACCTTCCAAAACATCTATTTTTTATTATAATTCTTTTAATTTGTGTGATGCAAAGGTAAGTTTTTTTTCTCACCCTTGCAAATTTTTATTATTAATATTTGTTAATTATACCGATAAATTTAAAATCAAAAACGATTATTTTATTTATATCCGCTTTTAATTAACATAATTTGTTAACTCTAATATATTTATATTAGATATTTGAATTATATCGAGTTATTAAATATTATATAATAAACAAAACGGTTTAAAATCTTTGATTTAACAAACTTTTTTGCTGCAAATGATAATTTGTATATTTAATAAATAAAACACCGTTAAAACAGCCTAAAAACTTTTTTTTCTTTTGGCGCAATTTTTCTTTTTTTGTAAAAAGCCGATTTTTAACGATGTTTTTTTCTTTTTTTATTCTGTAAAATTGTTTTTTTGAAGTTCGCGCCGAAATTTTGAAAAAATTTCTTTTTCTTTATCTATTTCTTTAATTATTATTATTTAATATATATATAATAAGTGTTTTCGAGGGGGGTGTACCCTTGAAAGGGTATAGGGGTGTACCCTTGAAAGGGTATAGGGTAGACATTTTTCCACGTGAAACAACAAAAAAAAGCGGGGCAAACATAAAAAAATGTTAACGCATATCAATAAAAAACCGCCGTGAGTTTTCGCAACTGACAGCGGAAAGTTTAACAATGTAATAATAAGATGATTAATTATCGTAAATTCGTTTTTTTAACGGAAATTTGTTTGCCGTTGTTTGCGTTAAAATATTGCACGCGGTGCAACGTTGAACAGAATTTTGCCCGGTGTGCGATTTGGCTTGCTGTTAATTCTTGCCCACAAAGCAAGCATTTTTTTACGGGCGTTTTTTTCTCAGATAAAGATTCCGATGAAGATTCGGCAGGCACGGAAGCCGTGTCCGCGCCGTTAATATCCGTAAAAATAGAATTTACTTCAACGTTTTCCGGCGTTTCACGGGAAACATTTACGGTTGAATCGGGGTGATTCTCTATTGTTTCACGTGGAACATTTACGGAGTTAACGGACATTAACGGCTGGTTAACGGATAAATTAACGGCTTTTACGGATTCTTTAACGGCGTTAATTTCCGTTCCCGTTTGATTTTGCGGCTGGAATCCAGTTATCCGTACCGTTTTCGGCTTTCTCGGTGCGATCGGTGGTTCAACCTTTGCGGCGATGTTAATTTCTGTTTCACGTGGAACTTCCGGCATTGGCTGCGGATCGGATTTCGGTGTTACAGTTTGCGGCTGCAAATCTGCAAAGGCTGTTTCTATCATTGCAATTTTTTTTGCGAATCTGTTGGAAATACCGTCTTCTATGAGGTTGTCGGTTCGCTGCAATACGTCTGTTATATTTTCCTCGTACCCGTCCGTGGGGCTGTCTTGCATTGCAATTTTGGAATAGAAAAACCATAAAAGCGCGCTGCACGAAATTTGGATTAACATTATAATTGCAACAATTTTGTAATACCTTTCGGCGGTGGCTTTTATCTCCGTTGCCGTTGCTGATAGTTCCTCCGATTCCGCTTTTTCAATTTCGGCTATTCTCGCTGACGCTGATTCTTTATATTGCTCGATACGATTAAACGCTGCCGCAATTTCGCGGTTTTGTTCGGTACTCAAAATACACCTTTTGCCGTTGCTCCAATTCTCCGGATTCTCCTTAATTGTTTCGATATACCTTTCAACGTCTGCGATGTTTTTTTCTGTTTCACGTGAAACGGCGTTTTTCTGTTCGGCAAAGTCCGTTTTTACGGATTCCGTTTGCGTTTCGCTTTCGTTAACGTATACCGCTATTCCGTTTGTCGAAATTATAAACGAAACCGAAAACGTTAACGCCGCACAAATTAACGGCATTACGGCTGTTTTGAAATCAACGCGCAAAGCAAACTTAAAGAATTTGGCTAAAAATAGCGCGTTCAAAAACTCTATTAAAATCAAAGACAGCACCGAAAAGCAACGCGCCGCCAGTTCACTGCTTACAAAATCGGTGTAAAAATTCTGTAAGTAGTACCAGCCTGAAAAGATTGAAACCGCCGAAGTACCAAGTTTCAAAACAAGAACCAACAGAATGACAGCAAGCCATTCATCACGAAACATTTGTTTCTTCCAATTTTTTACCGCGAAATTAGACAACGCGGTCGAAAGTGAATTTGTTAATTTGCTCATTTTTTTTGTGTGTATTAAAATTATGTTTTTTCTTTTTTCGTCTCTTCTCTCCTGATTCCAAAAATAAAACAAAAACGCTGCAAAAAAAAGACAGCGCAAAAGTCTGAAAAACAAAATTCAGCAATAACCAAATTTCCCTCGCGAAAGTAAACAAAAACCATATAGACCCAACTCCGACAACAGCCGACAAAAGTCCGATTAAAAAATCAAATGTTTTTATTTTTTTCACGTGAAACATTTCCCGACTTTTAAAAAATGCCGTTCACGAAGTCGCAAACGGCACGTTGAACAAAAACCTAATAATGACGTAATAAAAAGATTTACAAATATATAAAAAATTATAATTATCTGTTAATATTTTAACGTTTGTTATAAAAATTTAATAATTACGGTTCGGGCGCGGTGAAGTAGCCGGGCAAACCGTCTTCCCCATCAACACGGGCGTATTCGGCTTTGGTGTGTGAACTGCTGTAAGTTGTACCATTACCGCCGCGGATTGTATAACATGCATAAAACATATTATTAGATGATGGGTTTAAAATCAGATTAAATGTATTAGAAATAATGGTAGTTAAATTCCTGCAATCAGCGAACATTCCACCCATATTTGTAACATTTTGAGTGTTAAAGGAACTCAAATTAAGACTTTGTAATTGTGTACATAAATAAAACATTAAGTACATATTTGTAACATTTTGAGTGTTAAAGGAACTCAAATTAAGACTTTGTAAACTACCGCAACTTCTAAACATTAAGGACATATTTGTAACATTTTGAGTGTTAAAAGAACTCAAATTAAGGCTTTGTAAACTACCGCAAAACGAGAACATTGTTTCCATATTTGTAACCTTTTGAGTGTTAAAGGAACTCAAATTAAGACTTTGTAAACTACTGCAATTAGCGAACATTCCACCCATATTTGTAACATTCTGAGTGTTAAAGGAACTCAAATTAAGACTTTGTAAATGTGTACTTAAATAAAACATTAAGGACATATTTGTAACATTTTGAGTGTTAAAAGAACTCAAATTAAGGCTTTGTAAACTACCGCAACTTCTAAACATTTCACCCATATTTGTAACATTCTGCGTGTTAAAATTTTCTATATTACAAATTAGCAAAGAATTATAATTAGACAAAAATCTGTAACAATTTACCGGCGCATACATATCATTATTTTGCGGATTTACCAAAATATATTTTGTTCCATTTTTGTAAACCTCGATTCTGTTGTTATTGTTAACGTACCCCGCGAAACTGTATCCTGACAAGTCCGGACTTTGGTCGTAAAATGCGAACCAAATTTCCGTCGCTGATGTAAGAACAATGTTATGAAAGAGCGTTGCATTAATAACATCACGCTGAACGACCAACACGGGCAACGCGATTTTTTTAACAACCGCGTCCGTTTGGAATTGGACGGTCGCCGACGCCAAATTACCTTGCGTTTCCCATTCGCTTTTAATCTCGAACTGATTCGCATTGTAGCACCTTCCGAAAGGGTCAGTTATGCGGATATAGTCAGACATTCTTATTAAGCGCATAACGTCCAACAGATACTCCGAAGAAAGAAAATTGAATTTAAACACTTTTTCGGATATTTGTTTTGTCGGGAAAAAATAACCGTTCCTTTCTTCGCCTTCGTCTGTAAACGTGTATTCAGGTTTGCCGAGTTCGGTTTGCAAGTAAAGAAGATTTTGAAAACCGTAATTTTCATAAAACAGAGTGCCGTATTCAAGTTGCAAATCGTTAACGTCCCACCATTCCAACTTCAAAAACGGCGAAACCGAATCCACAAAAGTAATGACGTCCGAAAAGTATTGATGTAAAGCGGTGGTAATTCGCAGAAAATACCGCCCGATTTTCGGACTGGTGATAACTTGCTGATCCGTCATAAATATAACGTTCCCAAAAATCCCGGTTACGAACGCCACCGAAATATACGGAGACATCGCGGTTGTAACGTTAACCGCTACGCCCGTCTGAAAGTTAACAAGTTCAATCGTATATCCATCATCGAAATCGTCAACGTCAATATTTACGATTTGAAAAGGGTTAATATATCCTTTCAGCATAAAAAGAGGATACACCGCGCCGAACGCATAACTTTTTTTAAAATCTTGTTTTTCGATGGAATCATACCACGGTAAAACACTTAAATTGTTGTTTTTCATAATTCAAAAAAATTTCACGTGAAACAATGCAAAAATATAAAAAAATTTTACTTCAATACAAAAAATTTGTTCCCCGTGAAACACAAAAAAGGGACGGCAGTATGTTAGAAGAATGTTTGCAGGTAAATTCAGACAAAATAATGGGAAAATTTGCCGTCCCTTTCCTTAGTCTAAAAAAATGAAAATATAATGACAACTATGCACGGCACAAAAGTAATAAAAAAAACGGTTTTTTCATATAGTTTTAACAATATCCGCTTATAATTTTTATATAAGCCGTGTATGTTAATAATTTTTGTTAATTCAATTTATAACGGGATATTGTTTGTTATAAAATAATGATAACTTTTTATGATTTGGGTATATAAAAACGCCGTGAGGGATTGGACGTATACAAAAAAGGTTTTGAGTTATCATTTTTTTATAATAATTCAAAACCTTTGTTTTACGTGAAACATTTACAAAACGGCGGTAATTTCAAGGGAACACGGATTATCATAAAACGCAAATTTTACCATTTCGATAAATCCGACTCCGGCGGTGCTTACTACACTTGTAAACTTTTGCAAATCGAAGTCAAAATCTTTAACGTTAATTTTTACATTTTGCTCGCACAAATGTTTTTTGTATTTCTCCAAAACGGTGATGTCAGTCCCGTCTTCAAGCGTGAAAGAATCGGCAACGTCGTATGCAAAAAACACTCCTTCTATATTACGAAGTGTTAAATACGTATACAAAAATGAATTATTTTCGATATACAGCAAAACAAAACCGTCATCAGAAAAATTTGTCGGGTTGTAAATTATGCCTTCAATGTCAGTGTCAAAAGGAATGTTAACCGTTTGTTTTTCCCCATCGGCACACAAAATTGAATTAAAAGTAATTGTTTTAAAATCAGCCCAATTTTCGTGAATCGGCGTATTCGGGAACTCAAATTCGATAACGCTCGGATTATCGCCGCTGCGATAGTTAACCGTGTTTTGTCCTAAGTCAATTTTTTGGTCATTTTGTAAGTTGGTTAATTGTTTCAAATTCCACCGGTTTTGATAAAAATACGTGTCAACAAAATTCTTGTACGAATAAATTTTAAGCGTTGAATTTTCCACAAACCAAAACATTTTCAAAACATTCTGCAAAAAGTCTAAAATATGTTTTAGTGTGATTGTCCCGGCGGTAGCGGCAACGGTGTAATTAATTTTTTTGTAATTTGTGATGTGCGAAATATAAAGTAAATTAATTGTCGGGTTAAAATCAAAGCCCGTGATACTTCCGTCCGCGTTTTGCGTCAAAATTTGAATGATACTTGCAAGGCTGTAATTGTCATACATCGAAATCGTTTTTGAGTACGAGTCGAACAAATCAAAATATGAAGTTTTAAGCCAAATTGATTGACAGCCGCCCCACACTCCTTGAAAGATAGCCGCGAAACAATCTGCCGGAGCGAAAAAGTATGCGTTAAGAATCTGTGAATAATACGGTGTTGGTATATTCGTAGTATTGCGGCTTGTTACAAATTCAAACGGGTGGTTGCTCGGTGTAAAGAAATTTGTGTTTAACGCGCTTGCAAAACACGTGTTATCAATAATATCTCCTGCTGTTAGGGGTTCAAGGTCTGAATCCGTTTCCGCGTTTGCAGCAGAGACAAGTCTCATCCACGCCATTCCGCCGTAAGCAAGATAACAAGCATTATAAGCATTGTCAGCGATATTAATGCCGCTTGCCGTGTTCAAGTCGTTACAGTCGTATTTTTTATTTTTGCAAATAAAATTATAGTCAACCCCGTTATAATGAATGACCTGTTTGTAGACTGCAACATCCGGGAACCAAAAACGCAATTCATCATTATCAGTTCTAACTTCGCAGTAAACATTCATATAGTTATTAGGGTTGTGAATATCTGTTAAAGTTCCCGACCACATTGTCCCGCTATTAGGGCGTTTTAATTGTCCCGAAAAATCCGCTCCGACGTTGTCCTGATTGTTAAGCCATTCAAGCATTAAAAAAATTGCAGCCGGTTGCCACAAATGTTTTAGCAAATCCGCCGCATTGTCGGTGCTGCTTGCCGACTGCGAAGAAAAAGCAAAGTGATGATCTACGCTATACACGGTGTCGTCGTTTGCCATATAGAACTGATAAACGGGAAATATTGTTAAGTTTCCGCCACCCTTAGCCGCTCCAATTTCTGTTACTTTATATTCTTTTTCCCAATTCTTTAAAATTTTGCTTTCGGGAATTTCAATTTCAGGAACAACCGTTATAATACTATCATCATAATTGATTGTGCAGTCTTTAATAGAAAAACTTGAAGAAAAAATTGTCGCATTATTATCAAGGTTGACGCACGTCAACCAAAACCGATAATTTTTATTTTGCATTATAAAATCAAAATCCGTATTTATAAAAGTCAATTTCTCAGTCAGTTTTTTATCAAAAAAAGCATACCCAGTTTTACGGGAGCATTCCATTTTGCACTTACCTGAAAAAATCGGGTGCGCAATCAATGCGGGGGTGATGTACGGGGTTTGAGGTCTTAAATACCATTTTAACGTTATATCCATTTTTTTAAAATTTTCACGTGAAACAATAACGGGGGAGAATCCCTCCCCCTATCTTTTAATTATTCGTTTATTCGTACCTCTGACTTCGACAAGGTTTCCATCCGTATCGGTGTATCTGTCAACTTTATTTTTTAGCATTGTTTTCAATTCTGAAACATCATTTTCCAAAGTTGTAAATTTTGTTTCACGGGAAACAATTTCAAAATTTTGGCTTTCAGAGTTCAAAAACTTTTGTTCAAAGTTGCCGCTATTCAGGGAGCGAATCACATTCGGAATTACGGACCTATATTTCCGCGAATTTCGTTTGTTAATTACAGCAAAAAATTCACCGCCTTCCGCACGGCGTTTTGTGCCGTCCTTTTTTGTGCCAAGGTCTATGTCGTTGCCGCTCGCGTGCGAACCGCCTTCAAGTAATTCAACCGTTCCCTCTCCGTACTGCTCGCGCGTTTCGTTTTTCGCCTTGATTTTTGAAACTGCAAAAGAAGTCCACATTGTAGCAATAGCCGGAATCGCCCACGGAAATCCGAGTTGTCCCCAAATTTTTGCTGTCGCCGTGATGAGGTCCGCCGCTTGTTGTAGGCTCTGAATTTGCGCTTGTTGTTTTTGCGCTTTCCGTTGTTCGTCCAGAGCCTTTTTTTGTTGCTCCTTTGCAAGTGCCAAATCTCTTTGCGCTTCTTGAACGTTGTTTGCGTACCCCATTTGCGCGAGTTTCACTTCGTTATCAAATGCCGCCTGAGCCGCTGCAACTTCCCGCTCTGAATCTGCAACCCTTTGCGCTGCCGCCTCCGTCCGTTTTTCCATAAAGTTATTTAATTGCTCCATTGCAAAATCGTAACTTTCTGAAATTGCTTTTTTGCCCTCTTCGGGAATATTAATACCAATTTTTTCCCAAAACGGTTGCCCACTTTCGGCTTTATCAATATCAGCGTCAATTTTTTTAATTTTGTTTTCAATAGTTTTTACTTCAACGTCTGACATTTTATTTTGTGCCGTTTTGTTTAATTCCAAAATTTTTTGCAATCGTTCTTTTTCCGCATTAAGGCGGAATACGGTTTTTTGCGTTTCAGTAGTTTTTAAGAGTTCAAACTCCGACTCGTTAAAACTCTGTTGTAAATCAAAACACCGCAAAAGTTCATTCTGATATTCGTCAGAAATTTGCCCGGCTTGAAACTCAAAACGTGTTTCGATAGTCATTTCAGACTGACGGCTGTCTGCCGGTAAAAGTTGATTTTTTAAGAGTGCAATTTTTTTGTCGTACTCCAAACTTTGCAATTTTAATTTATATTCTTCTTCACTGCCTTTTTGAACTAAAAAAAGTTGCTCCGAAAGTGCATTTTTTTGCATTTCAAGAAATTTTATTTCGTGTTCGGTTTCAAGTTTTTCAAGTTCTTTATTTTTATTGTTTTCTGCAAGAATGATTTGCAATTTATAAGTTTCGCGGTTTTGTTTGTCTGTTTTAATCAAATGCTGTAAATCTTCTATTTGTCTGTTATAATGCAATTCGATTTGTTTCCTTTGTTTGTCGAATCCGTCAGCCTGCAACGCCAAAACCGCGTCCTCGTATTTCCTTTGCGCCTCCAAACGTTTTTTATATAAAGCTTCAATCTCTTTTGCAGACAGACCGCCGCCCTTTGTCGTTTTTTTCTCGCCGCCGTCGGACTGAACCTTAACCGGAATTTCAATCGGTTTCAATCGTGAATTTTCAATCGTGTCAAAGGTGCCTTTCATTGTATCAATAATATCAGACGCCGCATTGTTAAACGATTTTGGAATTGCGTTTGCCGCCGTCGAAATACCCTCTGTAACAGAATCCCAGTCCAAAGTAAATACACCTTTCATTGTCAGACCGATACCCTTTACCAAATCCCAAATGCCAATTAAAGCATTTTTCAAAACGTTGAAAGTTATTTTTATCGGATCAATAAACGCCTGAATAGAACTGCGTACCATCACACTTTCATTGTATAATTCTACAAACCAATTATACAAATCAATCACGCCGTTAATTAACGCTGTCAAAAACTTATTTGTTAAAACTTGAATGTCTGTTTTGAGTTGTTCAAAAAAACCGTCGGTATTGTCCAACAATGCGGAAGTCGCATTGTTTAATTCAATTTGGCTTTCGATAATTGCTTGCTGTTGATCATTGTACGCTCCTGCCGATTTTTGCAACTCTTCAAAATTTGTATTTAAAGTTGCAAAACTTTCAATCATATCTTGCCCGGCTTTAACTCCAATTTCGCCGAAAACGTTTTTAATTGCGTTTGCCGCCGTCTTTGAATTATCCGGTAAAGTGGCAATTTTAGCACTTATTTCCTGAATAGCGACAAAAACGGATTTGTCGCCGCTTGTCAAATCCTTGCTTAATTTATTTGCGTTTATGCCAATAGCGCGTAAACTTTCTGCCGTGCTGCTTGACATCGTGCGAAGTGTTTGTGCTGCTTTCTCCATCGCTGCCATTCCGTCAGTTCCGAAAATGCCGCTATTTGTTTGTTGCAAAATTGTAACATATCCCTCCGCACTCACGCCCATCTCTTTGAACGCTGCCGGAAATTGTTTAAGCCCGGCAAGGAAGTCTCCACCGTCATCAACACCAGCCGCAAAACCGTCTTTAATTACTTTTATGCTTTCGTCAAACGTGAGTCCGAAGTTCGCAGTTAAAGAATCAGCCGCCGTTAACACGTCTTTAAATTCCTTACCATAGACATCAGCAACCGCCGAAACTTCATTTCTAAACGCTTTTAAATCGTTGCCGGATTTGCCCGTAAACTCTTTCGTTAATCGTGTAGCCTGAATTAAGCCGTCATTATAATCCCACCACCATTTAAAACCAGCCGCCACACCTGCAACGCCTGCAATAGCGAGAAAGGCGGGATTTGTCATAAGTTCTAAAAGGGTTTTTCCAAATGCCTTTGCGCCGTCAGCCATTGCGGTAAATGCAGACCGCCCCTCCGCGCCACCTCGACCCAACGCCAAAAGAGAGTCGCCAAACTTGCCATTCAAGCCGACCGCGTTTTTCAACTTGTCTTCAAGCCCTTCTAATCCGCTCGCATAATTGCCGACGTTTAACTGCGCTTGTCCCGTCTCTTTTTGCAGTTCTTTCATTTTCTCGTAAATCTCGCGGGTCTTAGTAACAAGTTTTTCTGACTGCTCAGCGGCTTCCCTTTCGGCTGTTGACATTGCGTTTAATCGCTGTTTGTTAATCGCGTATTGCGCGGAAAGTTGATTATAAGAGCCTTCCGCCGCGTTGTTAAGCGCAATTTGTTTTTTTGTCGCCGCGTTAACATCAGAAATTTGCGCACGAAGTTTTAACAACTCTTTGCCCGTTTCCGATTGTGCAAACGCCAACTGTTTTTGTGCCGCCGCAAGTTTGTCAGTCTCTTTTGCAGCCGTTTCAATTTTTTCCCGTCCCTGCTCGGTCGCGCCGTTAACGTTCTTCAAGCCGTTTGCAATTTCGGAAGATTGTTTTTTTATCTCTGCCGCCATTGCTGCGTATTGCTTTTGCAATTCTTCAAGTTGCTGAATTGCTTTTTCAATCGAATCGTCCGGACGAATTAAATCAGAATATTTTATCGGAGTTTCCATAATAAAAAAGTTTCACGTGAAAAATTTTATATCGCAAATATAAAAGTTTCACGTGAAACTTACAACAATAAAACACAATTCTAAACAACGTTAAAAAAATCGGGAGGTAAAATGAAAAAATCAAAAATTTACGTTGTTTCAATTCCAACTTTTCAATTCCAACTGGTTCGATTAAAAACCTCCCGATTTTTTTAAACACGTTGCAAAAATATAAAAAAGTTTTATAAATTTAAAAAATCCATATTTGTTTCGTTTTCGCTTAATTCAACGCCGTCCGCGAATTGCCGCAAATCGGCTTTGATGTAAAAAGGTAATTCAGCCGCACGGCATATTTGAACAGCCTTTTTAAGAAAATCATTCCAATCTATTTTTTTGTCCCAGCCACGAAAATTGTTGATTTTGCCGATTTTCACGTGGTCAACAATTTTTGCCACGGCGGACAAAAGCCTTAAACTTTGCTCCGGATAAATAACGGGTTCAAAGGAGACCCACGTCTTTATACCGTTTTCAGAAAGTTCTTTCAGAGTGTTAATTCTGTCTGACGGCATAGCCGCGCCCGGTTCCCATCCCTTCGACATTTCGTCATTGTCAAAGGTCAAGGTCGCGCCGATTTTTATACGGTTTCCGAACTCTTTGAAAATAGATAAATGTTTCAAACAACGTTTACCGCCTTTTGTCAGTATAGCGACTTTGTGTCCGTACTGGTTCAAAATCTTCAACACCGTCTCCGTCGCGGAATCATCAACGCCGCAATAAGGGTCTCCCGTGAAAGACAGCAAAATTTGTTTTCCGCAACCTTGCATTTTTTTTGCTGATTGCTCCAATTTTTTTATATCCAGAGCTGGAAAACAATTTTCGTGATTGTATTGCGCGTTAAAGCGTTTGAACATCGGCGGCACATAACAATAAATACAACCGTGCGTGCAACCTTTATAAAAATTCAATGCAAGTGGCGAATATTCTCTCGCCCTTCCTTGCGGCTCGTAAATAGTACTCATAATTTTATTTGTTTAAATATTTTTTAAATATCTTTTGTTAGTGAATTTTTTACATTCTTTTTTGCGCTGAATTAAGCACTTTTTTAAGTGCTTTACAGTGCGATAATCGTTTTCAAAATCTCTGTGACAACACTCCGACATATAGTCGTTTTTTTCGTTGATATAGTGTGCCATCGAAAACAGATTTTTAAATGCTGAAATAGTGAACCATTCAATTCCTTGTTTTAAATCTTTAATTGTATTCATTTTTTTATCCTCCAAAAATTTTAATTTGTACTACTTTGTTTTTTTTATTACACTACAAAGTTAGTGTTTTTTGTTAACTTATCCAAATTTATAACGGAAAAAAACGTTAAAAATATTATAAAAAAATGTTAACTTATATCTTACAATAAAAATAATTTAACTTCAAGTTTCGACAACGGTATTTGTTTTACTTCGCTCATATTTTTTTATGACTTTTTGAAAAAATAATTTTTGTTTTCTCGGTATTTTTCGAGACCGAGTTATATTTTTTTATCGTTTCGCTGTTTTAGTGTTTCGCGTGAAACATTCAAAAGTGTGTCTATTGCTTGTCCCAAAACTTTTTGCGAATAGTCAAAAACGCGGTGCGTTTCGGGGGTGTCCCCGTCATAGGGGGACTCACCTCGCCGCCATTTTTGAAACTCTGTAACGATTTTAATCGCTAAATCAATTTTCATTTTAAAGTGTTTTTTAATTCTTGTAAAACTTCGATTAATGCAGTATAAGCCTTTGTATTTTCAGAAATGACAAACGTTAATTTTTCAATTTGTTTTTCTGCAAAGGTTATTTGCTCAGAATATAATTTAAAAATTCTCTCGCTGGTTACTTCGTTACGTTTTAATTCAGTTGCAAAAATTTTGTATAAGCAAAAGAACAATACAACCGAAACCGCAATCGGGAAACCAAAATTCTGAAAAATTTCTACTATTTCCATTTTTGTAATTGTTTTTTTTCGGTGTCTTTCTGTTTTTTCACGAACTCGTAAGCCGCGAAGAACTCAAACACCGTTTTATGTGAAACATCTGAATTTAATTCTTGGCTCAAATATACGCATAATTTTTCAAAATCTTTTTCAAAACGTATTTCGGCGTTATCGTTTCCCGTGAAACTTTCAGGCGCGGAAAACGTCAAAATTTTTTTTTCTATTTCTAAAAGTTCTTTTCCGACTTCTTCACCTTGCAACTGTTTGCAGCATAATAATGTTTTTTTTCTGATAAGGTCAGCAATTATTTTTTTGTCAGCCGTATCGAAAAACGCCGGAAAATATCTTGCCAAATCGGTTTCGATTTTTTTTTTATTTCGGAGGTTGTTTTTTCGATTTGTCCCGCCGTCAAAAAAGAAATGTCTTCACACGTTTTTTTTATGCCGTCATCGGTGAGATCGCCTTTGATTTTGCCGTCCAATTTGTACACCAAAACAGCAAACGCCATCAACGCCGGAGAAATCCCCGATTGCATAAACCAAAAGTTTGTACGGAGGTTTTCTATTTCGGTGAGTGCTTTTTCTTTTTCGTCAGAAATCAAAAACGCCTTAATCCGTCCAAGATGGTTGTCCACCGCGGACAAATCCGAACCTATGCCAGCGTCCAAAAGACACATTCTTTGAAATGCGTGATACCGCGCAATAGGCAATTCTTTAATGTCAGAGTACAACTCCAATTCTCTGTTTTGAACTTTTATTTTTTCCATTAAAAATTGAATTTTGTGTTAAAATAATTTTCTAAATAT
>JAFXZT010000125.1 GCA_017541145.1 Bacteroidales bacterium | reverse complement strand
TTGATATATTTTATGTTAGATGATATAAAGTATAAATAAAATCTCTAAATTATACATCTAAAATAGATGAAATTTTCATAAAGATATTATTTTGTTTTATTCAACACTACAAAGTTAAAACACGTTTATTCAGTTTCCAAATAATTTTAATACAAAATTTTTCTCATAAAACTATAGATTTTAATAAGTTAGCGTTTATTTAAAAAAAATGAATTATTTTTACGTCAATTTTTCGTCAAATTTCTGTTAAATTTCCATCAATTTCAAAAATTCGAGGGTTAATTTTCGTCGTGAATTTTAACATAAATTTCACGGTAAAAACAATATTGACACGTAACCATTTTTGATTTTTCAAAGCTGAGGCATAATATCCGTCTATTTCATTGGACTTGTACGAATAATGCGCGGGCATATTTTCGATTAAGAATTTTGCCGCAGCGAGTTTTTCGGGGTCAGACTTGGAATGAACAAGAACAGTTTCCAATTCGGGACGATTTTCACCTGCAAGTTCAAGAGCAATATCTAAATCGCTTTTTGCACCGGTACACGATGCAAAAAGCAGTATTAGAATAATGAAAAAGTTATGTCTCATTTGTTAAACTTTATTATATTCATCCAACATCAATGAAATCATTCTTTGATCATTTTCATTGTTAGCCTCAAATGGAATATAAATTGATAAAATCTTATTTTCTTTATTAACAAACAAAAAATAAGGATACATCAAACAATCAGCAGTAGCGATTTCCATTTCTAAACTTCGAATTTTATTTGTATCGATATTATAAGATTCTATCAAATTACGTAAACTATGTTTTTTCTCATTCTTTGCCAGAAACAACATTTTTTTGTATCCACTATTTCGAGCCAAATCTATCGCATATTTTGTACATGCAGAACAATGATTCTCTGAAATCCTACATATCAATATCACAGAATCTGATTCATGATAAATATTATCAAGATTATCTACTCTACCACTAATGGTTAAGAAAGAATCAAGACGCTCATTAATATGCTTGTTGGAATAAATATAGTTTTGCATCAAACAATGCACATTTCTCTCGTTTTCTATTAGCTTTTTACTCAGCACAACTTGATTATTTGCAAGTACTTTATTATTCCTGTTCAAAGTAAAAGAATAAGCAATAAGGAAAGCAATAATACACGCCCCTATTATTACCAATACATTTTTTTTCATTAAAAACTTTTTAATTTATAAAACACTAAATACGGATTGTCATCTTCTTTTAAATTTTCAAGCTTTGCTAAATCTTCTTGTGAGATATATCTGTTTGAAGTAATAACATTATGCTTAAATTCAGAAGCATTACAAACCTCATAAAACCAATCATTATATACTCCAGCCGGAGCTGTAATATTAAAAGCCTCATAATTTTCATAAACACAGGAAGTACCCGAAATTATATTTTTAGTCTTTTTATCTATAAAAATACTATAAACATATGAAGCAAAAGCCAATGCCATAATTTGATGTGTTGAATTCTCATAAAACTGTCCTTTAAAATCAGCCTTAGAACGATCATTCGATATCAAAACCTTTTCAAAATAATCTTGCATTGACGTGAATTGCTCAATATCTAATTTTACTGATGAATAATCAATTGTCATATATGGTCGCAACGAATCATTTTTATACTTGTATATTGTATCACAAAATGAAACAGAAATCAAAGTATTATCATTATATTCAATAGCCTTGGCACTAGCCGGAACTATTTTTGCACTTTCACTAAAAGGCAACAACAATTGCTTTACTTCATAATTTCTATCTACATTCAAAACGCAATAATTAGTCAATGTTGATATGTCTGATTCACAACCATATACATTACTAAAAAGATAACCATTTTGATTACATGATATTAAATAACCACAAGGATATTTCAATAAAATATTTTCTTTAAAATTTCCATCTTTATCATATTTTTTCAATTGGTGATTATCGATAATAACTAATTCATTAGTAAATTTATCATAATTCAAATCTTGAATGATTTGCACTTCTCCGGGGCCATTTCCATTTACTAATCTTTTAATAAACTTACCAGTATTATCAAATATTGCAACCCCGCCACCCATATAAAGGTCTCGAATAAAGATTCTATCTTCTGTAACAATAATTTTTGCAATAGAAGCCAACAAAGAATTTTCATTTGTTTCTAAACAAACTATCTTTACGGATTCAAGGATATCTGAAACATAGTATTCTGAATTTTTCAAACATTGATTCAAATCAATATGTTGTATTGAATCAGAATCATAAACGGTATAAGAAATATTTGAATTTTTTTCGCCACAAGATATAGTAGCTAACATCAAAATTATAATCAGTATTTTATTTATTGGTTTCATAATTGATAAAATAAGTCTGCACAAAAAGTAAATATCATTTTTCTAACAGACCTGTTAATTAATACTTCTCTCCGGGTTGCCAAAAACTTTCTGCGCGGCGCAACCTTTTCCGCTAAAGTGTGTCTCAATTATTTTTTTTCATTGACTAAAATCATTTATTTATTAAGTTCAACAAATTCAAAACAAAATATTTATAGTATACAGTGTTAACATAAACATTATACTAAACATATTTTTTTGTTTCATGTAACACTACAAAGTTAAAATTAATTTGTTTAAATACAAAACATTTTTAGTATAATATTTTTCTTTCAACATTTTGAAATTTAATAAATTAAAATAAAAATAAAATTATCATATTTTTCAAAATAAAAAATTAAGTTGTTTAATTAACATAAAACGTCCATCCGAGGAAATCAACAAAAAACAAAAAGAAAAGTCAACAGAATAAACGCGAATTTATAAAATATTTTATATATTTGCAAATCTAATTTTTTAAATAGTAAAACTCAAGGAAATAAACACTGAATAACACAATCTCTACTAAAATTTATAACACAAACAAAATTATACATTTTGCAGTGTTAAAACAATACATTAAAAAAAACAATGAAAAGACTTCTGACTTTTTTGGCGGCAGCATGTACCGCCGTTAATCTTTCCGCACAGGAAAAGATTGAAAATCCTATGCTATGGGCTGACGTTCCCGACCCAGATGTTATTTGCGTGAGGGACACTTTCTATCTTGTCAGCACCACAATGCACTTGATGCCGGGGGCACCGGTTATGCAATCAACCGATTTAAAGAACTGGGAAACTGTAAGTTATGTTTTTGACAAGTTGACCGATTCGCCAAAATACGATATGCAGGAAGGCACGGTTTACGGTCGCGGACAGTGGGCAACTTCGCTGAAATATCATAACGGCAAATTCTACGCGCTTTTTGCTCCTAATGAAGCCGGAAACATGGGCGACACTTACATCTGCTCAGCCGAAACAGCAAAAGGCCCTTGGAAACTGGTTTCAAGAATGAGACATTTTCACGACTGCTCGCTCTTTTTTGACGATGACGACCGCGTTTATGTCATCTACGGAACGGGCGAAATGATGGAACTCAAAAAAGACCTGTCAGACGTTATTGAAGGTACTCATACTCGACTTTTTAAGCGCGAGGCTGACGAAACGGGACTTCTTGAAGGTAGCCGTATGATAAAAAAAGACGGCAAATATTATTTGCTTATGATTTCGCACGTTTGGGCTCCGGGCAGACATCGCAGAGAGGTTTGTTACCGTGCCGACAATATCAAAGGACCTTACGAAAAAACAACGATTTTGGAATCTGATTTCGGCGGTTTTCCATACGTCGGACAAGGAACTATTGTTCAGGCGGGCAGCGGTGATTGGTACGGAATTATTTTTCAGGACAGAGGCGGCGTTGGACGTGTTTTAACACTTTCGCCTTGCCGTTGGATTGACGGTTGGCCTATGATTGGCGACGAAAACGGCAAAGTGCCCGAAACAATGCGCCCTTACCGTAGCAATCAACCCGAAAAAGCCATTGTTTTGAGCGATGATTTTTCGGCTTCAAAACTCGGACTTCAATGGCAATGGAATCACAACCCGGCAGACAATGCGTGGACTTTAACAGAGCGTCCGGGATTTTTAAGACTGAAAACTTCCAAAGTTGTTAACAGTATTTTTACTGCGCCTAACACTTTGACACAGAGAATGGAAGGTCCTACATGCAGTGGCGTTATCAAACTTGACCTTTCAAAAATGAAAGACGGCGATTGCGCAGGTTTTTCGGCTTTCAACGGCAATTCAGGACTATTAACAGTGAAAAAAATCGGCAAAAAACTCGTTCTCGAAACTTCAGAACAGATTGTTGCACTAAACGAGAAAACCAAAGCCGTAGAAAATGTTGAAACCAAAGTTATCAACACAACCGACTTGAAGGTCAACGAAATATATCTCAGAATTGACGGTGATTTTCGTGCCGGTAAAAATGATGTCGCAACATTTTACTACAGTCTTGACGGCAAAAACTGGACGAAAACTCTTGAAAATTACCGCATGATTTTTGACTACCGCAGATTTTTCATGGGATCGAAATTTGCGATTTTCAATTACGCCACCAAGAAAGCGGGCGGAATGGTTGACGTAGATTTTTTCGAGTATAAAAAGAATTAACTAACAAATATTATCAAAGATGGATTGTCAAACCGACAATCCATTTTTTTTGAATAAAAATGGAAAAACAAAGAGTATCATCCGCCGCGTTGGTCCCGACAAGTGCGGTCATTAGGAAATAATAAACAATTAAATCAATAAAAAAAGGGCGTTCGAAAAAAACAAAAAAATTATTTCACTTAACTGTTATCAGAACGCCCAAATGTTATTTAACTATTTCCTGTATACAAATATAACAAACCTACGAAATAAGGATATATTTACATGTAATATCTAAAATTCTTCTTTTACAAATCTATATATATTTAGTTGTTTTTTCCATTTGCAAGTCATAAAAATTTGGTTCGCAGACATCCCGATTAGCAGATGTCTGCAATCCAAAATATAAACAGAATCGATAAATTTTAATAGTTTTCAATTTAGACTGTAACTTAACTTACTACTGTGTAATTAAATAAAAAAAACGAAATACCAAACAATATACTGAAATAGCATCTGTTATCCGAAAAAGCTGGACAACATAATGGTAATTTAGTCACAAAAAAACGCCTACTTCTTACGGCTTTCGGCATTTTACCGCTCCGTTTTATAAAAAACGAAGAAAACTCTTCTTTTTTTTAGTTGCCATTTGCATTCGGTAAAAAGATAATAATATGTGGTTGTATTTTTACAGGAATTACTTTTCCTGTCTCTTTGGCCTGATTTGGCGGCCATGTACTAATTAAAATTAAAACAAAAATTAGGGATATATCAAATATTTTTTTTTTCATTTCAATAATGACTTTAAGATTATTTGTTTGTAACTATTGCAAAGTTACACAGAAAAAAATGAGAAAAAAACTACCCTTGCATTAGTTTTTTCTTAACTATCATTGTATCAAATATTTATTTTTTTTACTTACTTAAAAATGCAAGATTTTATCTAAAATACTGCACCTTTGAAATAAATATTGCATTAATGCAAAGATTTGATATTATTGTTTTTACAAAAAAAATTATATATTTGTGGCGTTAAATGCTTATGTTATGAGAAAGTTTATAATTATAGAATTATTACTAACAATATATACAATCACTGCGTGTTTTGAATCTCAAAGCGAATTGTATCAAAAAATTATAACAATTGATAGTTTATCACGATACAACCAAAGGGACTCTGCGGTTATGATTTTCAGAACGATAGATATCACAAATGCACCCAAAAAGGAAAAATCATATTACAATATTCTATCAATCAGACTATCTGAAGTTAACAGCAGCAACTATGATTCGCTGCTGAATGCTCTTGAATTTTTTTATCACAAAAGTTCTGAAAAATCAAAATTAGCTGAAGTATATTTAGACAAATGTAATTACTATCTTTACGACAAGGAAATATATGACAGTGTAAAATATTTTTATACAAAAGCAGAATCTTTAGCATTGGAAATCAGTGATTACTATCTACTATCAAGAATCAATTGGATAAAAAATCATTATCATTGTTACGAGAGAAATACTTACGAAGCCAAAAAGGATGTGGATTTACAATTGTTTTATGCCGAAAAATCTAAAAATCAACGACAAATAGCATACGCAACACTCAACAAAGCTGCAATTTACATGGATATCAATATGAATGACAGTGCAGAAATTTGTCTTCATGCCGCATTATTGCTTTCCAACAATATCAACAAATCAGATAAAGCTCTTATTTATAATGCTTTAGGTGAAATAAATCTGAAAAACGACACGATTTTGGCAAAAGAAAATTTGAAAAAATCGCTTGAAATTTTCTCTAATGATGCAGCAAAATTGAATCTTGCAAAATTATATTTAAGTCAAAACAACCTCCCCGAAGTGGAATCGTTATGTCAAGAAGGTATTAATTGCGGATGGTCGGAGACTAAAATTGACTTTCTGAAATTGCTTTATCTTTGCAAAACCAAGAAAAATGATATGACTTCTGCTATCAAGATTCAGAATGATATCATCTCGGAAAAGGATTCTATCATAGAATTGTTAAAAACTAAAAATCAAGAACTTGCATTACTGCAAGTAAAAAAAATCACGAACGAAAAACAAGAAAAAAACGATAAAATATTGGGGATTTCGATTACTTTTTGCATAGCGATTTTGTTGACTTCGTTATTGATTATAAAATATCGCAAAGAACGTAAAAAACACGAAAAATCTATTTCTGAAAAAGATGCGGAAATTGTTGCTCTTAAAGAGATGTTCAATTCGGAAAAAGACAAGAACAAAAATATCATCAAAAAGGGCGAAAAGCTTTACAGTCAAATAATGAAAAATCTTCAGATTTCATCATGGACTACCGATGATATGGTGAATTTTATTGAGTATTACCGGACTATAAAACCCGATTTTGTTGACAATTTGGAAAACAATTACAAGAAACTTACTCCGCGTTACAAAATAATTCTGATTTTGGAAGACCTCGGTAAAAATCTTGAGGAAATCAAGAAAGTGATGTCGTTTGAAGAATCGTCATACTACAGTGCAAAATCCCGAATCAATTCACAGAAAAAACAATAAAAAAATACACCCCCATTCAGTGCATGACTACTGAACAAGGGTGCTTTCTAAGAAAAAAATTAACCTGAAATTTTATTTTCTTTAACCAATTACTAATTATATCCCGGATTTTGATATGCCGCGATGTCAGTTTCTGACATCTCCATAGAGTTCAACTGACCTATAGGAATAGGACGCAAATAATTGAATGGCTGAATATTACGTGTAATAGTCTTTCTTTCAGACCATGTACCATTTGCATTTTTCTCACATGTAGTGTATTCGCCGGCACGCTCTTCCCATGTTTGGGTACGTGCAAGGTCATACCAACGGATACCTTCTCCGAACAACTCTCTCATGCGTTCGTCAAGGATGTAATCGATAGTAATCTCTGACGGAGTAGCATCAACAAGTTCTTCAGAGAAATCAGCTTCAACAACTTTGTTTTCAGCATTACTGAATCTCCATTTTCCGGCTCTTGCTCTAAGAACATTAATAAAATCACGTGCAGAAGATTGATCTCCGCTTTTAACTGCTGCTTCAGCTGCAATCAAATAGATTTCAGAGAATTTTGCAATATAAAACGGACGAGTAAGAGCACCGTTTGGCTGACCAAGACCGTTACCATTGTCTGTACGGTATGTACCAAGTTTCCAAAGTCCCGGATAAGAAAGACGGTTGATGTGATCCGGTTCGATAATCCAATCAGCACGTCCCTCTGTTTCGCCTGCGCAAACATTATTATAACCGTATCCGGCAGTTGGATATTTAACACTTGTTTCAAGTTGTTCAGGAACAAATGAAAGTACAGGTTCACCATTTTGAATAGGCAAAAGATTTGCGTTATAATAAGTTTTTGCAGGATCACCGCCTTTTGCCCAGTTACCACGGTATACTGTTACAAATGTACCATCGTAACGAGAGTCTATAGCTTTGTTATCAAATACTTGGAAAACTTCTTGAACCGGAGCCATACGAGTCCAAGGACGACCACCCCACTGAGAAGCCTCACGCTTGCAAGGGTCAATTGTATTGGTTTCCTCGTTTTTGTCATTCAAAATAGAACCATCAGGAGTTTTGAATGTACGGATGTTACAATAGTTCCATGTAGGAGCCCAAACAGTTGTTTGCTCTGTACCCGAACCTCCGGCGTATGAAAGGTTGCCACCGTTATAAAATTCATCAGATTCGGTTCTGTCAGCATAGAACATACATTCTTTGTTTCGGTCGTTAGCTCCAAGATTTACATCATAATATGTTTCCATAAGACCGTAAGGACCGGGATTTTCGATAACACTTGTTGCTACCTCTTGAGCTTGTTGGAAATACCATGCAGCATCGTGACCGTCAAGGTCTGTTCTTGAACACTGAGGATATGTAGGAATATTCTTCGGATTTTCAAGCCACCAACCAAATGTAAGATAAGCCTTTGCTAAAAAGAATTTTGCAAGATTTTTGGTTGCAGTACCTTGCAAACGAGGATTATCAGGAAGATTCTCAATTGCAAATTTCAAATCACTGAAAATAGCTTTAGAATATACTTCCGGAACAGTGTTACGTACACTTTTTCTTACACTCTTAATATTGGGTTCAAATTCGCCGCATCCCAAGTCAAGAGATACGCCGCCGAAAGTCTGTACAAGACAAAAATAGTTGAAAGCTCTAAAGAAATAAGCTTCAGCCAAGAGAGCCTTGTCAAGATTTGCTTCTGTACCGTATTTGATAATAAAGTTAGCAGAATTGATAGAAGCATAAGCATTGCTCCACAATACATCGCTACGAGATGACGACGGTGTAAGAGTACCGGCACCCGAAAGGTCTGCATCTTTAAAGTTACCGTCGGCACTTTCTGCGTATGTATATTCATCAGTTCCGGTCTCAAGAGAATTGTAATAATACATATTACCATATACATATCTCAAATTCTGATAAAGACCAATCAAACCATGCTCAATACCTTGATTTGTTCTCAAAAAATCGGGAGTAAAAATTCCTCGGGGCTCTTCTTCCAAAATATCATCACAAGAAGAAAATCCCATAGCTGCAAAAGCTGCTGCTAATGCAATATATCTGATTTTTTTATTCATTGTATTCTTAGTTTTTAACATAATTAGAATGTAAAGTTAGCACCTATCATAAATGTTCTTGTAGAAGGTGTGTTTGTACCAATGGTAAGCAAACGTTTCTGACCATATTCTACAGCAGAATTTTCGTTACCGTAAGAGTTGGTCTCAGGATCCATGCCTGATTCATCCTTGTAAGGAGAGAACATCACGAACGGATTTACAACTGAAGCATAAACTCTGAGTTTTGAAATTCCGGCACTCTTCAAAGCTGGAAGTTTGTCGAAATTGTAACCTAATGTAATTGTACGGATTTTCAAATATGAAGCATCGAAATAACCGAGAGTGCTGCCGTATTTAGGATTGTCGCTACTTTGGATTCCGCCCGGTGCAGGATAACGTGCTCCGGTATTTTCCGGTGTCCAATAGTCAACAGAGATGTTGTTGTTCTTTGTAGTCATAAGGTTCAAATAACCTGCTGAACCATAAAGTGTACTGATAAGAAGTCCGCCAACTTTGAATGAGCCTACAATATTCAAATCGATATTCTTCCATGCAAGTGTTGTATTGAAACCGCCTTGGAAATCGCATTCCATGCTTTGAGGAATTTTGTCATCATCGTTGATAGCACGAACAGGAAGGCCGTTAGCATCATAATCGCCGGTATATGCAACTCTGATAGCCCCCGGAGCAGCTGCCGGTTCAAGAATTTTGCGAAGATCTTCATCTTCTTGCTGCCAAAGTCCTTCGTATTTGAAGTCATAAATACAATCAATCGGTTTGCCAACAAACCAGTTGTTTGCACGGTCTTCTTTCTGACCTGATGCAAGTTTGGTAAGTTTGTTGCGGTTTACATAGATATTAGCACCTGCTGTCCATGTCCAACCGTTTTTGTTATCGATAATTGTACCGTCTACGCTAAGTTCAAAACCTTTGTTCTCAGTTTCGCCGATGTTATCCATGTAAGACGGAACTCCGGTAGAACCCGGAAGATTTACGCTAAGCAATACATCTTTGGTTTTCATAGTGTAGTATTCTGCTGTAACATTCAAACGGTTACGGAAAAATGCCAAATCAAGACCAAAGTTCCATGTTGTAGAGTATTCCCAACCTAAATCATCATTTGGAAGCTCTGATACTCTTACACCGGTAACATTTTTGTCGCCAAAGTTGTAAGGTTGAGCACCAAGAAGACCATGTGTTTTATAAGGATCAACTGATTGGTTTGAAGTTTCACCATAACCGGCACGAACTTTCAATTGATCAAGCCATGTAATTGATGACATAAATGATTCGTTCTTAACATTCCAACCTAAAGAAACAGCCGGATAAGTGTGCCATTTGTGACTTTTTGCAAGACGAGAAGAACCATCACTACGTAATGTTGCACTAATCATATATTTGCTGTCGTAAGAATACATGATTCTGCCCATGTAAGAAATAAGTCCTGATCTCTGATAGTTCTGATTATCAGGATTTATAGTAAATGTACCGTTTGTACGACCAAGATTGTAATACAAGTTGGCATCATATTGCATATCACGAGCTGCGATAGAAGATGAATTGTACATACTTTCTTCTGCCGAATACATCGCTACCAAATTGATAGAATGTTTTTCAGCAAAAATTTTGTCGTAAGTAATAAGATTTTCAACAGCCCAATTCAAAGTAGTTTGTTCTCCGATAGAAGCTGTAGAAACGGCATCAGGAGTTGAACCGAATACACCTTTACCCTGATAGTTTCCGGTATTTACAGAACGATAGTTGAGACCAACGTTAATTCTGTATTTCAAGCCTTTTACGTATGGAAGTTCTGCTTCACCGTAAAATGTATTGTAAGAACCTAAAGTTTTTCTATCGTTAGCATATTTGTTGTCATCAATCAAATTGTCAACAACATCTTCTGTAATTACATAACGTACACCGTCGCAGTTTGCAACACGCTCTCTGAGAGAACCGTCTTCACTATAGATATTTACGATTGGAGATTCAGCGAGAATATCCCAAATTTTGTTGCAATCATGTGTGATAGAATAGTTTGTGTTTGTACTAAAACCGATTTTGAAGTAATCTCCGATTTTTTGGTCAACAGAACCTCTGAAAGAAAAACGAGAGAAATCTTGTCCGGGAACAACAGCTTTTTCATTGTAATAACCAACGCCAAAAGCATAACTACCCTTTGCAGTACCACCGGTAACACCAAGGTCATGGCTCTGAACCATACCTTTGCGGAAATAAAGATCCTGCCAATCAACATCAACAGTTTCAGACTCGTCAACAGAATTTTTTTGTTTGCCGGCAGCAGAACGTAATGCAGAAAATTCAGCACCGTTCATCATCGGAAATTTTGAAAACAATGTTTTCACACCATAGTAACCGTTATATGAAACCTTTGCTTTCTGACCTTCGGAACCACGGTTTGTTGTAATAATGATAACGCCGTTTGCACCACGAGAACCGTAAATTGCTGTAGCAGATGCATCTTTCAAGATATCAAGTGATTTGATATCACCCGGATTGATATCAGAAAGACTGCCGGCAAACGGAATACCGTCGAGAACGATAAGCGGATCGTTGCTTGCGTTTAGCGAACGAGTACCGCGGATACGAATCTGCATTGTCTCGCCCGGTTTTGACGAAGTCTGTGTCATTTCAACACCGGCAACTCTACCTTGAAGATTTTGGGTGATGTTGCTACCTGCAACAGCTCTCATTTCGTCACCTTTTACAGATGATACAGAACCCGTAACAGCTTCACGTCTTTGTGTACCGTAACCGACAACCACTACCTCATCGATGGCTTGTGTATCCTCCGACAAAACTACATTCATTGTAGATGTAGCAGTAAGTGTTTGTGATTGGTAACCCATAAAAGAAAAAATAATTTGGGAACCTTCTGATACTTTTAAAGAGAAATTACCGTCCAAGTCGGTAATTGTACCATTTGTAGTACCGACTTCTACAACAGAAACCCCAATTAAAGGTTC
>JAFXZT010000019.1 GCA_017541145.1 Bacteroidales bacterium | reverse complement strand
TATCAAACACCTCGTGTTTTGCATAATTGAATTTTAAATCGTTGATTACAATCATAGTGTATTAATGTATTAGTACACCGCAAAAATAGAGACGTTATTTGGAATAAAAAAATTTTTTTGAAGTTTTTTTTGAAAAATTTTGGAATTGGTTGATAGGGCGTTAACTATTATAAATAATTGGAGTGCGGACGGCTCGTCCGCCCAAAAAGCGGGCTGGAAGCCCGCACTCCAAAAGAACACTAATAACTAATTACCAACGTGTTGATTTTCTGACATTCAGCGTCTTTGTGAATACGGATTTTCGTCTGAGGCTCAAAATTGTAAGTCTCGGAAGAAAATTTGTACAACTGAGAATACGCAATGCTGTAATCGGTTGCGTAAAGGATTTTCAGCATCATTTTGTTTGCAGCATTGTGAGGAATGTCCAACATTCCGCTGAAATCGACCGCCTCGTAAAGTTTTTTCAACGTCGTTGTAACGGTCGCCGTCAAACATAAACTCACGTATTTTCAAAAAATCGCAGTCCGTATCATCGTTTTGAAAAGTGCTGGCATACTGATTTTCAACGTCTTGCTTAATATCTTTACAAGACGTTGAAAGCAATAAAAACAGTAGTATCAAAAACCTGAAAACCAATTCTTTTAACTTTTTTATCTGATTAGCAAAAATAGTTACTTTATTTTACATTGACAAAAATACGATTATTATTTTGTAAAAAAATATTAAAACAGGAAACCCCTACACTAAAATAAAGCGTAGGGGGATGGTTTAGTTTTTACAGTCCGACTAAATTTGTTAATTAACTTAAAATAGTAAATTAAATTTATAAAAATTAAGAAAAAGATAATACGTTTTTTACTTGTTGTGTTCTGAAATAAATTTTTTGCACATCAAACCCCATTCTGTTAAAACAGAATCGTCGATATGTGCATCGGGATCTGTATCAGGTTTCAGAATTGAACAAGTTTCCTCCTTATCGGCAATAGACCAAAGTATAATTGGCACATCGTATTTTTCGAGCAAATCAACCCAGATGTTGAATTCAGACTCGTTGATAACGCCTCTGCCATCGGCACTCATCGCCCCACACTCTGATACAAAAACGGGCAACCCGGCATCAAGGGCTTTTTTGAGAATTCGGCGCAATCCGTCTTTGTGAGTTCCTGAATAGAAATGCAATGTATACATCAGATTGTCAAAACCTTTTATCGGATCTTCCACAGCCATAAGCAACTGCTGATTCCATTGAGGAGTTCCCATCAAAATAAGATTGTCGGAATATTTTCTGATAACTTTGCATACATCTTCAGCGTATTTTTTCAACTCAGGCCAAGTTTGATTTACCGGTTCGTTGAAAATTTCAAAAATCACATTCGGATATTTACCGTATTTTTTCGCTTGAATTCCAAAAAATCGAATTGCCTCTTTGAGTTTCAGCTCGTGCGAATGGAAATCGATAATCACATAAAGATTTTGATTAATTGCCTCAGTTACAACATTATCAAGGCATTGCTGAGCATAAAAAGAATTTTTTATCCAGTCGTTTTTTTCTGCAACTCCAATCGAAGCTCGCACAACATTGCAATTCCAATCGTTTTTTAGTTGCGAAGTATAGTTGGCATTATAATATTTTCCCCACCAATTGTGCCAAGAAAAACTCATTCCATAAAGTTTTACAATGTCACCTTTATCATCCACGATTTTGGTACCTTTCAACGATAATGGCGAAACCTGTCCCAAAAGTGAGTTATATGCCAAACAAATTATTAATAAAGTTAAAATCTTTTTCATGGTTTAGGAAATATAAAAGAACGAAATTAAAAGTTTGATATATAGATAACGAAAAAAATCCTCCTCGGCATATACAAAGAGGATTTTTTTTATATTAACAAATAGTTTATTTTACTTTTATTTAGAAACTACCACCGGAGTGACCGCCACCGGAACTGCCAGAACCGGAACTGCCGCCTGACGATGAAGAGCGAGGTGAGTAAGTTCTTGTTGTAAAAGTTTTTACAAAGGTTGTTGAGTTTTGTGTAAGATTAAATGAATCTTTTACTTTATAACTGTTTGCCGAAGTCATTTTGAACACAAGTTTGTAACGCGACTTGTGAGCAAAGAAAATTATCATTGCGATTAACGAACCGAAAATCAGACATTTCCAAAATGGAAACGATTGGTCGTAACACCAATCTGACTCCGTATTTTCGATAAACCACATTATTTCATCAAAATATTGCTGCCTATCGAAAAGAGGTCGCATTTCCGGACCGTAATACTCCAATTGATAAGCCATAAAACTCTGCTCAAATGGTTTTCCGGCATCAAATATTGAATTTTTACCATGCTGTAAATCAAGCAAAAGCATTACTCCGGAAAATTTTTCATCTTTTCCGAAATCGTTGTAATCATAAAAATCTTGGATATAGGTTTCATACGAAGTCCACTGTCCATACGATTGATGATTCACATAATTTAATGTAACAATTGCTATATCCAAACCTGTGGCCTGTACAAATTCGTGACAACGTTTCGTAATTTTGTCTTCCTGTTCCTGTGTCAATACGTCAGCAAAATCGTAAATTTTATATGTAGTATCTACGTATGGAGTAGACAAAATATACGGCATTTTTTGCGGAGTAACAGTATACTTACGAACTTTCGGATCGCTTTCGGTACGCTCTCCTTTAATATGAACCTCATGATTTACTCCGGTATTTGCTGAACTTTTTTTCTCGATGCTAGAATTATTATCTACATCGTAATCATCAAAAGAATCCTCAGATTCTTCAGTATAAGATTCTTGCGGTGAACTGAGATTCTGCGCACTCAAGTACGTGAAACTCATCAACATCAATAAGGATAATATAATTTTTTTCATAATGATGTCCTCCTAATCAAAAAGAAAATTAATCAATGCACAAATACTGAAACCTCCGATTAGCAATGCAATAAAAAACCATGTTGCTTTTTTCTTATCAATCGGGATATCGCCTACAATTTTTCCGGTTTGACCGTTCATAGCAAATGTGTGAGCCTTGCCGTCAACAAATGTATTGAGCATCCACACCGGCAACAATGCATAGTCAACACCTTCTATTGTACAATTAATATTTTCGTTTGCATTTATCAAACTTCCGTTGATTGTACTGTAAAGTGACTGACGCAGAGAATTATTCATTCTGAGCGATGCACGTTTTTCGTCTTCTTTGGAATCCACGTCGAATTTTTCTGCCAAAAATCCTGACAAATAAGAGTAGTTGAAATTCTCAATTTTTGAAAAATCAAACGGCTCGATAGAATCCATCAAATTATCGTCAAATTTCTCTGAACCGTCGGCAGGTACATTTTCAAATTGTTCGCTACCAGCTCGTATTTCGGAATAGACATCTGTTTTTGTAACGATGTAATCGCCTGAACGCCAACTTGATTTCTCATGGCGTTCTCCGGAAATTTTACCTTGTGAAAATCCTTTGTAAAGCCAAAACGGAATATAAACTCCGGTAATTTTTTGAACATTTTCGGGTTTACCAAACTCGTCCGGAGCAAGAAATCTGCCTTTTCGCAGCGAGTTGTAAGCCGCTATGGCTGAATCTTTTGTATTTGCAAAAGGAATTATATATTTCGGACGGAACTCACCTTCGAGTCTGGACTTCAATATCGCTGTATTTCCGCAATATACGCAAAATGTTGATGCTGTATTTTCGTCTGCCACCATTTCCGCTCCGCAACTTTCGCAACGGTAAAGTGTAAGATTGGGCTGCTCGCCGGAATATTCCTGACTTGGATGCAACGGAGGTACGGGATCTGTTCCTACTTGCTTATTTTGTTCTTGATAATCAGCGTATTCCTGTTTGTTGATATCAACATCTTTATCGGATTTCTCCTGCGTAAGTTGGAGAATTTGTTCCTTTGTAAATTCAGAACCGCAATATATACATCTCCATGTTCCGGTAACCGGATTGTATGGAAGCATCGAATTACAATTCGGACATTTTAATACGGTTGTATCCATAATATTAATGTTTTAAGTTAAAATAGCAAAAAATAAAACAATTTGCTGAGCTAATAATTTTTTTGTAACCACAAATATAACAAAACAATTCAATAAAAAAAATAACCACACTGTTTTTTTTCAATGTGGTTATAATTTTTTTGCTCAAATAAACAAAATTGATAAGCAAACTATCTTTTTGCGCCACCGAGTTTTGGAGAAATTCCTGCACCCATAGCGAAAATATTTTGATCGAAACTTACTTTGAGTTTATGTTTTTCCTGAGCCTCTTTGATTGCAATATTGATTACTTCGTCGAGAACGTCAACGAATTTTTTGCCGGTAGCTTCCCAAAGATAGAAAGCGAGTGAACCCGGAATTGCGTTGATTTCGTTAACATAAACATCGCCGTTTACAGAATCGCGCATAAAATCTATACGAATAATACCTGTGGCGTTCATTTCCTTAAATGTCTTGATAGCAAGCTGTTGGATGTATTTTGTAACATCTTCCGGAAGATCTGCCGGACATTTTCTCTGACTTCCTGACATACCTTGACTGCCGGATTTAGATCCGAACTTACCACCTTTTGCACCAAATTTCATTCCTTTAGCGCCGCCCTTTGCAGAGCCGGAACCCATATACTTATCTTTGTAAGAAAGGATATCACCGCTTCTTACAGGTTCTTCCAAAACTGAGGCGTGACAATCGTGATAACTTCCGTAAACAGAACAGTTGATTTCCTGAAGATTTTGAACCATCTTTTCGATGATGATTTTGTCAGTGAATTTTGATGCAAGTTCCACAGCTGCATCAAGTTCCTCAGAATTAGCAGCCTTAGAAATACCAACCGACGAACCCAATCCGGCAGGTTTTACGATAAGAGGATAACCGATTTCCTCTGCCTCGGCTTTCTTAGCATCGTGCTGTTCAAACCATTCACGGTCGGTAGTCCACATATAATCAACACAAGGAATATTATTAGCCTTGCACATATATTTTGTAGCAATCTTGTCCATTGCGATGTTGCTGGCTCTGAGGTTGGAACCAACGTAAGGAATACCAATCATTTCAAACAAACCTTGCAAAGAACCGTCCTCGCCGTAGCTACCGTGAAGAATCGGGAATGCTACATCGATTTTTGTTACGACTTTGCCTTTAAACATGTTTGATTTATAACGGTACAAATTGAAATCACCACGATTTGGAGTCATGTAAACTTTTTCGCACCAAGAGAGCAACTTGCTCATATTGCGGTAATTTTGAACAGCTGTTAATCCCGGTCCTGTATACCATTCGCCATCTTTTGAGATGTAAATCGGAACAATATTGTATTTAAATTCAGGAAATGCGTGAATTGTTTGCAATGCGGAAATTACTGATATTTCGTGCTCTACAGACATTCCGCCGAAAAATACGCCTAATGTTATCATGATTTGTTTATATTTTTTTACATTGAAAAACTGACAAAAGTAATAAAAAAAACAAAATGAAAAAAGATTTTTTAGTTATAATCCAACAATAAGTGGCATATTATGGTAAAAAGTTGTAAATTACAACACTTTCTAACAAAAATTTAAAAACATAAACCGCCAAAACAGGTAAAAAAATTACAGTTTTGGCGGTTTATAATTTTTAGATGTCGCCAAAACTATGTATTTTGGAGCAGTTTTGGCGATATATAATTTTAGAAAAAAATCTCAAACTAATGATAATCAGGCAAATCGTTTTCAAAAAGAATAACATCGCCGGCATGAGCTCTCGAATAAGCAAAATTTGCCGCATCTGCAAGTCCCTGAGCGATATAAATCTGTTCTTCCGGATAATTTTCTGCTTTCAGACCATTGTAAATTGCCTCGGTCTGCTCCTTGCCTACCAAAACGGCGAAGTCTGCACTTTTAGCAATTTGTTTTCCTAATTCGCCATTGTAATAATCCTGACGGTCAGCAAGTTCTATAATTCCAGGAGTAATTACAATACGTTTACAATTAGTAAATTGCGAAAGAATATCTAAAGCCATTTTTGCACCTTTCGGATTGGAATTGAAAGCATCGTCAATAATCACAACGCCATTTGGTCCCGGTTTGATTTCCATTCTGTGTTCTACAGCTTGCAACTTATGAACGCCATACAAAATAGAATCGGTTGTAAGTCCAAGTTTATAAGCGCAAACTATACAAGCAACGATGTTGGAAATATTGTACTCACCCAAAAGTTCTGTAGAAAATGTTTCTACTTTGTCTTTAAAATGATACAAATCAAATGTAGTACCGTGCTGAGAATATGTAATATTTTTTACAGAAAAATCATTGCTATCGTCCGAAGTTGAATAATATTGAGTAGTTTTTGACTTCGGTGTATTTTTGATAATCTCATAATCGCCGTTAAGAATTGCCATACCGTCCTCAGGCAAAGAATCAATAAGCTCAAATTTGGTTTTTCTGACATTTTCGATATTATGAAATGTATCAAGATGTTGCTCAGCAACCGATGTTAAAATACCGATTTTAGGATGTACGATATCACAAATTTCTTTGATATCATTGATTTGTTTTGCACCCATCTCACAAATAAAAACCTGATGAGTAGGATTCAAATATTCACGAATAGTTCTAACAACGCCCATCGTGGTATTAAACGAACCCGGAGTCATCAAAACATTGTATTTTTGAGACAAAATTGTATGCAAGAAATGTTTGGTAGAAGTTTTACCATAAGAACCCGTAATTCCAACTATCAACAAATCAGGATGTTCGGCGAGAATACGTTTTGCATCGTTGATATACCAATTGTTGATATGATTTTCCACCGGTTTCAACAAAATATTTGCAAACGGCAAAATTATAAAACTCATAAACGAGCCAAAAGGCAACGACACAAGAAAGAATTTCGGGTTTACAAAATATCCAAGTAAAAAACTTATAATCAACACAATAGCAAGCGAAGTAAAATACAAACGCTTTGCTCTTGAAGTAAATTTCAACGGAACTTTAGCTTTGAATTTCAACAATTTAACACTTATAAAAACATAACTTGCGCAAGCTAAAGAGAAAATAAGGTTAAGAGAAATTCCAATAAAATCGGCTGCAAGTACAAAAAATACCACGGCAAACATCACAATTCTGTCTCCCGACCAAAAATTGCCATGCTTCAACCATTTGAAATATCGTTCGTTACGATAACTGTTTTGCTGAAACTTATGTAATTCGTTACGATATTTTATGGCATTGTACCCAAGCATCAAAACATAAAAAACAATCGTTAAAGGAGTTATAATTTTTTCCATACTTAAAAATTAGCTTTTCAAAAAGTTGTCAACAATAGTATAATAATAATTCGGATTTTCGAGGAAACTATAATGTGTACAATTAGGGAAAACCACAAGTCCTGCATCGGGAATCAAACTTTCCATAATTTTGGCATCACTAACCGGAGTTGCCGTATCGTTTTGCCCCCAAATCAAAAGCACAGGAGCTTTTATTTTCGGCATTTCAGATTGCAAATCCTCGTCAATCACTTTTTTCAAAATTTCTTTCATAATGCCGGATGCATTTTTATAATCAGCTGATGCCAAACTATTTACAAAAGGTTTTACAAGTTTCTCGGTTGCTGATTCGCCAATTACTTTTGTAGTAATTTTTTTGATTTTTGAGAAAACTCTTGAAACCGAAATTTTAGTATTATGAGGTTTTACACCGGCAGAATCCGTGAGAATTACTTTGCTGACATAACTGTTTCGCGATGACAAGAGTATGGAAACCCTTCCGCCAAACGAGTGTCCGATAAGAGTTGGATTATGAAGACCAAGATTTTGTATCAATTCTTCGGTACATCTTGTATAGTCCTCTACACCCCAAACTTCCTTTGGCTCTTCACTTTTGCCAAATCCCGGAAAATCTATTGAAGTAACTCGATAATTATTTTCAAGCTGACTTTGCAATGTTTTCCAAATTTCAACGCTACATCCCCAGCCATGAAGAAGAAGCACATCTTTGCCGTTTCCGGTTTGTTTATAATTAACTTTCAAACCGTTGGCTACTGTATATTGTTCCATTTTCGTACGTCTCTGTTTTAGGTTACAAAGGTAAGTATTTTTCGTGAACCAACGATATTTTTTGATAAATAATATGAAATGAAAGAATTTATCAACTTAGAAAAAATTTTATTAATTTTGCAAAAAAACCATGAAATACAAAATAATAATAATTTTAGTATTAACCTTAATTACAGGTAGTTCCAAATCTCAAACAATAGATTTTATTACTGAAAATTTCAATTCGGTAGAAAATTGGACACAACAATGCAACAAATTTTGCAACAATTCCGAATCATATATCACCGACACAAATTCAAATGTCGGAATAGATGCTATATATCGAGAAATCAAAGATTTCTATCCGGAACAAGGCTCTGTAAATTGGAAAATTGATGTTAAAACCGAGTTTACAAATTCATCAGTCAACCGATTTCAAATAATTCTCACCGCAAACCATGAAAACACTGATTACGAGGATTTTGAAGGCTACGGAATAGTTACGGGACAAAAACCGACATACAACGCACTCAGTTTTGCAAAATTCAATGGCAATGATATCGAAGTTTTGTACACTTTTACTGAAAAATTTGTATCTCAAGAAATTACTGTAAACCGCACGTCATCAGGAGTTTGGACAATAAACGGAACACAAGTTTATACCGACAATGACAAATTTATCGATTCAAAATTTATCATCGTAAAATTCAAATTCAACAAAACGGGAATGAAGAAATTTGCATTCAAATTTACAGAATTCAATCAAAACATCAGTTCCGAAACGCCCGAAACAACAATTGATTCAGCAGAATTAATCGACAATGAAACGATAAGAATCTATTACACAGGGCGTTTGAATAGCGAACAACCGATACAAAACTTCAATCTGAATTCTCTAAACCCAAATTCAATAGAAGTTAAAAGCAAATATATAGATTTGAAATTCAACAATTTACCGACCTCCGGGGACTTAGTTTTAACAGTTAACGGATTGAAAGATATTTATGGTAAAACAATAAAAGATTTTCAAAATACATTCAGTCAAGCCTCACAAAATCAAATAGTTATCAATGAAATAATGTGTGATATAAATCCCGCACCGTTTGCATTACCTGCCAACAAATATATAGAACTTTACAACAAATCAGAAAACGGTTGCAACCTCAAAAATTACAAACTTCAGATAGGAGATTTGGAATATACTTTTCCAGAAATAACGATAAAACCATTTGATTATCTGTTGATTACTTCAGGAAAAGAGTTTACTGATTACGGCGAATATGTCGAAATTTTGGAAGAAGCGAAACTCACGATTTCGGGCAAATTTATTGCGATAAAAAACGAATTAGGTCAAATTTTGGATTCGCTGACTTACAACGACAAGATGTACAACTATTCGGAAAAATCAAGCGGAGGATTTTCTTTGGAACGCATCGACCCCGAAAACACTTGCAATCAAAGCAACAATTGGAAAGCTTCGGCAGATATTTCCGGCGGCACTCCGGGCAAGATGAATTCCGTGTATGCAATCAACGAAGATAATACTGCGCCAACGATTGTAAGCAGCAGTGTAACAGAAAATTGCATATATTTAATCACGACATCCGAACCAATAAAATTCTGTAATCTATCGGTTAACAACACAACTATCAACAATGCGGAAATCAACGGAAAATCAATTAATTTAAATCTCGAAAATTATCTTCGCGAGGGAACAAATAATATAAGCGGTACGATTTCTGACTTTTGCGGCAACTCTCTGAATGATATTATGTTAACGGTTGATTATTCTAAAATAAAAGTAGAAAAAGTAATAGCCGTGAGCGAAAATCAAATTTGGATACAATTCAACAACCAACTTACTGAAATTCAAGAGAATTACTTTGAAATCAACAACAATTATCCCCAATCAGCAGAAATTACGTCAGACAAATTTTCAGTTTTGCTGACTTCGGATAAAAATTTTGAAAACAACAGCAATATCAATCTGAATATCAAGAATATAAAAGACATCTTCAATAGCAAATTTCAAGATACGACATTGGATGTAACTTACCACGAACCGGAATATAACGATTTAATAATCAACGAAATACTATATCATCCCAACACGGGCGGCAAAAGGTTTGTGGAATTTTACAACAACAGCGATTATGAAATTTTTCTTTACGGACTGAATTTCAATTATTTAACTACAGACACAGTAAAATCATGTACAATCAACGAAATGAAATCGCTTTCTCCGAATTGTTTCTTGGTTTTGACTGCGGATAGTAGCAACGTAAAAACGCTTTATAATTCAGGCAATTATTTTATTCAAAACTCAAAATTTCCGGCACTTGACTACTCAAAAGGAATTATTACGATAACAACTTCAGAGGGAACGCTCTTAGATTCGATGTATTACGACGACAAATGGCAAAACAAATTCTTAGAAACAACACAAGGCGTTTCGTTGGAACGAATTGATTTTGAGGCGTCTACTACAGAAAAATCTAATTGGCAATCATGCTCTGAAAGTTACGGTTTTGCAACTCCGGGCTTGAAAAATTCAATTCAACAAAGTTCTGAAAAGAGCGAAACAATGGATTACGGTGAAGGTATTACAATTGAAAATCAATTGTTTAAACCCGGAAACGAAGATTGCGAATTCAAAATGACTTTTAATTTTGATTATCCGCAAACCACTCTCAACATCTCTGTTTTTGACAGCAACGGCAATTTGAAACGAACTCTCGCTGACAATCTGATTGTAACATATTACGACCAAGTAACTTGGGACGGTTATGACAACGATGCCAACCGCTGTAAAACAGGAATTTATGTGGTACTTATAAAAGCCGTAAATTCCACAGGCTGGTCAAAAACTTACAAAAAAGCGGCGGTGATTGGCAAAATAAATTAATCAACAAAAATCACGTTTTAAAACAAATACGTCAATCACTTATACTATAAAAACCAAAAATTGCAATAAGTTTAGTATCTTTGCAAAAATTTTCAAGCAATATGTTCAACAATTTTCTGAAACTGATTATAATATGTATTTCGCTCATTATCAGCGAATCAGCATTATCACAAGACACACTAAAAATAAGTATTGAGACTGCAAACCAATCATTAAATCTCAACGATGTAACCGCCACGGCACATGTAAGCGGCGGCGAAAAACCGTATAAATATTGTTGGGACAATCCGACGTCAGGATTCACTGACTCAATATCTTACGGCATGACCGAAGGCATTTCTTACGGCTTGAAAGTTTATGACGCAAACGGCGACAGTGCATCAATTAGTTTTTCGCAACCTGCTGAAAGTCTGTCAGAAAAAATCAATTCGATATTCACACCGATAGTCGGAAAACTTGCAAGAGTAATTTTGGCTGACATTTTTGCAGAACTTGGACTTTACGACAATATAATCCGCGACGAAAACGGTAATCCTGTTTTGAATCCAAACGGTACTCCTAAAACAATGAAATTACCATTTGTAGTTGTTTGGTTGATTTGCGGTGCAGTTTTCTGTACAATTTACATGGGATTTCCAAATATCCGCTGCATGAAAGAATCAATCAGAATAGTTTTGGGTCGCCGCGACAGAAAACACACTTCAGAAACGCAAGGCGAAATTTCACATTTTCAGGCGTTAACAGCTGCATTATCGGCAACTGTCGGACTTGGAAACATTGCGGGAGTAGCTCTTGCAATTACGGTTGGAGGACCGGGCGCTACTTTTTGGATGATAGTTGCCGGATTTCTTGGAATGGCAAGCAAATTTGTAGAATGTACACTCGGTGTAAAATATCGCCACGTAGGAGAAAATGGTAAAATCCTCGGCGGCGGCATGTACTATATTCCTAAAGCATTCAAAAAAATAGGTCTTCCAAAATTAGGAAAAGCCTTAGCGTATGTATTTGCAGCACTGATAATTGGCGGCGGAATTGGCGGCGGTTGTCTGTTTGAATCCAATCAAGCATTTGCACAATTTGCCAACGTTTTTCCATCACTCGCACCATACGGAGCAATTTTCGGACTTGTAATGGCAGGATTGGCAATTTTCGTAATTTTCGGCGGTATCAAAACAATTGCAAAATTTACAAGTATAACAGTTCCGGCGATGTCGTTACTTTACATTGTTACCGCATTGATAATTATCTTCATCAATATCAAAGAATTACCAAACGCCGTAACAGTAATAATGGAAGGCGCATTTAATCCGGGCGCACTAAAAGGCGGAGTTTTAGGAATCATCATAATAGGATTTCAACGCGCTGCTCTTAGCAACGAAGCCGGCATCGGAAGTTCTCCGATAGCACATTCAGCAGTTTTAACCGACAAACCAATCAAAGAAGGAATCGTAGCATTGTTGGAACCTTTTATTGATACAGTTGTAATCTGTACGATGACAGCTTTAGTAATCATATTTACAGGAACTTACAAACTTGCAGGAGATCTTGATGGAGTACAACTTACGAGCAAAGCATTTGAATCTGTTTTCAGTTGGTTTCCGTATTTGTTGTTGGTAAGTATATTTCTGTTTACATTTTCTACTGCCATTTCATGGTCGTATTACAGCGCAACAGCATTCAGATTTATCACCAAAGGATTCATCAAAAACGAACTTGTTTCAACACGAATATTCCAAATATTTTTCTTGATGTTTTTGGTAATAGGAGCAGCATCAAGCGTAGGAGCAGTAATCGATATGACTGATTTACTGTATCTTTCGTTAGCATTTCCCAATATTCTTACTCTCTATTTGATGTCAAAAGAAGTAAGAACCGATTTAAAAAGTTACATGAAAGAACGCAAAATATCAGAATAAAAAAATGTCAGAACTTCGCCTCCGCTTCTGACATTTTTTTTTACTATTTTTGATTCCGAGAAAAAATTAATTGATAAATTTCACTTTGTTTTCGTCTCTCGGTTTTGCCTCCGGACTTTCATCAGGATAGCCGACCGCGAGGATGTAAATCAATTCGTAACCTTCTGAAAATCCGAGTTTGTCGATAAAAAACTTTGCGTCGTCGTTGCTTTTGAGAAAACGCACGGGACCACCCAAACAGCATGTGCCGAGACCCAAAGACTGAGCCGCGAGCATCATATTTTCGCCGAGGAGTCCGCAGTCGAGACCAGCATTGTTTTCAGCGGCAACGCAGATGATGTTGGGAGCGTTGCGGAACATATTTTTGAAGTCCGGGTCTTTGGCAACGGCTTCAGCGTTGGCGTTTTTGTAAACCTCGTTTACTTGGTTGATAAGTTCCTGACTTTCCACTACGCGGATTTCCCACGGCTGTTTGTTCATACCGCTTGGAGCGTTGATTCCGCATTTTACGATTGTTTCAAGTTTCTCGTGTTCAACGGGAGTGTCTTTGTACTTGCGGATACTGCGGCGATCCATCATGGCTTTAACGACTTGGTTTTCACCGTTTTGACAGCATTGTTCGGTTTTCTGACAATTAGTGTCATTTTTACATTTTTCGCCGCCGTTGCTGCAAGACTGGCTTAGCGAAAATACCGCGGCAGCCGCCGCGAGAGTAAGAATTATTTTTCTCATCTGATGTTTTGTATTAGTTTTTTAGAAGTTTGACGGAGAAAGAAGGGAAAGGTTTAGCAGAATAATAACACAAATTTCCAAATAGGTATAATCTCAATTTTCAGACCTTGGTATTCAACGGTTTCTTCCGTGTTTTTGGTTATAACCAAAGCCCGGTTTAGAGGGAAAAATTTGTTGAGAGCTACCAACGCTTTGAGTTCACGTTCCATTGTTTCGCTATCATCAATGCTGTACGACACTTGAACACCGATTTTTTCGTCAGCAACAAAAAAATCAACCTCAATGTTTTTGTTGTAATAATACAACCCGCTACCGAAATTCTTATATAAAAATATTGCACAAATATTCTCCAAAAGAGCCGTTTCGGGGGTAGCTAAAAACAGATTCAATAATCCGTTGTCAACAAAATAATGTTTCTTAGTCGTCTGTTTGTCAACAAATTTATCAGCGTAATTTTCTATCGAAAACAACAGACACGCATCTTTTAGATATTGTATAAAATTGGCAACAGTGGTAGCGTTGATATTTATGCCGGTCGACTTAACCAAATTAGTAAGTCGATTGTAAGATGTGGGCTGCATTACACACGTGGCAAGTCTTTTTACAGTGATTCGTAGAGCCTCTTCGCTTCTAACAGAATTGCGAACCACGATGTCGCTAAAAAATATTTTGTTATAAATATTTGTCAACCATTGCCGTTTGGCTTTGATGTTTAGCAATTCAGGAAAACCGCCAAAATAGAAATATTCTTCAAACACTCTTGCCACTGTTCCTTGAGTTTTTGAAAACTGCCAATTCTTTTCCAATTTAACATTCTTTGCTTTCAGAAACTCCGCAAACGAAAACGGATAAACAGCTATGTCCCAATATCTTCCGCCCAAAGTTGTTTGAATGTCGCGGCTAAGCATTTTGGCATTGCTGCCCGTGATATACACAGTATATTTTTCGTTGGCAAGGCGACGGGCAAAATGCTCCCAACCATCGATATTTTGAATTTCGTCGAGAAACAACACAGGCTGCAAGTCGGTTAAAAGCCTGTGTGCTTGTATAATAATATCAAGTTCGTTTGACTTAATTTCGTTGATACGCTCGTCGTCGAAACTGATATAAACGATTTGGTCGATGTCGTAACCAGCTTTTAACAATTGTTTTGCCCTTTGATAAAGCATATAAGATTTTCCCGCTTGACGAACACCCACAAACACATAGTTTCCATTGTCCTCAAACTCAAAAGGACGTTCAATCAACTCAATTGACTGTATAAGTTGTTGATTTTCAACGATAATATTTCTTAC
>JAFXZT010000124.1 GCA_017541145.1 Bacteroidales bacterium | reverse complement strand
TTTACGATGTAAAATAATTTTACAGGTTTTGTAAAATTTCTTTACAGAATAAATTTTCTATTAAAAACGTAAATTATTGAAATTCAACATAATATTTTTTTTGGCACGATGCGTGCAATAAAATAAGACAACTATATTTTTATGCCCAAAGATTTTACAGTCTTATTTTAATAATGTTAATTTAGAAAGCCTCCGATGTGAATCGTGAGGCTTTTTCATAGCCCACAATATTAATCACATCACTCAATAAACACAATATCCGGGAAACTTTTTATAAAAGATGCGGGCTAACAAATATTTTTTACTTTTACCGACAAAAAAATTTTAGTCACCTTATTAATTTCAGACTTCTTTCCCTTTTTTTAACAAAAAAATCAAGGACAAAATCAGAGCTGAATCAATCAACCTTTGCACTTGCAGGCGGTTGAAAGGGTGCACAACTCGGTCGATAACAATCTGCATTTCTGCCGCTTTTGCATTTAGTCAATTCGTTTTTTGAGATTTTCCACAGGCTGCGGGTGTTGATGTCTGTTTTTTCCATATTAGACGGCACGCCGAGAAATAAGCCATTGACACTCAAAAAGCATCACCCCAAATATACAAAAACTTTTTGACGCGCTAAATCAAATAGTCCGAAATTTATTTGCGTCCAAACCTCATCACGAAAAATCATAGGAAAATGTGACAAATCTCACATTTTACCATAGTTTTTTGTGATTATTATCACATTTTAGTATGTTTTTTCGTGGGAAATAGTATATTTGCATCGTAATTACCAACAAAAGAAAACTAATCGAGCGATGGAAATAGCAAGGGACATAATATGCAAATTGGTGGAATGGAAGTCGTCAAAGGACCGCAAACCGTTGATACTCAGCGGAGCAAGGCAGATTGGCAAGACGTGGGCGTTGAAGGAATTTGGACGTCGGCACTACGACGATGTCGCTTATTTCAATTTTGACAAGAGGTCGGAGTTACAGAAAGAATTTGAGGCGACCAAAGACCCGCGCCGGCTTATCAGGGCATTGTCGCTGTACGTTGATTGTGAAATCAAGCCCGAAACCACGCTCATAATTTTCGACGAGGTGCAAGAGTGCAACAAGGCTCTCAACTCGCTGAAATATTTTTGCGAGGATGCGCCCGAATATCACATCGTCTGCGCCGGGTCGTTGCTTGGCGTTTTTCTGAGCAAAGACGATTCGTTCCCGGTCGGGAAAGTTGAGTTTTTGTATATGTACCCGTTGTCATTCAAAGAGTTTCTCTACCACGACAACCGAAAAATGTACGACTTTGCAGAATCCATTGATACTGTGGAGCCAATTCCCGAAATTGCAATGAAACTTTTGGAAGAATCATACAAAAGATACCTCGTCTGCGGCGGAATGCCCGAGGCTGCAATTTCAATGCTCGAAAATAACGGCAACACCGACAAGATTCTCAGTTCCATAATAGAAGCTTACAGGCTCGATTTTTCAAAACATGCGCCCTCATCAAATATTCAGAAAATCGCCGATATTTGGAACTCTATGCCTAACCAATTATCGAAGGAAAACAGAAAATTTCAATTCAAACTTGTAAAATCCTCGGCACGTTACCGCGAATACGAATCGGCGATGCTGTGGCTTCAAAACGCCGGACTGATTCAGAGAATCAACTGCATTACAAAGCCCGGACTGCCGATTTCAGCATACGAAGACAGTCAGATTTTCAAAGTCTATCTCAACGACGTCGGCATAATGAGGGTTTTGGCGCAGTTGCCGCCCAACGTATATATATCTGACAATCCGATGTTTAAAGAGTTCAAGGGCGCGATGACCGAGAATTATGTATTGCAGTCGTTGGTTGCCAATTTTGAGGTTATGCCGAGATATTGGATGTCGTCGGGGACGGCGGAAGTGGATTTTGTATTGCAGTACGGACTCTACGTCCTGCCGATAGAAGTGAAGTCGGGCACAAGTATCAGTGGCAAAAGTATCAAGGTTTTCGGCGAAAAATATTCATCTCCCCTAATGCTTCGTTTTTCGGGGCTCAACCTCCGTCTCGACAACAATTTTCTCAACATCCCGCTATGGCTCGTAGATTATGCACCAAAGTTTTTGAGACTAATCAAAGGATTGCAGTAAGAGGACTTTCTGTTCGTAATGCAGCAACGTTTTTACCGTTACCAGTATCATCTATGAGAACTCTCCGATTTTCAACTTTGTTTGGTTACTCATAATCGATCGTTTTTTTGTTTTGCTAAGCGACTGCAAAGTTAATCCTTGCCCTTAGGTACAAGTCAAGAGAGCAGATGCTAGACCACGGGGCGGTTTTCGACGGCGTATTTTTTTTACGAGGCTGACCAATTCGGGGTCTCAGATGTGCTCCTGCCACGGAATGTCGGTGCGGATTTTTCCCAGACGCTCACGTATGCCGTCCATACAAACCTACTCAGGAAAATCGAGGGAAATCACCGTGTCGCACGCACTGAACCTCACCTCGTATGTGCGGCTGAAATCGCCGTTGATAATCCAACTGTCCTGCCCAACGATTTCGGCAAGTTTGTTGTCAAACTCTTCGCGCGAAATATGCGTCCTGTCCGCCTTCCACCACAGATTGTCGAGGTGAAAAAGCGGCAGCCCCGTTTTGGCGTGGAGTTTCTTGGCAAAGGTGCTTTTACCGCTGCCTGAACAGCCGATGATGATTTTCATAATGAAATTTTTGTGTAAGCACAAGGCACATCACGATGTGAAGATTGAGGTGTAGGGATGATGTGTCAAGAACCGAGAACTATTCTCGGAATTGGCTCTACTCAAATAGTTAAACAATAAACACTTCTTGCTCCAATCCTTTCTGATATTTATTAATAAGATTGTAAACTGATTTTATGGCATTGTCTTGACTATTGATGTCGAAATTAATCTTTTGATTATAAAAGAGTTCGCGGTTTCCATAAGAGTCGAAATACTTTTCTAAGTCATAGGGCACAAAGAGTTTTGCACGGTCGCCGAGATGTTTTTGGTACTCGTTTACGAAAATGTTGAGCCCCGCAAAATCATAATCGCCAAAATGAAAATACGTATTTCGAATTTTGAGAAGCCAAGTGATAAAATCTTTGCTTTGGTTTTGAGGGTAACGACACACGAACAGACATTTTGCGAAGTCGAACAAATGATTTTGACGGTTCAAACTACGAAAATTTTCAGCATTCTCTATGCCAACAATTACTACATCATCTTCAATAGTAAAATGCTCATAATCAGAGATGAAAATAAAAGTTCCTTCTATGGGCGAAATCGTAAATTCGTTATCGCAAATTTTTGCTCTTATCGGTTCGAGAGTGCTTACAAGAAAGCCTGTGAACGTTCTTACTTTTTCAGTTTTAGAGTTTGACGAGGCTTTTACCAAATCGGCACGTGTAATTTCTGATTGTTTCAACGTGCTGATATACAACCCTAAATCGCTGACTCCATATTCTGCAAAAAGATAATTGTTCAGAGCGTCGCGGTTACTGAGGGATAAAACGCGCCTTGAACGTCCGTTTTCCACAATTATGTTTTCGGTCAAAAGGGTTGCGGACAATTCGCCTTTGAAACTGCTTGCGGGCAACTGTTCGCCGTTAAGAATCCTGAGCAATTTTTCGGCTTGCGATATTGACAACTTTTTCATTATTTGCTGATTAGACGTGTTACAGAAGTTTTGTCGCTGCCATTTTTCCGCAAAATGTAGGTGTATTTGTAGTCAAGCACATTTGTTGGGTTTGGCGACGAATTTATCAAAATGATATTCCTTTCGTTGGCAAAATTTAAAATGCCTTTTATGTTGGTGGAATGAAGTTTGCCTATTTCGTCCATCATACAATGCAGCATAAATTCCGACTTTGTTTTCTTTATTGACCGTTCCTTGAAAACATTGAGCAATAATATGTTAATCATTGCTTTGATCAAAATATCAGTACCCTCGCTGCCTACGTTTGAGAGTTTTTGAACCCAACCTGAATCTTGATTGTTTTCCACAATGCGGAATTTTAGTTCAAACGAATCCGAGAGGGTGATGTATTCCGCTTTTGAGTTTGCAATCTCTTTGCTCAAATATATTAGCAAATTGACTGCTTTTTCGTTTTTTAAGTTTGTGTCAATGCCTTGACTAAAAAGATCATCGTTGCCAAGACCGAAACTACTGAGGTTTTCTGTTTGAAACTTTTTTATTTCAACAAGTGCCTGATATATTTTGTTTTCGCTTGGCGCAATGTCCAATTGCAACGAGTTGATTGCGCCGACGAAATTGCGAGTTTCAAAGTCCTTGTTGATGGCGTTTTTTATACCCTCAATTTCGCCAATTTTGCTGATAAGTTGTTGAATTTCAGAGCCAATTACATTGACAATATTAGCAAAACGGTCTTGAAAACGTTTTTTATATTCTGCGAATTTATTTTCTCGAATAAATTCGTCCAAGTTTTCAGCGAATTGGAAATAGTCTTCACTTTCGGAACATTTCGTCTTGAAAGAGAACAAATTTTTTTCATCAAAATTGCCCATAAACTTATTTACGTCAGAGCGCATTTGTTCGTATTCCTTAGAATAACTATTTGATTTCAAATTGATTTCGTCTATAAGCTTTGAACATTTTTGGTCGGTGGAATCAAGTGGCGTACAATTTAGAATGTACGCACTCAAAACGGCATATTCTTCGGATTGAGAAAAATCGTCGAATTTTTCCAATTCAAATTTTATTTCATTCAGTTTCAATTGTAATTGACTAAATCTCTGACGCTCAGCGACTAAAAGATTGTCATTTTTTGCTTTTTCCAATTTATGCTTTTGTGTTTCAAAATCCAAATCATTTTTCAGTTGGTCGAGATTTGCTGAAAATTCGCCCATACGATCAAAAAGTTCTTCTTTATCTTTTTGATAGTCTGACACCAATTTGCGCTTGTCTTTAATGTATGACAATTCTTTTTCACAATTTTTAATTTGAGTTTCCAACGCCTTAATTTTTTCGGTGTCGGCACCTTTGGTTTTGAGTTCGTTTTCGCGCATAAGGTTTGCTTCCGCGCTTTTTGTAGCAAGCGTTTCTTTTGCAGCATTTATCTCGGAATCAATCTTTTCAATTGTTTTGTCATATACGCTTTTACGTTCGTCCAATTGTGATTTGCAAACTTCTTCTTGTCCCGTTATTTTCTCTAAAATCTGTTTTTCAAAAGCCTTCTTTTCGTTTTCAATACCTTGTTTTTCGTTGTTTAAATTCAACAGTTCAGTCTTGAAAACGGCGAGTTGTTGTGCTTTGTCGGTGGCGGCTTTTTCCTGCAAATTCTTGTAATCTATTCCTTTTGTAGAAAATTTTGGTCTCGACTGCGTGAGTTCGTAATCTGCTTTTTGTTGACGGTCTTTGAGTTTTTTCAAATCGTTGTTGCAAACAGTTTGAAGTTTTTGGATTTCAACGTCTTTCTGTTTTTGAGTGTCTTGAATTTGTTTTATTATTTTCAAAAGTTTATCTTCAATTTGCTGTTTTTCAGTGTAAAAGTCCTCAATAGTCTTAACATTTTTCCCGATTTCGTCAAGTTCGATTTCCACGCCGTAAAGACTTGCATTATCTACCGAAATAAATTGCGGATTGAGGTTTTTATTAAACAATACATCATCGCTAACAACTTGACCGATAGTATTTTCCCATCCGTCAATTTCGTTGTTTAGCCAATCGTAAAACGAACCCTTGAAATTGTCGAGTTTCAAGTTTAAAGCATCTAATTCGATTTTGAGTTTGTCTTTTTCTGTTTTTAATTTGTCAATTTCAAAATCAAAACTTTTAGATTTCAAATCTTTTTCCTTCTCAAAATTTTTCACAAGAGATTCTTTTTCTTTTTTTACTATTTCTAGTTCCGATCCTCTTGCGGAAATTTTGCGGTTTAGTTCGTCAAGTTCGGATTTAATCTTTTCAAGTTCTGTTTTGTATAAATCTGTTTTTTGGCAAACTTGATAATCTATTGTTGTTTGTGTAATATCTGACTGTTTTTCGTTGATTTTTGTATCAAAAAACGATAATTGTTCTTTGCTCTGATTATTGATGCCGTCGATGATTTCTGCGTTCTGTTGTTTTATCCTTTCACAATCTGATAAATAAGTTTCTTTTGCAGATATTTTGTCGGCTTCTTTTTTGGTTTTCAACTGATTGAAGTCATTTTCGTATTGCTTGACAATATCATTAAATCTGCTTTCTATATCGCGGAATTTGTCTGTCAAAATGGATTTTTCTTTTTCCAATGACTGCTTTTGTGCAGATATATTATCCTCGTTTTCAACACGGATAATAACATTTTTAATGTCGTTGTTTTCGTAATATTTATGCCTATTGTTAGCCTCCTCAATTTTGCCTGATATTTTGCCGAGTTCTTGGTTGAGTGTGGTTTTCTGACTTTCAAATGTGCTATTCAAATCATTAATTTGTTTTTCCAATTCCGTTTTTTTTGCATTAGATTGATTTAACAAATTTTCGATTTCGGGCTTCTCGTTTTGCGTTCTGTTGTAGGCAAATCCTAATTTTGACGCCAACTGTTGTTTTTCTGTTTTGATAAAAATCAGTCGGTTATATGTCTCGCTGATTTTTTGTGCAAGTCTCTCAACTACTGAATTACCGCGTTGGTCTTTTTCTGTCCACTTCTTGATGTCGGCAAGATGTTTTTCAAAATCTTTCAAATGGTTTGTGTATCGCGCAAGTTCAATACGGTCGTTGCTTTCTTCGAGCGACGAAATTATGGTCTGTTTTATGACGGACGCATCAAGTTTGGTATTGAGGAAAACATTGCTGATGGTAAGCGGAACTTTCTGATACTGTTTGCTTTCCAAAATATAATAGTTGCGGTATTTCCGCTCAATTTCCTTGTTGTTGCCATAAATTATGTCGCGGTACTCATTGTAACGGCTTATTATCGGGGTATATACAATATTTTTACCGAAACTGTCGCGGATTTTGTCCCAACTGTCAAAAGCCTTAGAATCAGCAATATAGTTTTCTTTTTTATATTCGGACGCTATAAAACGGAACGCTACTTGGTTTTGATATTTGAAACTCAAAACGCAGAAAAAACCTGTGTCGGTCTTAACCTCGTAAACAATGTACGAATTGATGAACGGATAGTAAAAGTCAGCGTAACTTTTCTGCCCTTCACGTATGCCAAGTTTACGAGTGTCGGCGTTGTAAAAAAACAACACCGCCCTCAACAGCGTGCTTTTACCAACGCCCTGAGTGCCGATGAAATGCACGTTGCCGTCCAAATTGACTTCGGCGTAAGGTATTGATTTACCCGCAGTATTTATGAATACTATTTTGTTGAGATACCTCATTGCGCGTCCTCCTCTGTGTTAATGTTTATCGTCATTATCAAGTCTTCGATGTACTTGAATGCGGCAAGCACTTTGTATTCGCCCGAAATTTCGTTGCATAGTTCAATAAAACTGTCCTTTACGAGATCATCTATGATGTTTCTGACTGCATCTTCCCAACTTTTTGCATCTTTGCCAATGGCTGACAATTTACCTTCGAGGTCGGCATCAATTTTTAATTTAGTCAGAATATCGGAAATTGAAAACCGCAATCCCGCAGAAAAAGCCGTGTCAAAGGTTTTCAGGAAATCCACATAGTCAATCCATTTGTATGCCTTTTCGATTTTCTTTTCCAAATCCTGTTTGGTTTCTTGCCGCGAAAAATAATAATATTGGTCGCCTTTTTCAAGTACAAAACCAATATTAAGAAAATAATTCCGCAACAATTCAAAATTGCCCTCTGAGTCAATTACTTCAAAAAGATCGGCAGTAGCCTTTCCCGAACTATTGGAACTTATAAAAAGTCCTTTGCTCAGAATTTTAAAAATATCGGCTGTTTGTGACGGCATTTTTATCATAATCGGTTCATTGTTTGTGGGTTACAATTGCAAAATTTACGCCGTTTTTTTCTTGGTATTCGCCGTTGAAGACCAAATCTGTTTCGTACAACGACACCAATTGGCAGTAAATTAATATAATATCTTCAAAATTAACCTCTTTCGGGTACTTGTAAGTTTCCATATAATCCAAAAGGTTGCTGTATCCCGAAGCCAAAAAAGCATTTTTGATTACTTCGTGGTTTATGAAGATTTCCTCCTCGGTTTTGGTGTCGAGCAATTCTGATGAGATAATCTCTGCAATAGGTCTTTGAATTTTGATACCACACTTTTTTCGTGCGGCAATTTTCAAAATGCTTTCACGGACAGCCTCATCGGTTTGTAATGCAACGAGTGACAGTTTGAGCGGATATTGTGGCGCAGTGTCGAAAACCAAGTCATTTTTTTTCTTTAAGACCTCTATAAAATCTGTTGACGATTTTAGTGTTACTTGGTCTTTTAAGTATTTTATTTTCCTTAGTTTATCTATAAATATACTCTGTGCCTGAATTTGATTGAGAAAGTTGATTATCTGCTTTTTGATCTCGATAAGGTTATGTTTGGACTTGTCGAGACTTACTTTGAGGTTTGATATTATTGTTTGCAATTCGTCGTCTAATGTGGCGGCAAAAAAACTCGATTCGTTTTCATCGATAAGTTTTTCCGATTGAAGAATCAGCGAGTTAATGTCATTGGATTTTTTGTCGAAATTTTGTAGTTTTAGTTTCTTGTTTTTGTAGTTTGCTTCGGTTTTGTATGTGTTTTCAACATTGCGTTTAAGGTCGATCACATTATGAATTGTGATAACACCTATGTTACGGAGCGTGTTTTTGATTTTGCGTATATATTCGTTGCGTTTGGTTTCGCCTTTCTCGTTTACATAGTAATTGATATTTTGTTTGATAGTTTCGATATTTTCGTTGATGTACGAAATGTTGATTTCCTCATTGGCATCAAGAGCCTGTTCGAAGAAACTGATGTACAGTTCGTCGAGTTCAAACGTGTCAGAATGTTCTCTAATTACCTCTTTGTCAACGAGATATTTGATGCGATCGTCTTGGTTTTCCAATACGTCCGACACATAATCGTATTTCAGCCCGTTGAGTTTGCGCTTTTCAAAAAAATCGGTGAGGATTTTTTCTTCACGCTTCAACATTGCAAACAAATCCCGTATGTTGGCGAATTTCGACATATTGTTAGCGTTGATGAATACGATTGCAAATATATTTTTTTTCAGTCAATATTGCAAAAAAATATTTTTTCACCCTCAGGAAAAACAAGAAACATGAAACTAAAAAAAGCACAGGTCATAAAAAAACTTTTTAATAAAATAGAAATCACGGAATAAAGTTTCAATTATAGGAAGACGGTTCTGTATTTTCCTCTTCAAAAAAACATGTATTTTATTCGATATTTTTTAATCAATATAAGAGTTTTACGTGCATTCAAGGTATTCCGTGGTTTGTAATTTGATATTTTCAAAAGTTAGTTATTATAAGTATCACACACCAAATATTAACCAATCAATCACTTCCCCTCATTTAAAAAAAATGGGACGACAGGAAAAAAATTCCAATCATCCCAAAGATAATTAATTATTATGAAAAATTATTTAACTTCCCATTCGAACAAACCGGTAGACGCTGCATCAGGAAGTGTGATTTCCAGTTTCAACGATGTTGTTTTTACAGGATCAAATTGTACTGTACACGGAACGCCTTTTTGTGAAGGATAACCTGTAGCATGCTTTACTTCAACATATTCTCCTGTAGAATCTTTGTAATAAAGTTTCCACGCTTTTGGAACTGTACAACCGCCCCATGGACTGTCATCAAACCAATAAACTGTAGATGATGAAACTTCAGTTTCGGTGTCAAAGTGATACGAAATCCATTCCGTTCCTCCGTTTTTAGGCCAATAATGGATGTATGGAACCGATCTGTCGTTGCCATCAGCAGGTACAAGTCGGTCATTGATTGAACTTAATGAAGGAAGACTTTGTGAAGATTCGATTTTCGCTTTGCTTGCTATAGATGGCGGCATTGTAGGACTTGTAGCATTGAGCTCTATCGGATACCACACTGTCATTTGTCCGCTGCCTCGGTGCGCCCAAGCATAATACGGAATCAAAACAAGTTTCTCGTCTTTCACTGTAAGTTTGCCGTTGTCATTAAAAGCAAGTGTCTGAGCATCAGTTGTAATTGTTTTGATTTCTGTATTTTCAATTTGTTTTTCACCAAGAGTAAATTTCGGATTTCTGTTGAGAAGTACGTTGAGTACATCGCAAGTATTATCCGGCCATTCAGCACAATAAACAAGCGGACCGCGCTCTACAGAAACACGTCCTTTGTCAGCTAATACATTTCCGTTCGCTCTTACAATGCGTGCTTCCATATCAAGATGTACTGACACTTTGTCTCCGGCTTTCCATTTTCTGTCAATTACAAAATAACCGCCGTCTTTAAGTTCGGAAGTTACAGTCTGACCGTTAACTTTTACAGAATAAGACAATCTTTTAAGGTCGTCAAACCAATAAAGATCTGACGGTACAACCTCGTTGCGAACCCATCCCGGAATTCTGATATACAATGCGTATTGTCCTGAGGTTTTGTTGATTGTAATATTAATATCACCATCGTAAGGATATTTTGTATCCTGTGTTAATGTAATAGGTTTGTTGTTAACTTTTACTGTTACAGTGTTGGAATTAAAGAGGTTAACATACAATTTGTTGCCGTCAACAGCATAAATATATTGCGGTAACGACGGAATAAATCTTGCGGCATTAGACGGACAACATGCACAACCGAACCAAGCTTGACGCTGATGTTGACCCATTGATTGCAACGGATTAGGATAGAAGAATTTACCGCCGTCAATAGAAATTCCGGATATTACGCCGTTGTACAATGTACGTTCCAACACGTCGTAATACTTGCTTTCACCATGAAGCAAAAACAATCTGTAATTCAAATAAACATTTGCAATAGCAGCGCAAGTTTCGCAATAAGCACTCATGTTAGGGAGTTCGTAATTTTTACCGAAAGCCTCGCCGTTGGATGTTGCACCTACGCCGCCTGTGATATAATATTTCTTTGATACGATATTTTCCCAAATCTTGTCGATGGCATCAATATATTTTTTGTTACCCGTAAGAGCAGCCACATCAGCCATTCCGGCGTACATGTAACCGGCTCTAACTGCGTGACCCACAGCTTCGTCTTGTTTCCAAACCGGTTTGTGAGCCTGAGAGTATTCTACGAGTCGGTGATAATAACCGTCGGCATCTGTAAAACCGTCGTTGGTTTCCATCCAATCGCTGCCTTTGGTACCTCTGGTATCGAGGAAAAATTGCGCCTCGTCAAGATATTTTTTGTTGCCGGTAGCGATATAAAGTTTTGCCAAACCCATTTCTGCAATTTGGTGACCGGGAACCACATGAGCCTGACCTTTGTTAGGACCGACTTCTTTGCAAACAACATCGGCATATCGAATACAAACATCAAGCAAATTTCTCTTACCTGTTGCATAATAATGCGCAACAGCAGCCTCGCAAAGATGTCCGAGATTATAAAATTCATGTGACAAATCTTCTACACGTTCCCAACGTTTTGAACCTGCCCACGGATGAGGTTTTGTAGGATTTTGAGTACGTGAAGTATAAAGATACCCATCAGGTTCTTGTCCGGAAGCAATTACAGCAATCACACTGTCAACGTATGCTTCAAGTTTTTTATCGGGATATGTTTGAAGAAGATAACTTGCACCTTCTATAGTTTTGTAAGGGTCGGTATCATCAAAAGAGAAAGTCCACGGAGCACCGTCACCACATATCGGAAATGTTTTTTTAGGATCCAAAATATGTTGATGTGCATTAGAAAAATTTGTGTAACGTCCTGTTTCTTCGCATTTTGAGAATGCCAACGGAATAGTTACGGTTTTGGATGCATGAAGTCGTTGTCCCCAAAATGAATTTTCAGCAACTTTTACACTTGTGAAAGGTACAGGTGTAATCGGATAACCGGATTTATCCGACTGAGCCGAGCTGCTTGTTGCGATAAGCAATGCTGCGGCACTGATTAATAATCTACTCTTCATATATTTAATAGGATAAACAATGTGTTATTTTTTAAGTGTGTAAATATACACACATTTTTTAACTTAATCAAAACAATAATCCCAAATTTTTACATCCGAAATATAACCTGAGAAAAATTCCCAAGGTTCGCCGGAAGTACCGATAATGATGTCAGAGGGTTCAACAAAAAGCATCAACGGCAATTCACGATTGAGAACTCCGTCAACATAGATTTTTTCAATCATGCCGTCAAAAGTAACTTTTATATTGTGCCATTCACCGGCTTGAGGCAGTTTTGAATATCCTAAGTCAACATAACCGTCGCCGTGAGCCATCGCGCCGTAATTACTTGTACCATAATACAATGCTGCATACGACGACATCAACATATTATCTCTTGATGTCCAAGAAACAAGACATTCGCCCTCCCCTATTTCGGGATTCAATACATCAACCGAAACCGTAAACGCACCGTTCCAAGACAATTGTTGCGGAGCTTTTTTGGAAAGTACAATTTTTGAATGACCGTCAAAATATACACAACGTTTGCCTTTGTAAACAATTACTTTCTGTTTTCCGATAAAATTACCACCCAATGTACCTTTGTTAACAAGACCTTTTACCGTTTTGGCTTTACTGAGATCGAAATCCACAAGTAAAGAATTTGTAGAAGCCACAGAATGTTCGTTCATCTGCTTATTTGACGGCAAATCAGGATATTCAAACGTATCGGAATATACGCTCATACGAAAAACAGCCGGAAAAAGTCCGGTCTTTTCTGTTCCCGTAACGGTAAGTTTTACATAACGGGCTTTTGCAAAATCATCATCAATCATCGGCGAACCGGCACGTCTGTTTTGTGTACGGTCAGCAAAAATTTTCCAAGTTTTGTTATCGTTGGAAACTTCAATTTTGTACTGATAAAAATATGTAGAATATTCAAAACAAGTTTCAATACGTTTGATTGTAACTTCCGAACCCATATCATAAGTAATTGACTGTGGATAATTTGCAGTTTTAGCCTTCCACATCGTAGCATTACTATTGTCAGCGGCAAATTCTGGAAGATACTTAAAATCAATATCTTCGGTATTGAATCTGTTTTTAGAGGCTTTCAAATGATAAAAACTTGTAGCCGTAACAGAAGCCACCGGCAAAGGTTTTACATGTTGATTGATTGGAGATTGCAACATCATGTTGACATCAACTTTTTCGATAATTGTGTCAGACAAAAATTTCAAACCGTTGATACAAACCTGACGGGTTTCTCCACCCGAAGAGTGCGGGATATCATGACGATGATACACAATATAATATCGGTCTTGAATTTTAATCACAGAATGATGTCCCGGCGAATCAACTCCAGACTGAGTTTCCAAAATCGGATTGTTAACACCGTAATGAAACGGACCTTCAGGAGAATCTGCCCACGCGTAATGAACGGCGTAACTACTTAAACGACAATCACCTGAAGAATACATCAAAATATATTTTCCGTTGCGTTTCAACATATAAGCCGCCTCAAAAACTTTGGGCAATTGCTGCGTCGGGATTATTCCGGTCTTGATAATTGTAGTCATATCATCGGGATTGATTTTTGCCCAGCCCAAACCTCCAAACGATGTACACCAAGTTCCGAAATACGAATAAACAGAGCCATCGTCATCTACAAAATACTGAGCATCAAGAGCCGGCAAATCTTTTTTGGCAGTTCCAACCGGAATTACTGCATCACCATTATTAATCGGCACAAAAGGTCCTAAGGGTGAATCAGATACATATCCGTAAATGTTACAACCGAACTGACAATTCCCCATAAAATAATAATATTTTCCATTGCGGAAAACCACATCGGGTGCCCAACAATTTGTAAGACCATCAGGAAGTTTGATATCCAGCTCGTGATTGTACCAATTTTGCAAATCGCGACTCACCCAAACCGTAGGCTCGCCGGATGCAAGTTTCACGCCGTCGGTAGTGGAATAGATGTAAAAAGTATCTCCAAACTGCTTAATCGTAGGGTCAGCAAAATATCCCGGAAGCAACGGATTGTTTACCGGAGTTTGAGCCGACAGCATTGAAGAAACTGTCAACAAAAAAATCAAAATCAGGCTTTTGAATTTCATACTATTTCTTATCAGTAAAACAATATGCAATTTTAACAAAGTTATCAATAAAAAGATAATAAAATCGTACGAAATATGAGCAACTTGGACGATTTTACTACATCTTGGACGATTTTATGGTTTTGAATAAAAGTTGCAACTTCGAAGAATATTAATAAAAGTTAAAAAAATAACTAAATATTTGTTGTGTTTTAGAAAATTAATTACTAAATTGCGACACAAAAATAAAACAATACACATACTCTAAATAATTAATTTACATACTATTTTTTAACTATGAAAACAATCAAAAACATTTTGATAGTTTTATCAGCGACGTTATTTGGTATAAGTCTTCAAGATTGCAACGGTCTATCCGCAAGCGCATTAACAGACACATTAAATTCACGCTGTCCGACCGAATTGGGCAAAGGCGTAATAATGCAAAGTGTTGAAACAGAACTTAATAGCATTGTTTGCAATGTAAAAGTAGAAGGTTCGCTCGATGCGCTGAAAACGATGCAAGAAGAAGTAAAAAGTGCTTATATCCAATCTCTAAAAATTCAGGCTCAAAGCGATAATGCAACTAAACATCTTCTTGAGATGTTGGAAAATTCAGGAACACTTTTGGTTTACCGTTACGAAGATTCAAATGGTAAAAAATTTGAAACCGTAGTAACCGACGCCGACCTCAAATAACCCGAAAAATTTCAACTGGTAAAAAATTGTTACCAGTTGAAATTTCTTGCTCCTGATGGGAAAAAAGATTTTGCTTCTTCGGTAAATATCATTCTAAAAAAAATTACGGTCCATATTTTATCATAAAACATATATACGAAAAAAAGATTCTTAAATACGCAACTTCCATTAAATCTAAAAGATTTTTAACACAAAAACTCCCACTCTCAGTAAAAAATCTGAAAATGGGAGTAATAAAATTCGTTCCTAAGGAATTAGCCTAATCTCTTGTTGATTTCGTTCCAATTGATTATCGTCCAAAACTTTTCGATGTATTCTGCTCTACGGTTTTGATAATCAAGATAATAAGCATGTTCCCAAACGTCAATTGTCAACAACGGGATGTTGCCTCTCGTAACCGGATTTTGAGCGTTTTGCTCCTGCGAAATTTCAAGTTTACCGTCTGATTTCAATGATAACCAAACCCAACCCGAACCGAAAAGTCCGACACTCTTTTTGGTAAACTCGTCTTTGAAATTTTCAAAATTTCCAAAATCTCGGTTGATCAATTCCAAAATTTTGCCTAACGGTTTGTTGTCCTCAGACGATTTCTGAAACTGCAAAAAGTACAAATTGTGATTGAGAATTTGTCCGGCATTATTAAAAATTGCACCGGATGCTTTTGATACAATTTCTTCCAATGTGTTATCTTTCAACTCACTATCTTTCAATAAATTATTGAGATTGTTAACGTAAGTTTGAAGATGTTTTCCATGATGAAAACTGATAGTTTGAGCACTGATAACGGGTGCTAAATCCTCGTTGGAATACGGTAATGTGATTAATGTAAACATAATGATTATTGTTTTTTGATTTGGCTCAAATCTATAAATTCTTTTCCAAGGAAACAAGTACATTTTATGTTTTTAATTTTTGTTACAAGATTTTAAGAAGTTGAAGAAAAATTTGCAGATTTAACATAATCGATTTTAATAACATTTAATTGAGTATTACACCAAAAATATCGCGATATTACTTCAGAAACGCCTTTTTTTGCCAAAACGGAAGTAAAATCGCCACTTAAACATTAAAAAGCACATCCTACACCATCATCTTTTCCAATTTGTTTTTCCATTTTTCCCAATGGGGCATCTCTTTGGTGAGTAGGGCGTAGAAATCTGTGTTGTGGTTGCGGAAGATGAGGTGACACATTTCGTGAGTTATCACATACTCTATGCAACAGCGTGAGGCACATATCAAACGTGGGTTCAGGTAGATGTGCCCGTCGGAGGTGCAATATCCCCAACGCTTGTCCATCTTTCTGATAGTGAGGGATTGCGGCTTGGCTCCGTATGCCGAAAACTGTTCTATTATCGGCTTGGCGTATTCTGCAAACTTGATTTTTGCACGCTCTCTGTACCACTTTTGCAACACTGCACCCGCGTTTTGCTTGTTGCGGCACTCTATTTCCAATATGTTGTTTTGATAGTGCACAGTGTCGGTATCGCTCTCCTTGACCCTGAGCATATATTGCCGCCCTAAATATAAATGCGATTCGCCGCTGACATACTTGCGCTCGGTGGCAGGTGTGCCAAATGACTCAAAATAGCGTTTTTGCCGCAATATCCAATTGGCACGTTTGTGAACCTTCTGACGCAACTGCTCAATTGTGGCAGAGTACGGGGCTTTCAATAGCACTGTCTTATCAGGATTAACACAGATGACAAGCGCCCTGCGTTGTTCAAACTCTATGTCGTAATTGATTTCGGTAGCACCGTACAATATGCTGTCTTTCATTATTTTATCCATATTTTTGCAAC
>JAFXZT010000123.1 GCA_017541145.1 Bacteroidales bacterium | reverse complement strand
GAACCTTTAATTGGGGTTTCTGTTGTAGAAGTCGGTACTACAAATGGTACAATTACCGACTTGGACGGTAATTTCTCTTTAAAAGTATCAGAAGGTTCCCAAATTATTTTTTCTTTTATGGGTTACCAATCACAAACACTTCCGGCATCATCTACAATGAAGGTAGTGATGTCTGAGGATACCTTCTTTTAAAGTTAATGTTTTGTTGAAATCTTATACGGTATTTATATATGGTAAAATATATTAATATAGGTGAAATGATTCAAAATGAATTAGATAAAATTGATCATTCTCCAGCATGGCTTGCTAAACAACTTCACACATGTCGCACTAATGGATATAAGATTATAAATGAGAAAAAGTTTAATGATGTAATATCCCTTATAGACATATCAATTGCAGTAAATCATAATTTTTTTCATGATTTGGCGGAAATTACTGACATTGAATTGTCGAAAAATTAGGAACATAATGTTAATAAATTGGGGATAAAATTAGTTGTTCGTACTAACAATTGAATATAAATTTGCAACATAAATCATTACCTTTATGACAAAGTTAATTCAAACATATTATAGTTTTGCGAACAAAGATATTTTTCAAAATGATGGAGGTTTTTTATGTCCAGAAATTCATTATATGGCTTGGGCTTTGTCATGTATACAACTAAAAAAATTTCATAAAGAAGTGGAGTTGTATACTACAAATGAAGGTAAACAATTATTTGAATATCTCGAAATACCATATTCTCTAATTCATACAGATTTGAACAACAGTGCTTTTTTAAATACTTGTATGCCTGAGTTATGGGCATATTCAAAAATTTATACGTATAGTATTCAAACGGAACCATTTATTCACATTGATGGTGATATATTAATTTTTAAGCCATTTAAAGAATCTTATTTAAATGATGATTTAATTGCACAAAATATAGAAATCAATGGAGAAGTATATCAAGAAATGATTTCTAAATTAGAGGATTTAGAATATTCTAAACCGTGGTTTCTATATATTAAAGATCATAATTTGGCTTATAACACAGGTTTATTTGGCGGCTCTAACTTACAATTTATAAAAGAATATACAGAAGAAGCTTTTAACTTTTATTTCGAAAATGAATTTTTTTTAAAAAAGCTTTTAGCCAAAGATAAAAACATAAATGGGATAAACGTTATTTTCGAACAAAGTTTATATTATGCGTTGTCTACTTTGAAGAATAAAAAAGTTCAGCAATTTACCGAACATCAAATCATAAATAATATAGGATATAGTTATTTTTTTAATATAACAAATGGAGATTTTGTTCATTTGATGGGTACATCGAAAAAAAATATATTGATTAACCAATTTATTTTCCATTCGTTAAAGAAATGTGCCCCTGAAACATTCTATAAAATATTAGATTTTTATGCCAAAAACAATGGGTTTAGTGATTTTATGCAGCATTTATTACAACTTGATTTAAACAAGACCAAACCGGTGTATGATATTTTCTCAAAAAGGATTGTAACAAAATCATATCTCGATGTTATTATTTCTAACGAATCAAAAACATTTGATGATTTTATACAATTTATTAACGAAAAAAATAATAAAAAAATTTTATTTACTGAGGAAATTAAAGAAGATGTATATAGAACAGAAAATATTTTTAAGAATTTAATTCCGAAGGTAAATAGTAGCCTCTGTTGCAATAATTACTTTAATTACCCTTTGAATAAATCATTTTCCGATTGGATGAATACATATATTTATGCAAATCCGAATTGTAGAATTTTTGCACCAAAATATAATTGGTTTGAACTTGATTTACTTACTGCAAAAGATATTTGTTTAATTAATAATACTGTTTTTTTATGTTTTTATTTAGATTTTAATTCCAATATCTTTCAATGTTCTGTTTTAAAAAAGCAATTTTGCTCTATTTTGAGAATTATATCTAAAAAGGCGATAAAAATAAAGAATTTGGCAAAAATACTTTGTTTTAACGAGAAAGAATGTCAGCAATTTATCATTGATATGCAAGAATGTTGGAAGAATGGATTGATATATTTTTCTGATAAAATGGAAAATATATATGTCGATGATATATTTAGTGACAGAAGTATATTAATTTTAAATAATTATGAAAATCAAGTTAATAATTTGATGCAAAATTTGAATCCGATTTTAAAAAATATTTCAGATAATCTAAAACAGTATGATTACAATTCTCCAAAATTTATTAATAGTATTCTGCACAAATATAATTTCGTTACACGAATTGTAAAAACTAATAATGGTAAAATCAGGGATTTACCAACGATGTCATTAATTCGTTTAAATTATTACGGAGATTTTGTTTATTTCCTTTTCAAAAAATTAATTGGCAATAAAGTTATAGTTTTTAATCCTCTAATAGGTACGGACGAAGTTTATGAAGAATCGTTATTAATGAATAAATGGACTAAAATTGCGATTATAATTAATGAAAAGAAATAAAGTTTATTTGCAAATAACTAGTAAAAGTGATGCGTACTACTTGAAATGTATGCTAATTTAATTTAAATAACAAAAGGATGAATAAAATTCAAGTTGTTGAGAAATCTAAGTTCGAAGAACTTAGTGAAGAGGAATTGAATTCCTTAGAAGGCGGCTGCGGCTGCAAAAACGATGGTTGTACATACTCTAAAACAGCTTCTGGTTCTGGTAGTGGAAGTTGTTCTACATTAACATTTTAAAGGAAAGAATCATGAGTAAACTTGAAATTATTGAAAAATCAAAGTTTGAAGAACTTAGTGAAGAAGAATTGAATTCGTTGGAAGGTGGTTGTGATTGTAAAAATCACAATTGTCACTATACTAAAAATACTTCAGGTTCTGGTTCTATTGGACTTTAAATTAAAAAGCAACTTGAATCCTGATTTCAATTAGGGTTCAAGTTCTTTAATAAATTTATAACATTGAAATGAAATTTTTATTGTTTTTATTTGCATTTGTTATTGCATATACTAATGTCGTTGTTGCACAAACATTGGTAAAAGGTAAATTTTTAGATGAAAACACATTGGAAATAATACCGTATGCGACTTTTGCAATTGTAAAAGAATGTGATTCTTTGCACTATGTATCAAGTGGAACTACAAACGAAAATGGGCAGTTTTCTGCAATAATAAGTCAAAAAGGAATTTTCAAAGTAACTCTAAGATATGTAGGTAAAGCAACAATTATTCAATCGTTTGAAATACATAATAATAATATTGTTGATTTGGGTATTATTTATACTCATGATGTTGATAATATGTACGGAGAAGTAGTTGTTAAAGCTCAAAAAACAAGAATTATAAACGAGCCCGGTAAAACAAAGTACAACGTAGATGCTGATCCTACTCAAAATTCATCCAGTGTATTAGAATTGCTTCGAAAAATTCCGGGTGTAATTGTAGATGGAAATGATAATATTACCATTTCAGGTAAAAAATCTTTTGTTATTGAAATAAACGGTCGTAAAAATTTAGCTTTTACTTTCAATGCTGTTAAATCTCTAAAAGCAATGCCAGCTACATCAATTAAATCAATAGAAGTAATCACAGAGCCTGGTGCTAAATACGATGCAGAAGGTGTTGGTGCAATTATAAATCTTATCACTGAAAAGAAGAAAAAAATTGATAATACTTCCAGTTCGTTTGGTTTTGAGATTGCCAACAAGGAACGACAATTTAATAGTTCGTTTTGTATTCAGAAAAATAATTTTTCTGCGGCAGTAAATGGCTGGCTAAATTATACAAACGATGAAATATCATGGCAAAATATAAAAACTTATTACGATAACAAAACAGTAATTCAAAATATTAATGAATTTGAAGTGTATTCTGACGATTCTCATACTACGCAATATGGTTTTAATGTTGATATGTCGTATGAGTTTGATACTCTTAACTTGTTGTCTGTCAGTATGAATACGTATGTATCAAACGACAATTCATACGGTGATGAAATTTTCAGAATGACAGGTTCTGTTTTTGATAGAGAATATATTTATAATATGTTTGACGATTATAATGAAAAATGTATTTCGTATAGCTTTGGAATTGATTATCAACATATTTTCAAAAACAACAGAGACAAAATACTAACATTGTCGTATTTCGGAAATTCTTATAAGACCGATTTTCATCAGGCTTTAAATTCGCTGAGCGGATATTATAACAATGCAATTACAATTTGTGATCAAAAAAGTGATGATGATAATACAACAGCAGAACATACTTTTCAAACTGATTTTGTGATGCCGTTCAATAATAATCTAACCTTAGATTGTGGATTAAAATATATTATAAGACCTTGTAAATCATATAATTATCATTTTACTGGTGAAAATTTAAATTATTTGTTTGATAGTACAGCATCGTTAGGATTCAAGCATGCAGACAATATTTACGGTACTTATCTACAATTTAGATTTAGAAACGATAACTTTGGTGTAAATGTAGGATTACGTTACGAGTATTCGTTTAGAAATGTAAAATATTTATTTGGAAAAGGTGAAAATTTTACAAAAGATTATAACAATTTAGTTCCAACTATATCCTTTATCTATTCGTTGACACAGAAAAATAGTGTTGGATTTTCTTATAATATGCGAATAGGACGTCCTAATGTAAATATGTTAAATCCGTATTTCAGCGAATACTTTTCAAAAGTTAGTTATGGAAATCCGAATTTAAAATGTGAAAAGTATAATGATTTTAAAGTTTATTATACTTTTAATTCTGATAAGATCAATCTTAAAACAGCGTTTCTTTACAAAAATACTTTACAAGGCATCGGGCAAATTTCATTTATACAAAATAATAAAACTTATAGTACTTTTGTTAATGAAATTTGTAACAATGAATACGGATCAAATTTGTATTTTTCCGTTAATATTTTTGATAAGTTATTTTATTATATAAACTATCAATTTCTATATAAAAATCTTACTTATAATTTATTAAATTTACAAAGTAAGAAGCCTGAAGCTGCTGTTTATACCTCGTTTGAGTTATATTTTACAGATGATATTACATTTACCTTTGGTTGGTCTGGTTGTACAAAACGTTACGGATTGCAGAGTGAAAGTTGTTCATCAAGTTTCGGTGATTTTTCATTAACATATTCACTTTTTGAAGGTAGATTGGATTTGTCAATAAAAGGAATTACACCATTTGATGATGGAGCCAATAAACATAGTGTTAATATGACACAATGCTCTGATTTTAAGGATTATGTTGATTTCGTTTATAATTGTCGTTCATTATCTTTGAGTGTAAATTGGCGTTTTAATGGCAATGCTCGTGTGAAAAAATCAAAAATAACGATTCAAAATAATGATATACTTAATGGTAAAATAAATAGAAGATAAAATGGAAAAATTATGTTGGTCAAGATTTAATTTCTTGTTTAAAGAAGGTGAATTAAATTTCTTATTTAATTCTTATTCAAGTTGTTTATTTAAATTAGATAATGATTTTTATAATGAGTTAATTGATATTTCTTTAAATAAACAAAATATAGAAAATTTATCAAATGATATATTGCATTTCTTTATGCAAAACTATATTTTAGTAGAAAGTGATTCTGTTTTAGTGGATAAAATGCAATTTAAAGAAACAGCAATGTTATATTCTCGTGATAGCATTTCATTGACGATTGCTCCTACCCAAAACTGTAATTTTTCTTGCATATATTGTTTTGAAAATAATAGGGTTAATAATAGAATGACTGATGAAACAGAGGAAAATATAATTCGTTATTTAAAGAAACAGATTTTGGAATTTGGATTAAAAGACATCAATCTAACATGGTATGGTGGAGAACCTCTATTGGAAATTAGCAGGATTATGTCTCTGTCCCAAAAAATTCAACAATTAAACGTAAATCTAAATCAAACAATTATAACTAACGGATACTTATTTACTCCCGTAAATATTGAAGTATTGGAACAATGTAAAATTAAAAATGTTCAAATAACGTTAGATGGTTTTTCCGACATTCATAATGCTCGTAGACCGTTAAAATCAGGAGGAAAAACATTTGAAAGAATAATAAAGAATATTGAATTATATTTTAATCGAACTATTAATAATTCCTTGTATATTT
>JAFXZT010000122.1 GCA_017541145.1 Bacteroidales bacterium | reverse complement strand
TAAAAAAAAAAAAAAATATTTTCATCTAATTTTTTTTACAAATATAAGGCCAAAACCAAAAATCAAAAGGAGTGTAAAAAAGTTTCATAACGTTGATTATTATTTTGTTAAAAATTTTTGCAGACTTAAAATAATTTTTAAATTTGTCGCAACAAACCCAAAACAATCATTATGAAAAAAATATTATTTGTATTAACACTGTTAATAATCAATTGTTCAACACTTTGCGCTCAGAAAACCTATCCCGAATGGACGAAGGCGGAACTTGCAAAGGCCAACACAGCGGTCAACACTTCACTTTCAGAAGATGAGAAATTGGTATTTTTCTACTGCAATTTAGCACGTTTGAACGGAGCAAAATTTCTGCGTACTTATGCAGCCAATTACCTCACAGATACCAGTGAATATGTAACATCTCTAAAAAAAGAGTTATCTCAAATTAAAAACCTTCCGATGCTAAAACCGGACAGAGGTCTCTGTAAAGCAGCAGCTTTCCATGCCGAAGATATGTATAAAAAAGATTTTTGCGGACACAATTCATCGGATGGAACATCCTGGAGCAGAAGGATACATAGATACTACTTCAAGGATAATAATAAGCCGGTCTGTGCAGAAAATGTTTCATACGGTTATTACACCGCTTTAGATATCGTTATGGCTTTCCTTATAGACCGATGGGTTCCATCACACGGACACAGATATAATATTCTAAATGAATTTAAAATAGCCATGGGAGTTTCCATTCGAGGAGGCATGTGTGCACAAGATTTCGGGCAAGAATTACTTACACCAATGAATTAACTTAAAATTCATAAATCCTTCTTAGCGGTGAGCATTTGGAGAGCAACAGCAAAGAGCATTTTGAGAGCAAAATTAAGGCAGTTTTTTATTTTCAACAATTTTAGGAAATTCCCGCAAGTTAGCAAAAAATCGATTAATCCATTCGATGTCAAACAGAAAAAAAAAGACCGCTTTAAAGGCGGTCTTCGGTCGGAGTGGCCAGACTCGAACTGGCGACCACTTGCACCCCATGCAAGTACGCTAGCCAACTGCGCTACACCCCGCAATTTTAAACAATAATCATTGACGTTGTAAATTCTTTTACTATGACGCCGCAAAGTTATATACTTTTTTGATATTAGAAAAATTTTATATATCTTTTTTTTTTACGACGTCATAATATATTGATTTCTAAGAGTTCAAAAACTTTTCTACATCCAATGCAGCTTTTGCACCCGTACCCGCCGCAACTACCGCCTGACGATAAACAGGGTCAGCACAATCGCCGGCTACAAATACGCCTTCAATATTGGTTTTCGTATCTTTGCCGTTGGTGAGAATATAACCCGCTTCATCGGTCTCTATCTGCGAACTGAAAACATCGGTCTGAGGCTTGCGACCTACAGCTGCAAAATATCCTGCCACAGGAATTTGTCTAACTTTCTCCTCCGGTGTATCTTTGCGGAATTTTACCGTAACTCCTTCTACCCCATCGTTTCCATAAATCTCTGTTACAACGGTTTCTGTAAGAAGTTCAATATTTTTTGCAGCTTTCATTCTATCCTGAAGTATCTGTGTAGCACGCAAATACGGCTTGCGAACCGCTACATAAACTTTGTTGCAAATATTGCTAAGATACAATGCGTCGCCAACAGCTGTATCGCCGCCGCCAACTACAATTACATCTTTTTTACGGTAAAAAAATCCGTCACAAACAGCACACGCCGAAACACCTTGTCCAAGATATTTTTTCTCGGATTCCAAACCTGTATATTTTGCTGTAGCTCCGGTTGCAATAATCACAGTGTCAGCTACATACTCATCACTATTATCGGCTTTCAAATGAAACGGACGTTTTGAAAAATCGGCTTCGGTAATTTGTCCCAAAACATTTTTAGCACCAAATTTCTCCGCTTGTTTTTTCATCAATTCCATCAAATCATAGCCGCCGATACTATCCGGAAAACCGGGATAATTTTCGATTTCATGTGTATCGGTAAGCTGTCCGCCGGGCTGCGGTCCTGAAATAATTGTTGCGTCGATTCCTGCTCGCGACAAATACATCCCTGCTGTATAACCTGCTGGTCCTGAACCTATTATCAGGCATTTTGTTGTAATCAATCCCATATTTTCTGACATTTAATTTACGACAAAATTATACATTCTTATCATAAAAAAAAATGTAGAATTGCATTAATTTAACATCCTTTAGGAATCATTTGGCTATTTTTGCATTTAGAAAAAATATAAATTAAAATCATGTTAATACAATTTATAATCATTTTCGGATGCCTTGCATTGGGCGAACTTATCGTCTGGCTTACCGACATCCAGTTCCCTTCCTGCATTATCGGAATGATTTTGCTGACTTTTTTCTTGAAAATCAAGTTGATAAAATACGAATGGGTAAACAAGATAAGTAATTTTTTGTTGGAAAATCTCGCATTCTTTTTTGTACCTCCAAGTGTGGCTCTTATGAAATATTTCGACATCATAAAAGCTGAATGGCTGCCGATTATTTTGGCTACTGTAATTAGTACAATTATTGTTTTGGTGACTTCGGGATGGACACACCAAATTTTGAGAAAACATTTCAATAACAAAAAGGAAAAGAAAAATGGAACTTCTAAAAAATAGCTTTGTACTGGTTTTTATAACTTTCACACTATATTATTTAGCAAAAATTCTTCAGAAAAAAACCGGCTCAATTCTCTTGAACCCGCTTTTGATAAGTATCACATTGATAATCGTTTTCTTACAATTTTTCAATATCGATTACGAAACGTATCACGAATCGGGACAGATGATAGAATTTTGGTTAAAACCTGCCGTTGTAGCCTTGGGAGTACCGCTTTACAAGCAACTTACTTCAATCAAAAAACAGGTATTTCCGTTGATAGCATCATCGTTTGTAGGCTGTATCATGGGCGTAATTTCGGTAGTATTATTTGCAAATATTCTCGGCGCATCACGAGCTGTATCTCTCTCATTAGCAAGCAAATCAGTTACAACACCTATTGCAATGGAAATCACAAGAATTTTGGGCGGAATAGAATCGTTAACAACTGTAGCTGTGGTATTTACAGGAATTTTCGGCGGGATGTTCGGATTCAAGATATTACAACTGTGCGGCGTAACAAATCCGATATCACAAAGTCTCGCCCTCGGAATGGCAGCCCACGCAGTCGGAACATCCAAAGCATTGGAAGTTGGATATCATTACGGAGCATATTCAAGTTTGGGTCTAACTCTAAACGGCATATTTACAGCCATTTGTACACAAATAATATTGCAAATGCTTGGAATGATTTAGTATAATTATAAATTTTTGTGTATGTTAACATAAATTCCAAGTTTTTTGCTTACCTTTGCTGATAGAAAATAATTACCAAAATAATTCCATAAATTATGTTAATATTTTATCAGTCAGAAGGTTCTGTGATATATGCAGCAAAATTCAAGCATGCATTGTCACAAGCAGATGATGAAAAATTGGTTTGGCTTTTTGGCAATGCCAAACACCTTTCAGAAAACAAAATAAAAGGTACATTTGTAGGACCTCGCAAAGAGATGATCACACCATGGAGTACCAACGCTGTGGAAATCACTCAGAATATGGGCATTGAAGGCGTAGAGCGCATCGAGCAGTTTGTTCCCGTGCCGGAAGGCGAAGAACCGGTTTTCGATAAAATGCTCCAGAGGATTTACAAAGACGTAGATGAAAATGTTTTCACCATCGACAAAAAACCGGATCCTGTAGTTTATATCGATGACATGAGAACTTACAACCAAAAAGAAGGTTTGGCTCTCAGCGAACAAGAAATCGAATATCTTGAAAATCTTGGAAAACAGTTGGGCAGAAAACTTACCGACAGCGAAGTATTCGGATTTTCTCAAGTAAACTCTGAACACTGCCGCCACAAGATTTTCGGAGGTCAATTTATCATCGATGGAAAACCTAAGGAAGAATCTCTCTTTCAACTGATTAAAAATACTTCAAAAGCAAATCCAAGAGGAATTGTTTCGGCATACAAAGACAATGTAGCATTTTTGGAAGGACATGTTTCAGAGCAATTTGCGCCTGAAAAACCGGATACTTCTTCCGAATTTGAAATCAAAGACGTAGAGACAGTATTGTCGATGAAGGCAGAAACCCACAACTTCCCAACCACAGTAGAACCTTTCAACGGTGCGGCTACCGGTTCGGGCGGCGAAATCCGTGACAGAATGGCGGGTGGTAAGGGTAGTTTCCCGATTGCCGGAACTGCTGTTTATATGACTTCGTATCCCCGTTTGGAAGAACAACTTGACGGCAACCAAAAACCTTTGGCGGATGTAAAGGGCCGTGAATGGGAACGCCAAGTTCCTGAACGTAAATGGCTTTACCAAACTCCGGTAGAAATTCTTATCAAAGCATCAAACGGTGCGAGCGATTTCGGTAACAAATTCGGTCAACCGCTTATCAACGGTTCGCTCATGACTTTCGAATATTTTGAGGACGAAAGCAAATACGGTTTCGACAAAGTAATCATGCAAGCCGGCGGTATCGGTTACGCTAAAAAGCAAGACAGTCTGAAGGGCAAACCGACTCCTGATCTACCGATTGTAGTACTCGGTGGCGACAATTACCGAATCGGTATGGGTGGCGGTGCTGTAAGTTCCGTTGCTACAGGTCAATACAAAAACGATATCGAATTGAATGCAGTTCAGCGTTCTAATCCTGAAATGCAAAAACGTGTTTACAACGCAATTCGTGCCATTTCCGAACTCGATACCAATCCGATAGTTTCGGTTCACGACCACGGCGCAGGCGGTCACTTAAATTGCCTTTCTGAATTGGTAGAAGAGACCGGCGGTACAATCGAAATCAACAAACTTCCGGTTGGCGACCCGACCCTGTCATCAAAAGAAATCATCGGAAACGAATCGCAAGAACGTATGGGTTTGGTAATCGATCCCAATTACGTAGAACTTCTCAACAGAATTGCCGACAGAGAGCGTGCTCCGATGTATGTTGTTGGTAAAACTACTAACGACATGATTTTCAAATTTGTAAATCCGGACAAAACCACTCCGATCAACCTCAAGCTTGAAGATTTCTTCGGCAATCCGCCAAAGACTGTAATGAACGATATTACTGTTGACAAAAAATATGCTCCGGTAAAATACTCTGACGACAAATTCTCAGAATACTTAGCAGAAGTACTTCAGATAGAAGCAGTTGCATGCAAAGATTGGCTTACCAACAAAGTTGACCGTTCAGTAACAGGAAAAATCGCACGTCAGCAAACAACAGGTGCTATTCAGTTGCCGCTCTGCGACTTAGGTGCAGTTACAATTGATTATACCGGTACACGCGGTATGGCTACAGCACTTGGTCACGCTCCGGCAATCGCATTGATTGACGCTCAAGCCGGTTCAAGAATGGCAATTGCAGAATCTCTTACAAATATTGTTTGGGCACCGCTTGAAAACGGTATTGATTCTATCTCGCTGAGTGCCAACTGGATGTGGCCTTGCAAAAATACAGGCGAAGATGCACGTTTATACTCAGCCGTAGAAGCTGCAAGCAAATTTGCAATTGAATTGGGAATCAATATTCCAACCGGAAAGGACTCACTTTCAATGACTCAGAAATATCCTGATGGTTCAAAAGTTTTGGCTCCCGGTACTGTAATTATCACTTCAGCAGGCGATGTATCCGATGTTAAAAAAATTGTAACTCCGGATTTGAAACCTGTAGAAGATTCTCAATTACTTTACATCGATTTTTCTAAGAAAGCTCCGTCACTTGGAGGTTCAAGTTTTGCACAAGTTGTTAATTCATTAGGAGATAACTGTCCTGACGTGGCAGACAGCAAGTATTTCCGCAAGGCGTTTAATACTGTACAAAAACTTGTTAACGAAAAACTTATACTTGCAGGTCACGACGTATCGGCAGGCGGTTTGATTACCACATTACTCGAAATGACATTCTCTACAGTTTCAGGCGGTTTGGATATCGAATTAACTGATAATTACGACCTTTGCACAACATTATTCAGCGAAAATCCGGGCGTAGTAATTCAAATTGCCGACTTAGACAAAGTATCTGCAATTCTCAACGCAGAAGGCATTTCGTTTGAAGTAATCGGTAAAACAATCCCGACAAGAAATATCAAGATTGCTCACCAAGGCAAGACTTTAAATTTGGATATCATTTCGTTGCGTGACATCTGGTTCAAGACATCTTACTTGCTCGACAGCATTCAAACCGAAAAAACTTGTGCAGAAAGCCGTTTCAACAATTACAACAAACAGTCGCTTGAATTTGCATTTCCGAAGAATTTCACCGGCAAATTCAATCAATACGGCATCAGTCCGAAACGTCGCAACAAAACCGGAATCAAAGCCGCAATCATCCGCGAAAAAGGTATCAACGGTGACCGCGAAATGGCTTACACCATGTATCTTGCCGGTTTTGACGTAAAAGACGTTCACATGACCGACTTGGCATCAGGTCGCGAAACTTTGGAAGATGTTAACTTTATTGTATATTGCGGCGGATTCTCCAACTCAGACGTTTTGGGTTCAGCAAAAGGCTGGGCAGGCGCTTTCAAATACAACGAAAAGGCAAGCAAAGCTTTGGAAAACTTCTACAAACGTCCTGATACATTGTCACTTGGAGTTTGCAACGGTTGTCAATTGATGAACGAATTGGATCTTGTATATCCGGGACGTAAAAATCACCCGAAACTCAAACATAATGATTCTCATAAGTTTGAATCTGCATTCCTTACTGTTGACATCCTTGACAACAACTCAGTGATGCTCAAGAGTTTGGCAGGCACAAAACTTGGAGTTTGGGTAGCTCACGGCGAAGGTAAATTCCAACTTCCTGACGCTGAGGAAACTTACAACATTCCGATGAAATATTCTTACGACCAATATCCGGGCAATCCGAACGGTTCTGATTACAACGCAGCAGCCATCGTGTCAGAAGACGGACGTCACCTTTCGATGATGCCGCACCCTGAACGCGCAATCTTCAACTGGCAGTGGGGTTACTACCCTTACGACCGCAAAGAAGACGAAGTTTCTCCTTGGATCGAAGCGTTTGTTAACGCAAGAAAATGGATCGAAGAAAAAGTAAAATAACACATAATTTTTAAGCACTTATCAACAGAAATCAAGGCTATTTTTCAACCTTGATTTCTGTTTTTTTTACAAATTACTCCAAACAATGATACAGTTGAAAAGTTACATGCTGATTTTATTCTTGTTGTTAACTTCAATTTGTTACGGTCAAGATGTTAACTTAAAAGTGGATTTTTCGGGAAACAAAATTCCAGAAAAAATTTATTTTCAGAATCTTATACACAATTCAAGGCTGGATTCCATAGAATTTTACAACAGCAAAGAATTTTCAACAACAATTACTACGGTTCGCAATTATCAGTTTTTCAGACTCATAGTCAACAACGAAAAAATGCTTTTGATAATTCAACCCGGAGAAAATATTTCTGTTAACTACAACACTGACATTCCCTTAAACTCCACAATTTCAGGAAGTTCTGAATCAGAAATACTTATAAACGGATTAAAACTTATAGCAAATACCGATTCCGCAAAATTAGAAGCCAAACTTCTGAAATTCATAAAGTTGCATCCCAAAGCATTGGCAAATATTGTTTTGATTGAATTTTTGGATTTCAACAAGAATTTTGATTTCATAAAATCAATTTCAGAACAATTAACGCAAGATGTACCGGCGGTCAATAATTTGAAAGACAGAATTTTAGCTCACGAAATTTTGAAACAAGGTACAAGAATTCAAGATTTTGAAATTCCAAATATCGAAAACGGAAAAACTGTAAAACCTTCTGATTTTCAAGGAAATGATTTTTCAATTATATTTTTTGCGGCTTGGAACAAAAAAAGTCTTAACTATCTACAAAATTACATCAAACGATATCCGAACAAAAAAATAATGGCAATTTCGCTTGACGGTGATCGTCAACTGCTTGAAAATGAAGTAAAATCAATTAAAAATCAACAAATTGTAGTTTGTTCGGAGTTCAAATATTTTGATTCAGAAATTGTCAACAAATTTCAAATCACCAAACTGCCATTCACAATAGAAATCAACGAAAAAGGAATTATTCAAGAAGTAAAATAATTGTAAAACAAAAAAGAGACTGATTACCCGAAAAACTCACTGATAATCAATCTCTTTATTATATTGTGCTAAGAAAAAAGTTACATCCTAACGATGTCCGCTGCTCGAACCAGAACGACCTGAATACGAGCCGTTTGATGAACCGGAACGTCCTGATGTTGAGCTGCTTGATGAGCCCGAACGTCCAGATGTTGAACTGCTTGACGAACCTGAACGACCGCTGTAGCTTGATGAATGTCCGGAATTGCTTGAAGAGCCGCTCTTTGACGCAGAACTTGAAGAACCTGAGCGTCCTGAATTAGAACTGCTTGACGATCCCGAACGTCCTGAATATGAACTGTTTGACGAACCCGAACGTCCGCTGTAACTGCTTGAAGATCCTGAACGTCCGCTGTAATTGTCAGAACCCGATTTTGACGAACTGCTTGATGAGCCTGAACGTCCGCTGTAACTGCTTGAAGATCCTGAACGTCCTGAATATGAATCATTTGACGATCCTGAGCGTCCTGAATATGAATTGCTTGAAGAACCGTTAGAGCCCGATCTTCCGCTGTAAGAATTGTTAGAAGATGAACTGTTTTTGGAACTTGAGCCGGACGAATAACTACCTGAACGTCCTGAATATGAATCACTTCGTGTGTTACCGTTTTTACTTGAACTGCTGTAACTGCTGCTTGTAGCTCGGCTTGAAGAACTGCTTCGCGAATTAGCATTTACATTGTTGTAGTTGTAACTACCTGAACTTCTGCCGTTTGAGTAAATTCGGTTGTTAACATAACTACGACTTCCGTAGCTGTGATTGCTTGCGTAATTGCTGTAGCTGTACGGACGGTCATAATGATGATAAACATGCACATCGTTGCGGCAAGCATAACTATAACGGTCAAAATGATAGTAACCCGGACGATGGTAAACAGGATGAACATAGAAATCTCTGTGCACATAATAATGCGGACGCGGCACCCAACGTACTTCATGCCATCCGAAATAGCCCGGATGATACGAATATGTGTAGTAATGATGGTGATGACAATTGTGATACCAACGGTTGTAAACTACAGGACGATACCAAGAGTAGTACAACGGATGCCAAAATTCCGGAATTGTTGCCACTGTAATAATTGTTGCAGCAGCTGCCACTGTAAAAACTTCGTCGTAATAAACTCTTGTTTTTACTCGCGGACGATGGAATCTTTGTATTCTAACTTCATAACTATCATATACTTCATCCTGAGCCGCATAGACTCCGGGATTGTCGTAACCTTCGCCGTCATCGTAGTCGTAATAGTCTTGAGCCTTGAGTGTGTTGCCACTCAATCCCACTATCAACAATGCAATTAATGTTAAAATATATCTTTTCATAGCATCGTAAATTTTTAATCGTTTGTTGTATATTTAATAGATGCCGCTAATATACAAAAATGAAACTAATTCTATGAAAAAAATCAGCTGTTTCTGTAAAATTCTGAAAATTAAAGATTATCTTCGATAAATTTTATCATCTTTTTGTATAAATGAAACGAAGTGTTACCGCCTCTGATTCCGTGATTTTTGTTGGTATATTGCATCAATTCAAATTCCTTGTCGGCTTGAACCAACGCTTCACAAAATGCCATAGAGTTCTGAGGATGAACATTATCGTCGCAACTTCCGTAAATCAAAAGGAATTTACCCTGAAGTTTGTCGGCATATTTCAACGGAGAATTGTTTTTGTAACCTTCAGCATTATCCTGAGGCAAACCCATGTAACGTTCGGTGTAAATATTGTCGTAATATTCCCAATCTTCAACAGGAGCAACTGCAATACCGAGTTTGTAAGCACCTGCACCACGGGTCATTACGCTTGACGACATAAATCCGCCGTAGCTCCAACCCCAAATACCAAGTCGCGAACTATCGATATATTTCTGATTACCAAGATATTTTGCAAAACTTACGAGATCTTGAGTTTCAAGATTTCCGAGTTGACCGTAAGTGCATTTTCTGAATGCAGCACCCTTGCGACCTGTTCCTCTTGTGTCGGTACATGCCACAATATAGCCTTTCTGTGCCAAAACTTGTGTCCAATCAAAATCAAAATCATCGTTTACCATATTGTAATTCGGACCGTTGTAACCGATTACCAAAACCGGATATTTCTTGTTCTCGTCGAAATCGTAAGGCTTTATTATATAAGCATTTAAACTATCACCTGAAGAGTTTTTCCAAGCGAACATCTCTTTGTGGATACCGCCGTAAGTTTCAACAGTTTTTTTCAAGTCGCTGTTATCCTCAATCACACGGATCTCTTTGCCTTTGTTGTTGTTGACTGTAATATAATACGGTGTTGTAGTATTTGAATAAAAATTGATGAAATACTTGAAGTTCGCAGAAAATTCCGGATCGTTGGAACCTTCGCGCAAAGTAATTTTTTTACGGTTTTTACCATTGATATCAACCACAAAAACCGAAGTACGTGTAGAATTGCTGCCAACACCTGTAAAATAAACTTTTTTGCCATCTGGGTCAACTCCGCAAAGTTTTACAATTTCGTTTTTGCCGGAAGTGATTTTGTTGATAAGTGTACCGTTGGTAGAATAATGGTAAAGATTCCTGTAACCGTCAAGCTCTGTAGGAATTACAAAAGAATTACCATCTTTGAGAAATGTTATGCTCGACATACAATCTTCTTCGATATACTTTTTGTCTTTCAACTCAAAAAACTGTGTTGTAGTATTTTTAGTTACATCAAAAGCCAAAAGATTAAGCTTGTTTTGCAAACGGTTTAATCTTGCAATTGACAATACATTTTTTGTTGACATCCATTGGATTCTCGGTACGTAAATATCTGTGTCAGAGCCGATATCAGCCTTCTTGGTTTCACCGGATTCAAAATCATAAACATGAACAGAAACCACAGAATTGTCTTCGCCGGCTTTCGGATATTTGTAAGTATAATTATAAGGATAATTGGCTTCAGGATTGTAATTTTGGGTCATTGCGCTGTAATATTGCAATGTGTATTCTTTTACGTTTGTTTCATCAAACTTGATATAAGCCAAATACTTACCGTCGTTTGAAAATTCAAATGCCTTGTTGAAACCGAATTCCTCTTCGTAAACCCAATCCGGCAAACCGTTGAGAACAAAATTCTTCTTGCCGTCAGTTGTAATTTGACGGATTTTATCATCAGAAAGTGTCTTTACATAAAGATTATTTTCATGCACAAAAGCCACTTTGCTACCGTCAGGCGAAAATGTTGCAAGTTGCTGTTTTTCAAACTCGGTGCTCAAAGGGTTACATTCTTTTGAAGTTAAATCGTAAACATAAAATTTTGCGAGATAAGAACGTCTGTAAATTGCTTCGTAACCTGTAAAAAACAAAATTTTGTCTTCGTTTTCAGAAAATGCGTAACTCTGAACTCTGTTGATTCCAAGACTTGTAAAATCCACCACAACGCCTTGTTTTTCACCGGTTTCGTAAGAATATTTCACAACCGAATTGTTTTCCAAAACGGTATAACTCAAACCGTTTTTCATAGATTCTATTCCATAAACAGAATTAGGGCGAAACTTCCCGTAAAGTACTTCTTTTAAAGAGATTTGCTGATTTTGTGCCATTGCAAAATTAGCAGCAATGGCAAATAAAATAATAAATAAGCTTTTCATTTTACTGATTTGATGTTACAATAATTTCAACTTTTGGTGCTTGGGATTTGTCCCCGATCTTGCCTTCCGTTGTAATACGAGAAGTAGCGATACTTCTGGTTTTCAAAAATGTTTCAACTACAGCAGCACGTTTTCTTGCCAATTCTATACTATTTTCCCTGCTGTTGCAATATCCGACGATATTGATTTTGATTTTTTCATTATTTACAAGTCTGATAACAAGATTTTCAAGTTCTGCTTTTGCCTCCGGTGAAAGTTCACTGCTTTCGAGTTCAAATGTCAAGTTGCGCATTTCGATTGGTTTTCCAACCTGAATTTTACGCAACAAAATACCATCGCGCGAGATTTTCTCAAATGTGGTAATCTGATTGCTGTTGAGCGCCTCCTGATAAATCCAATAACCCGGATACGAAATTCTCAACTGGTAATTTTTTCCGGTAATAAACGAAGTGTAAAATTCACCTTCCGGTGTACATTTCGTTTTTGAAACCTTGGAATTACGGTTCAAATCCACAATTTCAATCGTAGCCTGAAGCGGTAACAGATTGGTTTCGTCGGCAACATTTCCTGTTACTACAGTTTGCTTAATCTGTGTAACGTCTTCAAATTGGAAATTGTCTTCTGACAAGATGTCTCCAATATCCACGATATCGTCGAAAACAATTTCACGTTTCTTTTCTTCAAACTCAAAGTTTACTTCAAATGTTTTGTAACCATTGAATTTTATGATATATTGATTTTGTCTCAAGTTCCACAAATCAGGCCACAAGTTATCGATTTTTACAGTATAATAATCAGACGCCGGAGCAAAAATTTCATAATATCCGTTCTTATCAGTAAGCGCAAACCATGCATTGCCATGATTGTCGCTGATTGAAACTTTGATATTTTCGTTTTTCCAATCGTCAAACATCGATTGTTTTTTCTTGTGGAAAATTACATGACCGTATACTTTGTTGCGCTCGGTAAACGGGATGTAAATTGTTGTATCCTTGCGTAAATTAACTATTTGCTGATTATTGATAATATTGTACATACCTTGATTTCCGTCCTTGGGGTCAAAACGCAAACAATATTTTGCCTCCGGAATTTCGTTGTACTGAATCAATCCGAGGTGATTGGATGCCACGTCTACATTTCCGAACATCTCACCTTCATAATGATACGACGAATCAATAGTAGAATTGTTTTGGATATTTACCAATACATTTTCCACGCCCGGTTCGTTGTAATCTTTGATATGATTGCCGTTGAGATCGCGATAGAAATATGCGTTCAACGAATGATATTTTTGTCCGGGTTGCGACCAGTGGAATACTTTTCTTACAGTAAACTCCATGTAATTGTTTGTATATCTGTAATTTTGACCACGGGTATCTGTAATAGACTGAATATTGGTATTGTTCAAAAGTTTGAAACTCCAACCCTTGCCAAATTCCACTCCGGCTTCTTGAACGATTGATGTTCTTACATTTGACAAGTCAATATTGTTCAAGTAAGAAAATCTCACCTCGTAATAAAATTGTTTTCCGGGACTTGTAATTCTATAAAATGGCATGAAATACAAGTATTTACCGACAATACTTGAATAGAAATTAATCAATGCAGTTGACATATTATAAAGTCCGCTGTAATACATCGCCAAAACACCCCAATTTCTACCGGATAATGTTGCAGAAAATTTTATTACAGGTTTTTTCTCGTTGTATTGCGACATCAAAGTTTTATCGTATTGCACCGGATTTGTCTGACCAACTTGCATATTGATATTCAAGCTGTTAAGTACAAAATTGTTCGGATTGTATCTGTAACCGACTTCTGCTTTGGTAGAAGTAAGAACAAGATTATCTTTTGCAAATTCGGCTCCATAATAATTTGACATTCCGTAATCATAATTAGGACCGAAATATATTGTAGAATACATCGCAAATCTCAGATTGTAGATAAATCTGAAATTATGATACTGATAATTGAATGCCGGATTCAATTGATTGTAAACCGTTGCCGGCTGATATTTGTAGTAACTATAAACGAATGACAAATATGCTTTTTTCGACAACAAATAATCCCAATGACTTGCTATATCCGAACGTCCGTGATAATATGTAGCAAAATACGGTGTCGTAAATCTTGCATTAGAATTAGTAATAAGTTTTGAATTGAAAGAGTTGGAATATCCGACATTAAGTTGATAACCGTCTTTGTTATTAAACTCAGGCGCAGAATATTTTGAATAATAACCACTTAACTGAAATCTACCTGCCGGAATTTTCAAAACGCCACCCGCCCCATAAAAATCCAAGAAAGATTTTCCGGTGGTATCATTTATCATTTTGGTATATGTTGCAAAAACAGAATTTACACCGATTTTTTTGTTAACTGTTCCGGAAAATGCGTAATTATTTGTGTAATAATCATCTGAAACATACGCTTGAACATCCAAAGTAGGTGTAATGTCGCGTTTTACGGAAATAGTTTTACCGAAAAGGCACAAATCATTGAGTAATCTAAAATTACCGACTTTGATTTCTGTTTTAGGCATTTTGTAATCAGCAAAATATTCGTCGCGCTCCAAATTGGGATGATCTTTCAACGGAGCTGACATCGAACGGTAATAATACTGTAAACTTCTCTGATTATTGAATTTAAGTTTGCCCATTACCAAAAATCTGAATGTAATATAATCAGAAAGCAAATCCATTGCCGAAGCCTCGATTACCAAAGGCCGGTCTTCGTCAGTAATAAAATTATCGTATCTGTAATTGAGATACTTAATAAAAGCGTACCTCGTCCAAGTAGTATCTTTTGAGAACAATTCGGCGGTAAGAGTTCTGCTGTAATAATCCAAATCGCCGATATAGTCATTATATTTTAATTTCAGTCTGAGAGTAGTATCTTTCTCAGGTTCAAGAGAAATCTGAGTAATATATTTGTTGTAACCGGCATCTGTAAAATTCAGATTTTCAGCGGCATCAAGCTGAATATTTACCAAACTGTTGGTATTACCGGAATTATGAATTTTCAGAGCCAATTCGGTTTGACCATGAAGGTGATCCAAATAATAAGCTAATGCGGAAAAATCAGCATCAATCTGATTTCTAATAGGAATAGTTAAAAAACAATAGCGAGACGAAAACATATTGCCTTCGTTAGTAAGCATAGCAGCATTAAGAGCGTATCCCACACCGCCTTTAGCATCCAAAGACGGTGATACACGCAACGGTATCGACTTTGTAGAACGGGGCTCAATATTAAGATAAACCGTATGATCTGCAAAAAGAGTCCATTCGGCAGGAACTGTAAAATTTATTTGTATTTGATACGCCCTGTTTGTACGATTTTCTATTTTGTAAACATTAAAAACAGTTTGACCAGGTTTTATCTCCAACTGCTCTTTTACAAAATAAGAAACAATTTCCTCGTCGGTTTGTGAATAGGTAGTACCAGCTGTCAATATAAATATTGCAGTTAAAATACATGATAATAATACTTTCACAAAACGAATCATGCTACATCAAATTGTTTATTTTTATAATTGTTTCACGCAACAAAAATAGTATTTTATGCCGAAACAAGCATAAAATACTATTTGAAAATTTTAATTAGTTATTTGCGGCTTTAAGTTGCAAATAAGCATTTACAGTATATCTGTCTGAAGGTAAACCCAAAAGCTTTGCAGAAGAAGTACCGGTGGTTTCAGATTCCAAAGACCATTTAATTTGAATACCGGTATACGAACCACCTTCTACAGCAGAACCAGAATCGCCAACAATTGCTGTTTCGGTATTTGACAAATGTCCGTTACCAATAGTTGATAAAGAACTACTTGAAGGCGCAACAACTTCATAAGCAAGGAAATCTACCGGCATTACATGCGTATTATTTACTGTACCAATCATGTTCTCATTGTCGGCAGCCAATGTTACATAAAAATCAGAAGAAGAACTAACATCAAATGTTGTTGTGTACGGAGTTGCATTCGGAACACCTTCTTCGTATTGTTGCATTGTATTAACAACAAATTCGATGTTACCACCACTTGTTACAGTCAATCTCATGATACTGTTGAGCGTAACTCCGATTGGAATTACAGCCATATCGCTTACTTGCTGTGCATTAGCAGTAAAACCTGCCAATAACAAGCCTAAAATTGAAAATAATTTTTTCATAGTTTAAATAGTTTAAATAAAAAAAATAGTTCAGTTATATTGTTTGCATTATATTTTATTCTGACTTTTTTTGTGACTCAAAAAATTCTACAATTTGAATCCGATTATCAAGATGTCATCTGTTTGATCCCTATCACCTTTCCAATCATCCAATTCCTGTTTCAATTTATCAGCTTGTTGCTCCATAGGGCTGAAACTTACGTCCAACAACAGATTACGAAATCTACCTAACATATATTTTTTGTCAGTAGGTCCGCCAAACTGATCTGAAAATCCGTCTGAATACAAGTAAAATGTCATATCATCGGCAGCATCAAACTCATGATTTGTAAACTTTCGACAACCGCTTATCTCTTCTTCTGAAGAATTTACTGTACCGCCAATTCCTTGAGAATCAGCCTTTACTTTAAAAACTTCAGTTCCTTTTGTGTAAACCAATGCATTTTTTGCACCGCTATATTCCACTTTTTTATTATTCAAATCAATCAAACACAATGCCATATCCATACCATCGTGATTTTCGGTAGTATCCTGACGCAGTGCCTTGCGGATTCCGCTATGAAGGCGTTCCAAAATTTCGTTAGGATGTACCACCTCCGGATTTGTCATAATTGTATCCAAAAGGTTGTAACCAATCATGGAAATCATCGCGCCCGGCACACCGTGACCCGTACAATCGATAGCCGCGAGATAAATTATATCCGAGGTCTCGTTTTTACGCTGATGAAACCAATAAAAATCGCCGCTCACCGAATCTCTCGGCTGAAAAAACACAAACGACTGCGGTAAAGCATTTAGAATTGCTGATGGTTTCACAAGCATAGAATACTGTATATGATGCGCATAATCAATGGAATCCGCCATTGCTGTACGTTGCTGATTGGTAACCTCCAACGCACTTTGAAGTTCCTCGGCATTTTCCTCGATTTCCATGTTTTTGATTTTCAACAAACGGTTCAACTTACGGTTTTTATACAACGCATAAATTGCAATCGAAGCAGCTACAAGAATCAAAAAAAGACTCACACCACCAATAAAGATGTAATTTCTTAAACGTTGAGATTCACCGCGTTGAAAATTCAATTCCACAGTTTTCAAACTGTCGGAAGTTCTGAGAATTTCCTGCTCTTGCTTCATTTTTTCGGCAGCAAGGCGTTGACGATTTTCCGTTAAATCTCGCTGTTCCAATTCCAATTCCTGAGCTCTACGAAGATTATTTTTCTCAGCATCAACAAGTTTCATTTCAAGTTCGTGATTTTCAGCCTCAAGAGCTGCACGTTCTTGATCCGCCAAATTCTTGATTTCAAGTTTCTGAACATGCGACTTGTTGCTTTCCTGCTGCAAGTGATTGTTGTAATCATTAAACTTCTGCTCAAATTCCTTGTATTTGTTGGCAATTCCCAAAGCTTTGTAATTGTCCCTAAGCATTGCCAAACATTTCAGCTGCAATTGGTTATGATCGATTTTTTGCGCAATATCCAAAGCCTCAAGAAGATTATCAATCGACAGATAATACTCTTTTTCTACCGTGAGAATATACGCAATATCAGTAAGGCAACCGCAAATTGCAGTCTGATTATTTTCCAACTTCGCAATTTTGTGAGCATTCTTAAAGAAATAAAGAGCGTTGTCGAACTGTTCGTCGTTGGCATACACAAAACCGATATTAGAATAAGTTTTTCTCAAATCGGTAAACTTCTTTGCCTGCAAATACAACGTGGATGATTTTTTATAATACTCAATCGCCTTTTTAGTTTGACCTATTTGAGTGAAAATCAGAGCCATCTTGCTGAGAGTCTGAGCCAATTTAAGTTCTTCGCCGTTTTTCTCAAACTCGAGAGCTTGCTCCTGAAGATTTTTCAGTTTATCAATCTCGCTACCCGAATTTTGAGCAAAACATTCACCGCCCAACAGGAAAATTCCTATCAGCAATAAACGTAAAACAATATGAAACAGACTTTTAAGCAATATTTATTATTATGATTCCAATTAATATTCCAAAATTCAAAATTAAAAAATCTTTTTCGAAATTTACGAAAAAAAAGATTTAATAATTTAACTTATTTTAATTTTTAAACAATATCTTTGCCATGTTCTTGTTTTACATCAATAAGAGTAAAAAAACAAAAAAATGAATAAATTTTTATCAAACATTTTATTAGTAGGTTTTAGTTCGCTGACAATTAACACGTTAGCACAAGATTTTGAAGTATCGCCCGTAGGATTTGACTTCAATACGATGCCGGGCGGCATTCAAACAAAAAAAATATGGATCACAAATCATTCCAATTCGAGATCCGTTTTTCAAATAAAAATTCAGGATGTAATCTACGACGAAGAGGGTTGTGAACGCATTCGTCCGCGAGGAACTACGGAACATTCTGCCGCAAAATGGCTTTCCGTTGAGCCTTACACTGTAGAGGTTGACCCTAATTCTCAGGGAGTTGCAACATTATCGATGTCGGTACCGAGCGACGGTTATGATACAAGATGGTGCCAAATCATAGTTTCGGAATTTCACGAAAGAAGTGCTTTTGAAGCCGACAACAACATGGGCGCGGGCGTAAATGTTACTCCCGAAATTGTAGCTTGGGTTACGCAAACGCCTAAAGGTTTCAAAGAAAACAAAGTTTCGATTACAAATTTTACTGAAATTGAAGAATCGGAAGACCAAGAAAACCGTACTTTTGTTGTTACAATAGAAAATCTCGGAAAATCAATTATAAGCGGACAATTGTATATACAAGCTGCCAATATGTCGTCATCATTGGAAGAATACAAAATTTTAGCTCAAAACGCCAAAATTTACACCGGCAGCATAAGAAAATTTAAATTCAAATTAAACCCCGGCACATTACCGTCAGGCGAATATGATTTCTCGTGCATTCTCGACATGGGACGAGATACTCCGTTGAGAGGTGCGCATCTAAAATCAACTGTAACTATTGAATAATGAGATTGTTATACTCGCTACTATTTGTACTTGCCGCAATAAATATCAATGCTCAGACTTTCACGAAAGAAGTGTATTATGATGATAACAAAATCAAAGAAAATTTTACACTCACCGGAAAAGATTCTGTAAAAAACGGACCGTACACGTTTTACTATCCCAACGGTCAAAAAGGTCAGCAGGGAATTTTTTTTGACAATTTATTGGAAGGATATTACCAGATTTATTATGAATCGGGCAACTTAAAAACCGAATATTTTTTCAAAAACGGTAAAAAAAACGGTGAATTTCAGTTTTACTACGAAAACGGAAATTTGAAACAACACGGCATTTTCAAAAACGACAAATTGGAAGGACGCGTTTATGAATTTCAAGAAAACGGTGATACACTGCAATTTGCAGATTACAAAAACGGAATTTTAAACGGAACATTTTGCGTATTTGACGGGAAAAAACGGCGTGAATTATTTACATTTCTCAACGGTGAAATTTACGGAAATTACACAAAATATTACAATACCGGCGAGATAAATATTGTAGCATTCAAGATAAGAGATATTTACAACGGCAAAGTTTCGGTTTACTATAAATCGGGACAACTTCAAGCCGAATTTTCATGTTCCGACGGTAAGAAAAACGGTAAAATGATTACGTATTTTGAAAACGGTAACACTATGAATATCACCAATTTCAAAAACGATGTCCGCGAAGGCGAATATATTTCATTTTACAGCAACGGCAATACGGCAGAAAAAGGAAGTTTTGAAAACGGAAAACGTTCCGGCTACTGGGTTTCGTTTTATCCCGACGGCAAATCTGTCTATACTACAGGCAATTACCTCGAAGGTGAGTTTACCGGAAGCTGGAGAATTTTTTACGAATCAGGCGACTTAAAACAAGTTTCTACTTTTGATTTTTCCAGCGAAAACGGATATTCGGAATTTTACGACCCAAACGGCAAAATTACTTCCGGATTTGCATCTTTCGGTTCGTTGCTAAAAATCCGTTGATAAATTTTTCAGAAATCAAGCATCTGAGAATATCTAAAAGATGTCAACAAAAAAACTCAATTTGCATTGGAAAAATTCTTCTGCAAATTGAGTTTTGTCATATAATAATTTCAGTAAAAAAAAACTACTAATGTCCTTTTTCTGAAATATATTTGATTCTCATCAAACGAAGTTCTTCTTCGGTGTAATCTTCGCTGCCCAACTCCTTGAGAGCCTCATCAATCGACTCGGTTTCAGCATGATCGAAATATTCGTAAACTTCTTCCTGACGTTCCTCATCAATTACTTTGTTGACATAGTAATCGAGATTGAGTTTTGTACCGGAATTGATAATTGATTCGATTTCCGAAAGCAAATCGTCCATATCAATCTGTTTTGATTCACAAATATCTTCGAGGTCAATCTTGCGGTCGATACTCTGAATGATGTAAACTTTGTTGCCCGATTTTGAAACAACAGATTTTACAACCATATCCTGAGGACGCTCAATTTCTTTTTCCTGAACGTATTTTTTGATAAGTTCAACGAATTCTTTACCGAATTTTTGAGCTTTACCGTGACCGACACCCACAATCTGAGTAAGTTCCTCAAGCGTAATCGGGTATTGTACAGCCATATCTTCCAAAGACGGATCTTGGAAAATTACAAAAGGAGGAATACCTTTCTGTTTTGAAACTTTCTTTCTCAAATCCTTGAGCATTCTGAAAAGTTCCGGGTCGGAAGCTCCGCCGTTCATCGAATGAGAAACGCTTTGATCTTCGTCTTCGTCCTCGCCTTCGTAATCGTGATTCTTTACGAGCTGTATTTCATAAGGTTTCTTGAGATAATCTTTACCTTCTTTGGTGAGTTTAAGCAATCCGTAGTTTTCAATATCTTTTGTCAAGAAACCTTTTACCAAAGATTGTCTCAAAACAGCATTCCAATAATTCTCGTCGCCGTCATCTTCACCGCATCCGAAAATCGGAAGTTTGTGATGCTTGTATGTTTTGATCTGCGAATCGGAAACTCCAGCCAAAACTTTTGCAACATGCTCAGTTTTAAACTTTTCTTGAATTGCCAAAATTACTTTCAACGCCTTGAGAATAGACTCTTTGCCGTTGAACGGTTTTTGCGGATGACGACAATTGTCGCAATTGCCGCAAGGCTCTTCAAGGTTTTCACCGAAATAATTGAGAAGCATTTTGCTACGGCACATCGAAGTTTCGGCGTATGCAACTGTCTCAGAAAGAAGTTGTTTTCCGATTTCCTGCTCGCTGACAGGCTTGCCTTGCATAAATTTCTCAAGTTTCTGAATATCCTTGTAACTGTAGAAAGCTACACACTGACCTTCGCCGCCGTCGCGACCTGCACGACCGGTTTCCTGATAGTAACCTTCCAAACTCTTCGGCATATCATAATGTATCACAAATCTGACATCCGGTTTGTCGATACCCATACCAAAAGCAATAGTAGCAACTATCACATCCACCTCTTCCATCAAGAATTTGTCTTGATTTGCGCTACGTGTAGCACTATCCATACCGGCATGATACGGCAATGCCTTGATATCGTTAACTGTAAGAGTTTCAGCAAGTTCTTCTACCTTTTTACGACTCAAACAATATATAATACCGCTTTTGCCTTTGTTGGCTTTTATGAATTTTATAATTTGTTTGTCGATATCAATTTTCGGGCGTACTTCGTAATAGAGGTTTGGTCTGTAGAACGAAGATTTGAATACATTAGCATCCAAAATACCCAAATTTTTCTGAATATCGTGCTGCACTTTCGGAGTAGCAGTAGCAGTAAGGGCAATAATAGGGCTACGTCCGATTTCTTCGATAATCGGGCGTATTCTTCTGTATTCAGGTCTGAAATCGTGTCCCCATTCAGAAATACAATGTGCTTCGTCGATTGCGTAAAACGAAATTTTCACTTGCTTGAGAAATTCGATATTTTCCTCTTTAGTCAAGCTTTCCGGGGCAACATATAAAAGTTTGGTTTTGCCGTCTACAATATCGGATTTCACTTGTGCAATCTGTTGTTTGGTGAGCGAGCTGTTGAGAAAATGTGCCACACTTTCTTCCGTGCTGATATTTCTCATAGCGTCCACCTGATTTTTCATCAATGCGATAAGCGGAGATATTACAATGGCTGTACCATCAAGCATAAGCGACGGCAATTGGTAGCAGAGGGATTTTCCTCCGCCGGTGGGCATCAATACAAATGTGTCGTGTCCTTCCAATACATTTTTTACCACTGCTTCTTGCTCTCCCTTGAATCGGTCAAATCCAAAAAATTTGTGAAGGCATTCCAGTAGATTGTTTGTTTTTTTGCTCATCTTTTTTTCTTTGGCTAATATTTTCTCGATTTAGCCTTTGTGCATATAAATATTTTACAGCGTTTTCGGCTTTTTTAGTATTTACAAATTTGAAAAAAAATTTTCGATATTACCAAATTTTTTTGCAAAAAAAATCTAAATTATTTGTTAATTTTTTTCGATTCCCGTTTCTGAGGCTATATATCGTATCTCTATTTTATCGTTGAACTCCGGTTTTATCAAGCCTACCGATATTAATTCTATCATAACATCCTCGGCTTCATATTTTGTTAACTGAAGAAATTTTATCACTTCTGAAACCGAAATGCTGCCTTTTTCTTCTATATATTGCAAAACAAACTCTTCCTTGCGGGAATAATTGATTTTTGTATTCCTACTCTTGCATGTATTTTCCATCCATTTTACAATTATACGATCGGCAAGTATATTTTCGTCGTTTACACGTACGTATGTGAGATATTTTCCGTTGGCGTCTTTGGCTTTGTAAGGCGGATTTGTACCTTTCGGAATTATGATTTCGAGTACAGTCTTGTTTTCTACTTCCCAAATTTTGGCTGAAAATTTTACTTCGGGTTTACAAAAAATCTGAGCCGCAGTTTCTATCATATAATATTCTTCGTCAACATTTGCTCCGGCGATTTTGCCGTTGTCTTTCACACCAATAAGCAGACTGCCGCCATCGGTATTCGCAAATGCCGACAATGATTTTGCAATTTTTTTACTATCTGTAATCGCAAATTTGAAATCCTGAGTTTGATTTTCCCCACGTTTTATTTTGCGGAGAAGTTCTGTTTCTTGTGCGTCTTGTAACATTTTTTTTTGTGCAAAACTAAAATATTTTTTGTTGCAATAAAAATAACTTTCTATATTTGGAAATAGTTTTGTTAACCCTAAAATCATAATTAATATGAGTAGCAATAAGAAAACTTTTGTGTTGGATACAAATGTTATCCTTCACGATTTCCACAGTATATACAATTTTGAAGAAAACGATGTAGTAGTTCCGATTGTTGTTTTGGAAGAGCTTGACAAATTCAAGAAAGGTAACGATACAATCAACCTTCAGGCACGCGAATTTATGCGCATACTCGACAAACTTACCGAAAACAACGTTAACATGGAAGCCGGAATTCCGCTCGGCGACGGCAGAGGCTCACTTTATATTATAAGTGGCAAACCGTTTTCCGAAGCCATGAAACTCTCGTTCTCAGAACCGATTCCCGACCACAAAATTCTCGCTGTGGCTGCTTGGATGAAACAAAATAAACCTGAAAGAAACGTAATTATGGTTTCGCAGGATATCAACTTGAGAATGAAATCAAGAACTCTCGGCATCGAAGCTCAGGACTACAAAACCGGCAAAGTGGAAAATGCTGAAAAACTTTTTGAAGGTATCAGAACTCTTGAAAATCCTAACAACGATTTTGTATCACGACTCTACCGCGAAAACGAAGTTCTGTTGTCGGAAAGCGGTCTCAACGCCGATTTTTCACCAAACGAATATTTCCTTGTTGCGGACGACAAAAACCAAGCGATGTGTTACTTCGATTGTCAGGAACAAAAAATACGAAAAGTTACAAAACACAGAGCCTCAGGCATTACTCCGCGAAATATCGAACAGAGTTTTGTAATGGATGCATTATTGCGTCCGGAAATTACATTGATAACAATCACGGGAAAAGCCGGCACGGGAAAAACACTTCTCGCATTGGCAGCCGCTTTGGAACAGGACAAGAAATTTATGCAAATATTTCTCTCCCGCCCTATCGTTCCGCTCGGCAACAAGGATTTGGGATACCTTCCGGGCAACGAAAAACAAAAAATCAACCCGTATATGCAACCGCTTTTCGACAATCTCAATGTCATAAAGCAAACAATCGGTATCAATTCCAAAAGTTCTCAAAATATCGAAACGATGTTGAAAGAAGAAAAACTTATGGTAACACCTTTGGCATATATCCGTGGCAGAAGCCTCAACAACTCTTACTTCATAGTTGATGAAGCTCAGAACCTTACGCCTCACGAGGTAAAAACAATCATAACACGTGCCGGCGAAAATACCAAAATGGTTTTCACTGGCGACGTGGAACAAATCGACAGCCCGTTCCTCGATATGAGATCAAACGGTTTATCGTATTTAGCAAGCAAAATGAAAGGTCAGGATTTCTTCGTTCACTTGAATCTTACTCACGGTGAAAGAAGCAAAATGGCTGACGTAGCAGGTAAAATTTTAGACTAACCGACCCACAAAAATCGGTTGTACCACAAATAAAAAAATGGCAGAAAATTTCAAGCTTAACGAAAGGTTACAATTAGCATTCGATTATTTATCTTACACAGGACGAAATGTTTTTCTTACTGGAAAAGCAGGAACCGGAAAAACAACATTTTTGAAAAAACTTAAACAAACATCGCCCAAACGCATGATAATTACTTCTCCGACCGGAGTAGCAGCCGTAAACGCAGGCGGTGTAACATTACATTCGTTTTTTCAATTACCGTTAGGTCCTCAGATTCCGGGCGTTACAAGAACGGAATCAAAAAAATTCAATTTCAACAAGGTTAAGATTGATATCATTCGCTCGTTGGAATTACTCGTTATTGATGAAATTTCAATGGTAAGAGCCGATTTGCTCGATTCGGTAGACGCAGTACTAAAACGTTACAGATCAAACAATAAACCTTTCGGCGGATTGCAACTGCTGCTAATCGGCGATATGCAGCAGTTGTCACCCGTTGTAAAACCCGAAGACGAAGCAATTCTAAAACCGTATTACGATACATTTTACTTTTTCGGTAGCAAAGCCTGGCAACAGACTGAATATGTGTGCATTGAGCTAAACGAAGTATTCCGTCAGACCGACCAGACTTTTGTTAACATCTTAAATGCAATTCGCGAAAACAGGGCTGACAAGGCGGTAATTGATCAGCTCAACCGCCAGTACAAACCCAATTTTACACCGTCGGCAAACGAGGATATTGTAACACTTGTTACAACCAACAGTCACGCCGAACGAATCAACCAAACACACATGTTGGAACTCAACACCGCTCAGCAAAGTTTTGATGCGGATATCAACGGCGATTTTCCAGAAAGTGCATATCCGGTAGAAAAAAGGTTGACTCTCAAAAAAAACGCGGTTGTGATGTTCCTCAAAAACGATCCGTCGCCGGCAAAAGAATTTTTCAACGGAAAAATCGGAAGAATTACCGGTTTTGAGGACGACTGTGTTTTGGTAAAATGTAAAGAAAACGCCGAAGACATCAGGGTTGGAAAACTCACTTGGGACAATACAAAATACACAGTTAACAACGAAACCAAAGAAATTTCAGAAGAAGTAGTCGGCACATTCAAACAAATACCGCTGAAAACTGCTTGGGCTGTTACAATTCATAAAAGTCAGGGTTTAACATTTGATAAACTGATGATTGACGCCTCCAGAAGTTTTGCGCACGGACAAGTATATGTAGCACTCTCGCGATGCAGAACTTTGGAAGGTTTAATTCTTCTTAATCCGCTGTCAGAGAGAGATTTAATTTACGACAATACAGTACAATCTTTCTCAAAAGTAGTAGAAGAACGCACTCCCGACAATGCAAATCTTGTAACAGACAAAAGACAATATTATTTTGATTGTATTGAAGAACTTTTTGACTTTAATCCGATATACAATGCGCTGCAAACTTTACAAAGGAATACAGCAACTTTTGAAAGTTCGATTTTCGGTAATTACAAGCAAATCAACGGTTTGGAATCTATCATTTTCGGAGACATGATTGTAGTTTCCGAAAAATTTATAAAATACGTAAGATACACTTACAAAGATTCCAGCGATATGGACTCCGAAACCGCATTGTTGGAACGTATTTGCAAAGGCTGCGGATATTATCTCGACAAGATGAACAACTTGCTGGAAACCAAGATTATGACATTTGATTTTCAATGCGATGACAAAACCAAAAAGCAGAAAATCTCCGACAGTTACAACGATTTGGTTTTCCAATTTAAATACCGCAAAGCGATACTGAAAATCATGCAAGACAGTTTCTCTCTGAAGAAATATCTTGAACAAAAAGCCAAACTTTCAATCACACTTTCAGAAAGCGTAAACAACTCATTCACAACTACAAACACTACACGTTGGCGCAGTGACGAATCGTTAGTACCTGATTCGGGAAGCGAACTTTACAAACTTTTGCTTAAATGGCGAAAAGAAAAAGCCGAGGAATACGATGTTGAACCCAAAGAAATTATTACAACACGCACACTTGCAAGCATTGCCGAGCAAGAACCCGACAATCTCAACGAACTTCTCGCAATAAAAGGTATCAACGGAAAAGCTAAAAAATTTGTATCCGACATTTTGGAAATCATATTCAAGTATCTGGCTTCCAACGGAAAACGAGTAAACACCGAAGACCTGAAACGTGCTGATTTTGAAAAACTCAGTACTCAGGAAAAAACATTCCAACTTTACAAACAAGGTATCAAAATAAGCGAAATTGTAAAACAACGCAAACTCAAGGAAGAAACTATACTTGGACATCTTGCCAAATATGTTGCAACCGGAGAAATAAACCCGACTTCAATAATGGAAGAGGCAAAATTCAACACGCTGAAAGAATATGTAAAAAAGCATGAAAATCTTGCCGACAGCACAATCAAAGATAAACTGTCAAACAATTTTTCTTACGGCGAAATCAAAATAGTACGTTCGGCAATTGAGGCAGAACAAAAAGAGTTATAAAACTGATTAAAAATGAGAATTGCACTTATACAATCCAAAGACTTGGAAAACGGCAAAATTCCGCATCAAGATATCACGCAATTAGTTGAAAATAAGTCAAAACCGAATGATTTTTGGATTTTGCCGGAAGCTTTTGATACGGGTTGGAAAGTAACAGAAAACACCGAATTTTCAGGCAGCAAAAATATCGACTTTTTTAAGCAACTGTCAGAAAAATACAATATCACGATTGGCGGAAGTTACTATGTAAAAGACAACGGAAAATTTTACAACAGATTTAGTGCCGTAACCCCTCAAGGCGAAATTTTCAGTTGCGAAAAACGTCATCTTTTCGGAGATTTTGAAAAAGGATTTGTAACACCCGGCAACACGATATTGAGTTTTACTGTAAACGACATAAAATTCAGAGTAATAATATGTTACGACCTGAGATTTCCGGTTTGGTGCAGAAATTCCGACGAATACGACGCATTGATTTGTGTATCGCAATGGCCGCTTTCCAGAGAATTTGACAGAAATTTACTTTTGTCGGCACGAGCCATGGAAAATGTTGCTTACGTACTAAATGCCAATGCGTTAGGCGGCTCAGCAGTGTACCTTCCCAACGGTAAATTGGATTTGAAAGTACCAACCGAGAGCGAAATTGCGTTTTATAGTTTGGATATAAAAAATATTAGAGATATACGCCAGCACAAGAAATATCTTTTGGATGCTGACAATTTTTCATTAGAATTATAAGTTACTGATTATGGGAATTTTAAGGAAAATTTCATTTATTATTGCGATGATGTTGCTGACATTCAACGCATTTTCACAAGAAAAACAAAACCTTTTGTGTTACTACGTACAACAAAATCAGCCCGAAGAAGTGGAACATCTTCTGAATCGCGGTGCCGATCCCAACGATTTTGACGAAAGCGGATACACTGCCGTGATGTACGCCGCCGATATTGGTAACATGCAAATTGTAAAGATGTTGATGGATGCCGGAGCAAATCCGAATTTCAATCCGCTTTACGATTCAGAACCGCCGGCACTTCACGCCGCAGTTCTCAAAAAAAATCCGGAACTCGTTGATTTGTTATTACTTTATGACATCACCGATGTAAATTTCACGGATTCGGTTGGCAGAACAGCACTTTTTCAAGCTGTTTATTACGGCGACAAGGAATGTGCCGACGTACTACTTTTTCACGGCGCAAATCCTGAATCAGGCTCTGTAAAATACACTCCGCTGCAAACCGCCGCTTATTTCAACGACACTGCAATGATAAAAATTTTGCTAAAAAACGGTGCGAATATTAATACCGTAAAAAACAATAGAACAGCATTTTCCATTGCCATTGAAAGAAAAAAAATCGAGGCAGCACAACTTTTGAAAGACAACGGCGCAAATATCAATCTCGGCAAAACCGATATTTGGGCGGCGGCTTATTCCAATCCGGAATGTTTGGATTTGCTGAAATCTGCCGGCATGGATTTGAATCAAACCGATTCCAACGGCTATTCGCTGAAAGATATTGCAATTTTCCGTGAGAATACCGAAAATATCAAAAAGTTGAACGAATTGGGCGTAAAATCCAACAAATCAATGATTTTCCGCAGATTTTCTATTTCAGAAACCAACGAAGTGGCAAAATACGAAGGCCGAATCGGATTGCAATTCGGTATTCACGAAAACAAAACAAATACGGCTCTTTACTTGGGATTTTCGGGCAGACCGTTTTACAAACCAACGCTTCACAAGGTTGACGAAAATTATTATTATCAACTTCGCGAAAAGCTGAAATTCTTTCAGGTAACGATAGAAAAAAGATTTGCAATTCAGAAGTCAAATATCTTTGAATCAGGAGCTTACTTGGCTTACCAATTTGCAGGCGGCAAAGGTAAATTCGACGGAGCTACCGACGATATTGAACCCAAATCACAAATCTTTCATGTGCCGTCAGCCGGCGTATATTTCAGATACGCTTTTGTCGGGATGTCTGTCGGCTACAAATATTATGCTTATAAAGATGCTATCGAAGCACCAAAAAATGTTGTAAGTTTTGCGTTTGATTTTTATTTATCACGCAAACTGAAATCTTACAATATCACAAAAATCTAATCGATAATTCCCATCTTTTTCATAAGATAAGTTGCATTGAGATTTTGCGAGATTCCGTTCTTGAGCTTGTAATCAAAAATCAAGTTATCGCCTTCAAACGAAATCTCAAAGCACTTTGTATCAATATTTTCCGGATATTGCGACTGCATATTTCCGATATCAATATCATGAGTAGCAAATATTCCGTAACAATTGAATTTCAAAAGTTTCTTTACAAAATTTTGCGAACCGTCGTGCTTATCTTTTGAATTTGTACCACGCAACATCTCATCCACAATCACGAAAAGAGTTTCACCGGATTCCAATTTTTCAATTATCTGATGAAGACGTTTAAGCTCGGCAAAGAAATACGACTCGTTGTTCTGAACCGAATCGTTGGTGCGGATACTCGTGAACATCTCTACGGGCGAAAATGTAAAACTTTCAGCACAAACCACTGCTCCAATCTGAGCCAAAATCAAATTTGTACCAATTGTTCTCAAATATGTACTTTTTCCCGCCATGTTGGCTCCCGTTAAGATAATCAAATAGTTACGGTCTGAAAACTGAATATTGTTTTTCACGCAACGGTCGGATTTTATCAGCGGATGACCTGCATTTTTGGCTTCAAGTACAAATTTTTGTTCTACCGGTTTCGGGAAATTCCAATCCGGATTGTTGTACTGCAAATTGGCAAGACTAAACAAAAAATCGTATTCTGCTGACATCTCAAACCAATTTTCGATATCCGAAGAATATTTTTTCAATAATTTTTCAAGCTTCAAATCAAGAAGGATGTCATACAAAAAAATACCCTGCGCAAAAATCGCAAACATAAAATTATGCCGCTGTTCAAATTTTCCCGTGATATTGGCAAACTCTTTCAACGCCGTAGAAATCTTGTAGTTACCACTCATTTTTCGGAACTTTTCAGGCACTTGCGGCAATTTTTCCAAAGCAAGAAAAAGGTTGTAATATTTCTTGAAAGCCTTATAATTTTTATCGATTTTGGAATTAAATTCTTGAGTTTTTTTCTGATTGAAAAATACAATTGTCTGCTGCACCAAGTACAAAAACAACGGCACAAAATAACTGATAACATCATACACTGACAACAAAATTGTAACAATTGTAGACGAAATCAACACCCAAGACAAAATTTTCCAAAAATTGTTTTTAGTAAAATAAATTTCCTGTTTACGAAGTTCACCAAGATGTTCAGAATTTAGTTCAGATTCAAATATTTTTCCCAACGCCATGAAATTCTGTCGGACTTCTACTTCGGGAGCAAGCAATGATGTATTTTTCTGAATTTCAAGGATTTTACTAATATCTTTCAACGGATTGCGAAATTTTTCAGCAAGAAAATTGTATCCGCCTTTTGTTACAGTACGATTTACTTTCTGAAAAATGGAATTATTTCCGAAAATATCCAAGTCGTAACTGAATTTATGATTTTTGTCAACAAAAATATCACCGCAGTCAAAAGCAGAATTGTCATTGTCAAGAGATTTCAGTTCGTTTTCGTTGACTTCTTTCATTGCTTGATTGTAATTTCTCAGATACAAGAATTGCGAATTTTTGTAAACAAAATACACAAAAAATATAAGAGAAATCAATATGGAAGCCAGCATAAGATACAAAGAAAAGTTAGAGAAAACTATACCGGCAACTGCACCAAAAATAAAACTTAAACCTCTGAAAATATTTGTGTTACGTACCTTAGATTTGTATTTTTTTGTTTCTTCGGAATAAAAAGCCGTACGCTTTTCGTAAAAATTTTTTAATTCATTTATGTTGGACATAACTATAATTATTTCTTATTTTGCTAAATATTTACAAAAGTATTAATAAAATCCAATGAAAAAAATTTTTACACGAATAAAAAATATGCGCCTACGCAACAAAATCATTCTTTCGGTGTTGACATTGCTTACAATTCTACTGTTAACCAACTGTGAACTTGTGATTTACGGCATCAAACAAGGAAAAGGTCAACTCGAAATGGTAAGAAATGCCGTTCCAATTTCCGACTTGTTGAACGACCCGGAATATCCTGATTCTCTGAAATCTAAACTGAAAATAATTCAGGAAGTCAGACAATTTGCTATCAACAATCTCAAATTGAAAGATTCGCCGAATTATCAAGCGGTTTACGATTTGAAAGGTCGCGCAACTGCTTATGTAGTACAAGGTTGCGAGAAATACAGAGTGAAAAAATATGTTTGGAAATTTCCGATTGTGGGCAAACTTCCTTACAAGGGATATTTCAACGAAGACGAAGCCAAAGCGGAAGCTAAAAAGCTGGAAGACAAGGGTTATGATGCAAGAATTGTAAATCCTTCGGGCTGGAGTACGATGGGCTGGTTCAAAGATCCGGTGTTATCGTCGATGCTCAATCGCGACGAATCTTTTTTGGCTGATTTGATAATTCACGAGCTAACTCACAGCACGGTTTTCGTAAAAGATGATTCGGATTTAAATGAAAATATTGCGGATTATGTTGGCGAAAACGGCGCAAAATACTATCTTGCACACAAATACGGCGACACTTCGTCTGTACTTCAAAATTACAAAGATATAATAGAAGACAACGAAAAACTTGCAACTTATTTTCTGGTTCAAGCCCACAAATTGGATTCGTTTTATTGTACGCAACAGTTTTTGGCACTTCCCGACAGCATAAAAGATATTCAGAAACAGGAATTTATACAAAATATCATTTACGGAATAGATTCCCTGAATTTTAAAGTGTTAAGTATTTCAAAACTGAAAAATGCAAGATTGAAAAAAATCAACAATACATTTTTTACAAGTTACATGACATATTACAACCGCAAAGACTCATTGAGATTGCAATGCAAAGAGGATTTCAACGGAGATTTTCTCAAGCAATTGGAATTTTTAAAAGAAAAATACGGAAAGTAAAATTCAACCAATAACGGCAAAAATTCAGTATTTTACGTATTTTTTTGCAACAAAGGAAATCGTAAAACGATTTTTTTTTAAATTAGCGGCGGCAAAAAAATTCATCATTAAACTATACTAAAAAACAATGGCACAAGTAAAAGTAGCAGTTGTCGGATACGGCAACATCGGCAAGTACTCATTGCAAGCAGTACAAGCCGCAAAAGACCTCGAACTCGTAGGTGTAGTACGCAGAAAAGAATCATTGAACAAAAAATCACCTGAACTTGAAGGCGTAAAAGTAGTGGCTGACATCGCCGAATTGGGTAAAGTGGACGTAGCGATCCTCGCACTCCCGTCCCGCGAAATTCCGGAAGCTGCAAAAGCCCTCATCGAAAAAGGTATATGTACAGTAGACAGTTTTGATATTCACGGCAAAGATATCCAAGAGCTCTACAAGTCACTTGACGCAGCCGGCAAGAAATCCGGTGCAAAAGCTATTATTTCAGCAGGCTGGGATCCGGGTACAGATTCTGTAATCAGAACACTTCTTCTTGCAATGGCTCCTAAAGGTTTAACTTACACCAACTTTGGACCCGGCATGAGTATGGGCCACTCTGTAGTTGCACGCAGCAAAGCCGGTGTAAAAGACGCATTGTCAATGACAATTCCTTTGGGCACAGGCGTTCACCGTCGCGATGTTTATGTAGAATTGGAAGACGGCGCAGATTTCAAAACTGTAGAATCTGCAATTAAAACCGATTCTTATTTCTGCAACGATGACACACACGTTCACGCAGTATCATGTGTAAAAGATCTTCGCGATATGGGTCACGGCGTACTTTTGGAACGTAAAGGTGTCAGCGGAGAAACACAAAACCAGAGATTTCAATTCCTTATGCAAATCAACAATCCGGCTCTTACAGGTCAGGTACTTGCATCATGCGCACGTGCAGTTGTAAAACAGCAACCCGGTTGTTACACACTTCCTCAAATTGCTCCTTACGATTTGATTGACATGGATTTGGATGAATTCTTGCTTCACACAGTATAAATCCAATTAAAAACATCCGGCATAGGATTCAAGGGTGCATTCTTTTGAAAAATTTCAGAAAGGATGTACCCTTGATTTATTTTGACAAAAAGTTTCTGTAAAATCCACCCATAACTAATCGCCCCCCAAGATAGAACATTGAAAACAGATTTAGCGGTGCAGACTAACAGCAGTGATGGCAACACCACGGAATAATTACCAATGAAAACTAACCTATTTTTGTAACAATAATCAAAATTATCTATCTTTGCATCAAACCTTTGAACTACAATAATTATGTCAAAATATCTTAACCCATATACAGATTTCGGATTCAAAAAACTTTTTGGAACTGAACTTAATAAAGATTTGTTAATCAGTTTTTTAAATGCCTTGTTTGAAAAGTGTAACGAACTTCCGAAAGACGAAATCGAAGACGTAACCTATCTCAACGCGGAAAAACTTGGTCGTGCATCATCAGAACGTCGTGCAATTTTTGACGTTTATTGTACAACAAAAAGCGGTTCAAAATTTATCGTTGAAATGCAAAATGTGTTTCAGCAGTTTTTCAAAGACCGAAGCGTATACTATTCGTCATTTCCAATTCGTGAAATGGCAAGAAAAGATACCAAAGAAGAACCTTGGAACTATGAACTTAGTAAAGTCTATACTGTTGGTATTCTGAACTTTGTGTTTAAAGATACTGAGGACGAAGGCAACGGAAATTTTAAAACCGTCAATGAATTTTCGGACGAAGATTTGTTTCATGTTGTGATGTTGACTGACCTTACAACCCAAAAAGTATTTTATAAAAAATTGGCGTACCTTTACCTTGAGATGCCAAAATTCAATAAAACAGAGTCCGAATTAGATTCGATG
>JAFXZT010000121.1 GCA_017541145.1 Bacteroidales bacterium | reverse complement strand
GTCGCTCACCGACGAGGAACACAAATCGCTCAAACGTCAACGCAAACGCGAGGTTCTTACATTGCGGCGGCTGTATTCGCAGGAGTGTTCGTTGTTGGCAAAAAACACTTGGTATTTCCTTGGCATTAATTCGTGTCAACAAATGCTTTATTGTCTCAAACGTATCAACGAACCTTTGCGCGAACACATAGGTAATAGTTTTTCGCCGCTTCCCGAGGCGTATCACCAGTGGTTTGTAAACACAAAGGATTCGGTTTTGGAGCAATTCAACGAAGCCTTGAAAATGCTTGAAAGCGGTGATTTTACCAATGCGGAAAATTTGCGTGAGGCCTGCAACAAGGTTCAGCAACAGATTTCGCACGACCGCAAGTCCATCATCGACAATATGCAGGACGGCACGTTTCCTCTCAACACGCTATTGCTAACAATCCACATTTTGCAAGAGAGCCAAGAACTCGTCGGCAACCTTCGCCATCTGATTCGCGGAATGAATAAGTTTGCAGGGGCGGATGTGTAATTGTCGTGATTTAGAGCAAGGGAAGAAAAGTTTTGCGGATTTTGAAAAAAAGATTATTGTTGTCTGATAAAAACGACAAACGATTTTCATATAGCCTTTACAAACAATTGTAGAGGCTATTTTTGTAATTTACGCCAAAAGGTTATTTGGAAAAGATTATTTTAAGTTGCTGGTCGAAAAGTTTTTGGTTGACGGCGTTCCATTCTTTTTCCGGATTATGAATCAGTTTGTACATATCGATGGTTTTGATTAATGCTTCAACTTTGCCATCGTTGTTTACAACATATTCTTTGTCAAGCACTTCGTATTTTAGATTCTTTTTCATTTTGGTTACGTATATAACGCCATTTTTGGAAAGAGATTCCATATATAGTCTATATATGCTCTGTCCATTGCCAAAATGTCATTTTTTTCAAAGAAAGTCCTTTGAGAAATTTACTGTCATGCGTTGCTGCGGAGGTGAACTGTATTTCGCACGGCGTATGTTCTTTGTAGTACATCATTGTATGAACTTTTATACCACCTTTCTTTTTTCCGCTTTTTGGTTTGCGTCCTGCGCCTTTGAGAATGTCTGTAAACAACGTTATTATTGTGGAATCAACGATTTTAAGCAAATTCTTCCACTCGTTGCACTGGCGGCTGTCCGACAAAAAGGGTCGCAATTTTTGGAACAAATCAAAATAAACCGCCTTTTTGTATAACGATCAGATTTGAATTTTGAAATAATTCCGTTCACATCTGATTTTTTAACAAATTTTACAGCCTGTGCAAATACCGGCTGTCCGAAATAATTTGTATCTTTGCCCATGATAATTTAATTTGTAAGCAAGCACAAATTATCAAAAAAAAATGAGGAAGTCAAACGGCTTCCTATATTTTTTTTCGAAAAAATTCGGTTCTCGGACACTAATATTATTTTATAAAAAAATGAAACTGGTAAAATTGTTTTGCATAATATTGTTTTTGACAATATCGGTAAAAAAGACAGTCGGTCAAGAAGTTATTTGGGGCTTTCACCCGGTTGTTACAGTGTCGAATCCGTTGTACGGGTTGGTTACAATGCCTGTAGCTTCAACATTTTGTTTCTTGTACCGTCATCCGCTAATTCCGATAGTAAAAACGAGGTTTATAAAAACACAAAAAATATCAACACCCCAAGGAGATGCAGAAGTAAAAACGATAGATTGGAAATTTAAAAATTTTGCATTGGGCTATACGATTGAATGTTTGCCGGATCCGGAAGAAAATTCGTTAGGAGTCCGATTTTCAGTAAATTATGAGCGTCAAAATTGGGAGGCAAAACTTCCTGGCAGCAGTCGTTTTATAGATTTTACACGTCAAGCGATTACGCCGGAAATTGATTTGACAGTTACATTAGGTAATTTTACTGTCGGTTTTGTTACAGAAGCCGGTTGCAGGTATAATTACGCATTGAAAGCCAATGGAGAATATAACGATAAAAACTATGTAAACAACGGCATAACAGTATTATACGGATTTGGTTTTGAGTTCCTTAGTAGTGCACTTACCTTCAGATACGAACACGATTGTTTTGATTATTTCAATCAAGATTTCAGAGCTCCAAATCGCACAAAGCCCTACAAAAATTTTACAACAAAGCATAATTATTTTAGTCTAAATTTTGCTTGTTACGGATTGTTATAAAATACGGATAGATTTTTTGAATTGGAAGTTAGTAGCGAGCTTTTCCATCGACCAATTTTTATATTTTGATGAGGAAAGATAGTCAACGTCTTCCGCCTTGAAAATAGTGTCCAATTTGTATTGCTGTCCATAACTGCTGACAGAACAAATTGTTAAGATGAGTAAGATGGATGTTTTATAAAACTTCGGTAACATTTTTTAGATATTTTTTGGCGAGGCATAGTGAATTATGTTTTGTTTGTCAGACAAAGTTATGCTGTTTTGTGGAATTTCGCAATAGGAATTTTGGTAGTTTATTCAAAAGAATGTTAAGATGTGAAAATTATTGTTGATTGTAAATGTTGTAGTGAGTTTTAAATCAAAAAAAATTGCTTTACAATAAAAGATTGTGGACGAAACAGTAATTATTTCCTATATTTGCTGCGTTTAACAAACCAATTTTTTACAATTATGGATGTTTCAATTTTTAAAAGTATTGAAGAAGTAGTTACTTATCCGGGTTATTTGTCGCCAGAGGATTTGGATGCCATTTCCGCATTGCACCCCGATTGGCCGAGCGACAACGATTTGGATGATGATGACGAAGGGGACGATTGAAATTTAATTTCTTATAGCAACAAGATTATTTAATACAATCAGGTGGTAATTCAAAATCGTCGAAATCAACATCGGGATCGCTATTAACAATCCCTGCTTCACATAGGGCATCAATGTCATAATCGGATAAGTATTCGATATACTGCCAAAAGTCATCTTCGTTTTTGATTTTTGATAAATCAAATGCCATATTTTCAAAAAATTAAGCGGTTAAACATTTAAAAGAAAATAACAGCCATAAAAAGAAAGTTCTAACCCCAATCCGGCAAATTCTTACCACCATTGGCGATGTCTTCGTCGGTAATGATTTTGTCAATATCTGGGTCTTCTTGGTCGACAGGCTCATAAACTCCCATATCTCGAAGTTTTTTGAGGTCTTCATCGGTTAAGTCTAAGATGTTATCCAAAACATCATCAAGGTTTTTAATTTGTGATAAATCAAATGCCATAATAATTAAGCGATTAAACATTTATTTGTTGAAACGCTGCAAATATCACGCCTTTTTCATTAAAAATTTATATGAATTTGGACTGCAGTATTTCTCCAATACTTTGCATTCTTCTCGCACTTCATCAATAATTTCCTTGCACCGTTTTTCGGAAATTTTGATGTTTTTGCCGACAAAAATCATATCTGCATCGGTGGGCAAACCGTTGAAATTCACTGTTGTTGCGTGTTCGCCGAGTGTGTTGTCGTTGGTGAGGTCGTAGGCGGGAGAGAGATGCCAACGTCCGTTTTTGTAGATAAAAGAGAAATTGCGGGCGTGGTCGTCGAAGTTTTTGGCGAGAACGTTGAACGCCATTCTACGGAACTGTTGCTCAACCTCTTGCGGACTCTGCGTCAAATAGCCTGTAAGTTGCAAAAGTGCATTGTAATCCATTTTGGGCGGAGTGATTGGTTCGTTCAAAAGTCCGCTTGCTGTTACCACGTGCAGACGCTCTCCGTTTGGCGTAATATCAAACCGTTTTACACCGAAATATTTGCCGTCAAATAGTTTGAAATCAGGGACATCTATTCCGCATTTGCGTGCGGCAAGATTATATGCGTATTCGATTTTGCCGATGTCTTTGCGGTCGTAAATGTGGCGAAACTTCACAATCCAATGTCCGTCTTGGTCGGTGTAAAGACATTTTGGACGTGCACCGCCAGAGTTACCGCTCTTATTGAACAACATCCCGGCGGCAGAATCGGTCTTTTCGGAAAGGACATCGTTGATAATCTGTTGCATTTGGTCAAAAGAACCGTCAAAACCGTCGTTAACAACCTTGTTTTCAGGCATATAACATAACGCGCCCAAACCGCCGCTCCCCACAAGACTTAGTTTTTGCACAGGTGTAAGCGATTGATAATCAATGCTGTCCTTTTTTAACACTTTGTTTATGAGATATTCTCCGTAACCACCGGGCAGTGAATCTTCAAATACACCAAAATTGCCGTTAAAAGGTTGATAATCAGCGGTAAAAATACCTGATTTTAACGGCAGTTTTAATGGCGAAATCGAAAAGCCGTCATTAAGCCACTTTTTGTCGTACTCAAAACTGCAAACTCCGCGCTTGCTGCAAGTGAGTGTCCCGACTTTTTGGCCGTGATACAACACGTTTACTGACAACAACTTATCTATCATACGCCCCTCCTTCTTGTGCTGTTTTTGTTGATTTCCAAAAGTTCTTCCATTGTGTCGTACTTGGGTTCGGAGAGAAGGTTCATTATCTCTTCGGAATAGCCTAACGCCTTGGCAATCTTGACGTAAGATTCAAGCGAGATGGAGTGTTTCAATTCAAAACGCTGAATTGTTGGTGCCGGCACGCCGCTCATTTGCGCAAGAGTTTTGGTGGAGAATTTTT
>JAFXZT010000120.1 GCA_017541145.1 Bacteroidales bacterium | reverse complement strand
AATATGAGCGTCACAATGCGGGAGCTATCATGCCGACATATTACATGATTCGTGTTAAGTCGTTCGATGACAATGTAAAAACCGCGATGGACGAGTGGATGGAATTTTTGAAAAATTCAGAAATTAAATCAGACACAAAAGTTCCGGGATTGGTTGAAGCCAAGGAAGTTATGAAATTTGACAGGATGTCGAAAGAAGAGCAAAATGCTTATATTCGACATCTTGATGCCGTTGCCAACGAAAAGGAAGCAATTCTCACTGCAAAAATTTGGGGCAAAATAGAAGGACGTGCTGAAGGTCGAAAAGAAAAAGCTCTTGCTATTGCCAAAAATGCTAAAGCAATGGGATTATCTATCGAACAGATAATGCAATTAACTAATCTTGATGGGGAGACAATAGAAAAATTGTAAAATTATTACTATAAAAATCAAGGGTTCATTCTTACAAGAAGTTTTTAAGAATGCACCCTTGAAAATTTAAAGAAAAGAGTTCGTGCTATTTTATATCCGGAATTATAAATTTATCAAGGAAACACATCCCTTCTAAAACAAGCAATGAATGTTTGTATTCAAACGGCTGCCCTTGTTGTCTCAATGCATCAGCTTTTTGCCATTCTACATCGGATGTAATATAATTTTTAAGTTCACGGACAAGATCATTTTTGTGATTCTCGATAGCAACGCTGTTTCGCAAAATACCCGTGTTATTTGGTCCTGTAAACTGGCAGAATATCGAAAGAAATTTTTCAAATTCTTCAAATTTCTGAGGAATTTCTATACCGAAATCCATTTCTGAAAGATATTCCGATGACGCTACATCGTCTTGAGCAAGAACTTTTCCGGCATTGTCACCTTGAGCGAAATACTTGTAACCGCTCTCTCCTATCAAATCGGAAGTCTGACGAATATCACTTGCCATCTTAACTTTCTGAGGCGCAGATAATCCCATCGAAACTTCACTCTTGTTGTCCTTACGGATAGAATCTTTTTTTATGATTGTAATATTCTCTCCGCCTTCACCAAATCCTGTACGGAAGCATCTGTTGTAATAATCCGTTGTCATATCCTTACCCGGATAAACATCCAACCAGTCAAACAAACGTCCGCCCTTTCCAAACGGCAACAAATCAACAATTTTAATAGATGAATATCCGTTGTCTTTGATTGTTTTTGCTGCTAATTTTCCCGAATAGAAAAGCAACAATCCCGTGATATAAGCCGGTACTGCAAACACTTGTGGACAAGATTGTGAAATTGTACTATAAAAAGCGTCAAAATCTTCATCTTTCAACCTATCTAACACCGCATTCAAATAAAACGGTGAAGTTTCCGGCTTGTCGATGATGTTACGAATATTGGCAACTTTAAACTTGCAATTTGGCGATTCGTGAAACTTGTAAACTGCCCGTCTGAAGTCTTCGGATTGTGCAATTACGTTTACAAACATGCCTGCCGCAAGTCGCAACGAGGATTGTTTTGAAAGTTTGAAACATCTTTCGGCTCTGTCCATCGCAAGAATCAAAACATCGGAAGTACTGCCGCCCACATCAATTCCAAGCATCAGATTGTTACTGTCGGGCGAAACGTTTGTCAAAGAATAATTACAAACAGCTTCGGCTTCGGTTGACGGACTTTCACTTACAATCACTTTGTGGTTTTCTACCGGAACTTTCGACAATTCTTTGTACATCTGCTTGTACTGCAACACATCATAAGGACTAAAAGCTCCCGGATACGACCATCTGAGTTCGCCCGGAATCTTGTGATCGGCATACAAATCGGCAACAGCTGCTATCCAAACACTCTTGAGGAAAGATTTTTTCTTTTCTTTTCCTTCATTGTCTGAAAGCCATTTCATATTGTGATGAAGTATGCCGGCGTTGGTTTTTATCGTGCGCTCGTCCATGGAATGTATCACAAGGTTTGGTTCAAAAATCGGAACGCCACCCGAAATTTCTTCTTCACGCATGCCTTCCGGTACGTATTTGCGGTCGTGATCATGAACCCATGATTTTATCTGACCGTTTTCTGTACTTTCGTTTTGGAAAAACAACAACTCGTTTCTCAATGCAGTTTTTTCATGTCGCGGGTCGTAATTTTCTGAACCAGAAAGGAATACACGACGATTAGCAAATGTTATTGGTTTTACTCCCGATTGATTGTTGATAGAATAACTCAAACAACTGTTGTTGCTACCAAAATCGATACCGACAATCACATTATCAAAACTTGTCTCATGCGAAAGATCTTTTACAGAACATTCATCGTTGTATTTCTTTACAATCAAATATCCGCAAATACGGTCTTTACCGTTTTCTCTTGACCGAATTTCCAAACCTGCAAACGGCTTGTTGGAACGAATAATTTCGTAAGGCGTATTATCGGCTGTCGCGATTTCTACCGGATATCTTACGATGGTCTGTGCTGAAACTTCGTCGCTTTGTTCGTCGGCAAATATCATGTTACCTTTGGAATCTGTGATACATTCGCCGGAATCAAATCCGCCCTGTTCGGTGTATTTTTTGTAAAACGGTACAAATTTTATATCACCGTTGTTTGACGGAAATTCATTGTAAAGATAATATGCTGTCCAATCTTTTGACACAAAATTCGGCCACATAATTACATTTTTGGCAGTTCCGGTAAATGTCTTGATTTTGTATTCTTTCACAACCGGAGTCAATCTGCGACCGTCCACTTGAAGATACAATTCAATCGAAACTTTTGAACCTTTTACAACAGCCCGAAGTTCGTGACAATTTGCACCGGCAGGATTTACAAGTTCTCCAATTTTGTTTTTGAAAATACTCAAACCGTAACTGCTGAGCGGCACGGGAAAATACCAAGAATGTCCCGCCTCGGCAGGATCGAGTGCTTGTAGATAATAAACCGCAGAATTTTCCATTGTATCGTCTTGGTCAAACTCTTGTTCAAACGAATACAAAAATTCATCTTGTAACAAAAGTTTCTGAAGGTCAACAACTTCGCCGCCAAACTCCTCATTGAAACTAAACATGCCGTTTTTGTAATACAGATCTTGACGAATAGAAAACAACGGCTTGAAAGGTTCTGAGAATTTCAATTCTCCATCCAAAACACCTTCTTCCACAAGGTCGTGACCTTTTTGCTTAATCTCTTCTTTCCAAGATTTCAAAAACGTGAAAAGCGGAGTCATCGACAACAACTCTTTGCCATCTCGGTTCATATTGATTTTCTTCTCGTAATCTTCCATTTTAGACAAAAAATTGTTAACAAGAAGATAAATCTTTTGTAATTTATCGTTGTTGAGATCACCATAAACCAAAGGATCACAAAGTCGTCCGTTTCTAAACCATTTTACATCTTGCGAAACCGGGAACGAACTGTTTTCCACCGAAGTAAAAAACAATGAATGCGGCGATGTAGCACCTACAGCCACGCCGTTGTAATAAATTATTTGGATGTAAGCGTTCTCGTCCTCTTTCTTGGCAAGTTTATCGGGATTGCACCACAAATCCTTGTCGTTGAACAACATATCACCAAACGAAGATGCGATGTCGTAAATATTTCCGGTGTTGTCGTTCAAACAAAGCGGTTCGCCAATGGTAATACGATCAGGGAAAATAGCCATAAGAGCTGCAAGTCCTTTCCACTCTTCCTTGAGCGAATCGTAATATTTTATCAAACCCGATGTCTTGATATTGGCATCTTTCTGAGTATATTTGAACGCGTAAGCAAAAAGATAAGCTCTTGCCCAAACACTAGGCAAACCGGAAACCATTCCGTTGAGAACATCAGCGTCAAGATTTTCTGTAAGACCTCCGGTTTCTATTCCTTGGATATAAGCCGAACTTTGGTCAAACAAATGCCATGAGCCCTGTACATTCTCTTTGCTGCCTGTGGTACTTTTTATCAATAATGCAGTTGCTGACATAATTTTTTTAGTTTTTTAGAATCCGTAAAGTGAATTGATTGTATCGTACATCCTTTTTACAAGTTTTTCGATTTTGTACTGTATAGAATCTGTATTTGACTGTTTTACAAATTCGTTTTTAAAACTGTCAAAAGGCGAACCGAAGAAACTTGTTTTGAATGTACAAACCGCAACATCGTCTTCATCGGGACGGAAAAGATTTTTGTTGAATTCAAACTTCTTGAGTTCCTTCAGATTGCTTACGCCAAACAATTCGGCGTTGAACAAGAAATGATCCTGACCGCCTGCCGAACGATGCAATTGACGTAACCATCCGTCAGTAATTGTACCTTCGGGCGTAATTCCGAAATGGAACATCTCAAAGTATTTTTTCAGACCGGCAACTTCTTGTGATTCAATATCCTCGTAACCGGAAATATTGTTACTTTTTGCGAGAGTACCACTTTGAGCCGCAGCCGCAAAATCGTTGTATTCAGGATAAACGATGTACGACAAAGCTACCAAAGCTGCTAATTTGTTTGCAAATTCTTTTACTTTGACTGCCGGAACAAAATCCTTGAAATCAATACGTCCGTTACTGTTAACAGTACGATAATAATATTGAACGCCTTTCTTTTCGTCTTTTATCTGATTGAGTTCTTCAACAGGAGTATTGAAAAAATCGTAAGCCGCAAATGCCGACAACAATTCGATATAATGCGAATCGTTTTTCTGAAGTGCGCCGCCCGTAATTGTCTCATTGGTTTTGTTAGGAGTTTCAAAATCGTTGGACGGAGTACCGAGCATGTAAAATTTTTGGAATACGTTTTTTACTGTAAAATCCTCATTGTAAAACATCATCGCAACCTGAGAATTTAGAGCAAAGTTTTTGCTTGATGCTACAATTTTTTGTTTTTTGCGCAAATCGTCGTCCGGCGCTGTAAACTTGAAATACGCTGAAAGCAATGTCGCGCCAAAAGATGCTTTAGTAAGTTTCTTGCCCGGATTTAGAATATTCACAGCCTCGAAAAATGCTTTCGGAATTATCGGAATACTTGACGCACCTGTTCCGCCAAATACCGAGCCCATGATATAAACCCTTGTATCACTGGCTTCCGACGAATCATAAACAGCTTGAATATATTCAGCGAGTTTGCCGTGAGGATTTCTTGTAACCTCGTCAATAATAGAATGATACATCAGCAACGAACCCAAATGAGTTTGAGCTCTGTAGCCGTGTTTCAAGTCAAATTCTCTTACTTGAGGAGTCAAAAGTATCTCTGCCAAAGCTTTTTTGTCGCCCTCGGCATACGGAAATCTTGAAAGTACTTCAAAATTACCGTTTTTGGTAGAATCCGAATAATCGGGAGTAAATGTATAAAAATTGATTTTCGCACTGAAAAATGTATCTTGCAATGCGTAATGGGTTTTGTTATAACCCTTTATCTTTTGATAACAATCCTCCACAAGAGTTTTCAACCGTGAAAAATTGCCGTTGTCAAGATCGGTATCAAGAGCAAGAATATTGATTTCCGTGTTGTCGTACATCCCGATAGCGCAAGTATTTACAAACGCTTCAAGACATCTCATGCCCGTACCGCCGATTCCTATCAAAAATAATGTCTTCATAATATCTAATTACGGGTTTATTTGCTTGGGAAAATAGTTCCGAATTTTCCGCTTTTGAAAACAAAATGACTGAGTAAATATCCGGCTGTCAAATAAATAACAAATGTAACGCCGGTGGCAATTGCCATGTGTTTCGCAAAATCGTCCAAAAGCATCTGATTTGGTACTATTTGATTTTTTACTACAAAATAATTGTAACAAAAGAATGCTACTGTAGCTACAATTCCAACAATCCAAAACCAAATTCTTCTGCGTTTCGGATCCTGAGGATTTTTGCCGCCCTCGTATGCTATCGTTTTGCTGATTATCATTGCAATCAACAAAAATACTATTGCAGCAACAGCCGACAATATATAAGTGTTGCTTACCAATCCTGCTACTTCGTTTGGATTGTGATAAAGAATATCTTTCATATTTTTTAGTTTTTGTATGGTAATGTATTGATGTAATATGTATAAACAACTTTGCCTTCTGGATTAGCAGCATTCAGCGCACCCAAAATAGAGTTGTACATACTTCGGTTTTCTTTTACTTGTTTTCCCTGCCAGATAAAATTCTGAAAATTAATATTACTTGTATTTACAGTAACGCCTGACAAACAGATATCTACTCTCAACAAATTATAATCGCTCTCAGACATCGAACCGGAAAAATTCTGACTGAGTTTAAGATTAACTTCACCTTTTTTCTGCGACTTGAAATCTGCAAGTAAATCCTGATCTATTGTCAACAAACCTTCAATCACGGGCAACCCTTTGGAAGTTTTGAAAACTGTATCCATCACAAGTTCGCCCTTATCGTTGTAACCTTCCCAATCACCGGGACAAATTACGGTTTTCTGACGGTTTTCGTCCAAAACTATTTCGCCGTTTTCATCAGTCCAAAATGTTGGAGTATTTTCTTTTACTTCCATTATTCGTTTCAGCTTATGAAAATCATCCGAGATATTGTACACCTTGACAGATAAATTGTTAACATCGTAAAATTCCAAACCGCTAACATCCACGCCAAGACGACTCAGAAGCGGAGCACCGCCTTTTATCGGATTTCCGTTTTTGTCGTAAGCATTGGCGATATACTTAAACAAATCTTTCCAACTACTTGATAATGAAATAAATTCGTAATCAGGCTGATTAATATAAACAGTCTCGTCCATAAAAGTATTTTCGTTAAGACCGCCGGTTTTTAGCTGATAATCTGTTTTTGTAATTTTGGTAGTATTGTTGGAAAAAGAGAAATAACTGTACTGAAAATTCTTGGCTTCCACCGAGTTGTCAAGATAAAATTTGAAATCCGAAGCCACAGCACTTTCGGTATTTTTCGGAACAAAACATATATAAAAGAGGTGTTTTTGTTTGCCACCGTCAAGATGATTAGTTACAAAAAATTCGAGTTTGTTACCGTTTTTCAACCATTTTTCAAACTCTTCGCGAGCCCACGGGTCGTCACGCTCACCATTTTCCCAAAGTTCGCCGTCAGTAATAAAAACCGCCTCGGTATTATTCGCAACTATCTGTTCCACAGTCTTGTTGAGAGGTGCATTGTCGCCTTTGAATTTGGAAGCGTCTTTTACTTTTTTGTACAACTGAGATTTTTCAAGATTATCAATTTTGTCAACACTAAAATTGTTAACCTCAAAAAAATCAACAGTAGAGATTTTCAAACTATTGATAAAAAGCTGATAAAACTGCTGAGTATTAGCATCTTTGAATGCAGTTTTTACACTTCCTGAATAATCGAGATAAATTGCAAAACGCTGAGCCTGAGCATTAAGCGGCTCGTTATTATAAATTTTCTGATAAGTGCCAATAATTTCGTTAGGAGCAAAATCCTTGAGCGGACAATTATTGTTGCCGCCGCATGCCGTAATCAGTCCTAAAGTTCCAAGACCAATCCAAGTTGTTAATTTATTGATATTTAAATTCATAATAGAATATAAAGATTAATACATTTGTGTACTGCTAAGATATGAAAAAAACGATGTACAATAAAAAATTTTTTTAGCTTAATTTTTCAGAAAAATTATAAAATAAAAGATTTTCAGCAAAAAAAGCATCAAAAAATTATGAAATAGCCCGATTTTTGTTATCTTTGAAACTGAAAACAATAGTAAAACAATGCTGCGTTACAATTAAATAACTATATGAATCAATCACTGGACTTATACAACCATTTCATTGACATCGAAAAGAATGACATGGAATACATCTATCGGGGCGAAATCACTCCGGTACTTGTAATGGACATCCTTGATTTTGCCAAAAGCAACCTTGCCCAAGCTGAAGATACTCGCAAACTCAGATCACGTATATACTATATCATGGGCGAAGGTCTTCAGAATATTACACGTCATCAAGCAGAAAGTTCAGACAAAGACAATGACAAAGAAGCGATAATTGTAATTCACAAAAAAGCTCACAAATACATAATTGCAACCGGCAATCTAATGTTGAAAGCCGAGGAAAAAGCTCTCAGAGCGAAACTTGAACTTATCAATCATCTCGACCCGTCGGAGCTGAAAGAACTGAGCCGGGAAACTCGTACCACCACAGGACTTACAGACAAAGGCGGTGCAAGCCTCGGACTTATAGAAATGGCAAAACGTTCAGGAAACAAACTTGAATACCAGATAAAACCCGTTGATGATGAATTTTCGTATTTCTATCTCACTACTGAAATCGAAACAGAATCAGAAGAAAGCGAAAAAAACTCCGCATCAAATACAGAATATCCGATACAAAGGCTGATAGAAGATCACGAATCATTCTCCAAAAATAATTTGACACTTTCGTTCAAAGGAGATTTCAATCAAGAAAATTTACTATCTTTGCTGTCGATTCTAAAATCCGGAATGAGCGAAACTTCCACTAGGATAAAGCTTTACGGCGTAATGGTGGAATTATTGCAAAATATCGTAAAACATGCCGACAATATCGACAACACAAAAGATTGGAAAGCCGGTGTATTCTATATTTGCGAATATGAAGAAAAATTTGCACTTTTGGCGGGTAATTACATCCGTAAAGAGCACTCACGTCCAATTGCGGATAGAATCGACCGTTTGAACAAAATGGATTACAAGCAGTTGACAAAAGAATACAATGCAATCCTACTAAATCCGGAAGTAAACAACCCCGTTTCTACAGGATTGGGATTCATTGATATTAGAAGAAAAACAGGTACTCAGATTGAGTATTCTATAATAAATGTCAACGACAAAACTGACTTTTTTACAGTTAAAACCACAATAAATAAAAAAGATTAACAAAAATAAAACACATTAAAAAGAAAAAAATTTGCGATAAAAAAATGGAACCATTTGTAAAAGAACCAACTGTTGATACACCCAAAGTAGTATTAGACGCCGACAAAGGAATATTTGAACTAGCCCAGATGTCGTTGCCCGAAGATGCTGTGGATTTTTATGCCCCTATTATTCAATGGTTTACTGAATACGCTGAAAATCCTAATCCAAAAACTGTCTTTGATATGAAATTGGAGTATTTCAACACTGCATCCAGCAAACAAATTATCCAAATACTTTTACTATTACAAAATTTCAAAGACAAAAGCGATATCACAGTAAATTGGTATTACAAAGAAATCGATGAAGATATGCAAGCTATTGGCGATGAATACAGCCAAATCATAAATCTTCCGTTCAACCTGATTCCGGTTGCGAAAAAATCATAATAACAAATACTTAGCAAATTTTTTTTGTTTTTGTAATAATAATCTACCAATAAATATCTTATTTTTGTACCCTGAAATTAACACAAACAACAATTATCATGGGTACACTTTTAAGAATACATCCGGAAACTCCGCAGCTTCAAGCCATACTTCAGGCTGTGGATATCCTTCAACACGACGGCGTTATCATTTATCCGACAGACTCCGTCTACGCCTTGGGTTGCAGCATGACAAGCAAAAAAGCTCTTGAAAGACTCGCCAGATTCAAAGGCATAAAACTCGCAAAAGCAAGATTCTCATTTATTTGCAAAGATTTACAAGACATCTCGGAATATACAATGCCTTTGGATACAAGGATTTTCAAATTGTTGAAAAAAAATACTCCCGGTCCGTTTACATTTATTCTTCCGGCAAGCAAAAAAATTCCAAGGATGTTTGATAATTCAAGAAAAGAAGTAGGTCTTCGTGTTCCGGATTCCAAAATTCTGTACCAAATAGTAGAACATCTTGGCAATCCGCTACTTACAACTTCAATTCACGACGAAGACGAAATCATAGAATATTCTACAGACCCCGAACTGATTTGGGAACGTTATAAAAATCAAGTTGACTTAGTAATCAACGGCGGTTACGGTCTCAACGAACCGACTGCTATAGTAGATTGTACAGGTTCGGACATCGAAATCATCAGAGAAGGTGTAAAAGAGTTGATTTACTAATTTTTACGACAATTATTAGTAAAAAAAAGCAGGATGTGTATGTTCTTATACGCATCCTGCTTTTTTTTATTTACTGAAATTTACTTTTTCAATGGGAATTTGTAAGCCAAAATCGCCATGATACCTGCAAACAATGCCGGGAATAGTGAGAACAACGACCAAATCATTGTTTTAACAGAATCGGTTACCGATACAGCATCTATTGTAAGGTTGCCCATAGCATCTTCTATCATTGTAGCACCCGCAACACCAAGAAGCAACGCTATCAACGAACCTGATACCGCACCGCCAAGTTTCTGAGCCATTGTACCTGACGAGAAAATAAGTCCGGTAGAAGATGTACCGTTTTTCTCAGTAGCATAGTCAGCAACATCGGCATACATCGACCAAAGAAGCGGAGAGTAAAGACCTACACCGACAGATGTGAGAATTACAAATACTATCATCAACCACATATAAGATTTGTCCATCGGAATCAAGAAAAACAACACTGAAAATACAAGACAAATAATTGAAGCATAGAAAAACGCCATTTTCTTTGAACCGATTTTCTTTGTAAATACCGGCGAAACTCCACCGAATATCATACAAATTACTTCACCGAATGCCATAAACACGGTGTAATTGATAATAAACGATCCCAATGTAACATCGCCGTTAAGACAATATGTAAACATATAACCGGCTACTGCATAACGGAATCCGTTGAAAAAGTTTGTACAAATACCAATTGAAGTCAAATAAATCCACGGTTTGTTTTTCACCAAATCGGCAAACTGCTTAAACGAGAATTTCTCGGCTCTTACCGGTTTTAATCTTTCCTTTGTAAGAAGACCGCAAGCAAGTGTCATAACTGCGGCAATTATACCGAATGTTACACCAATTACAGCATATTGATGTTGCAACATCGGAACCAAGGATTGACTGATTGATTGAATTTGATTTTTAATATCATCAGAAGGATTCTCAATAGCTTTCAGTTCAACGAGTTTATTATTAAGTTCAGAATACTCGCCACCGCCAATCCAACCTTGAATATACGGGAACGAAAGCAATGTAATAAAGCCCATCGCATACGCACCTACCATACGGAACGATGAAAACTGATTTTTCTCGTTGTCATCATCGGTCATTACGCCCAAAAGCGAACCGTAAGGCACATTTACAGCCGTATACATCGCCATCATTACAAGATACAAAGTATAAGCGTAAATACGTTTTCCGGTAGCATCAAAATCCGGAGTGTAAAGCAACAATGCGAAAATCAATCCGAAAGGAATAGCTCCGAAAATCAACCAAGGACGGTATGTACCGAATTTCGACTGTGTTCTGTCCGAAAGACTACCCATCAAAGGGTCGGTTACCACGTCAAAAAGACGTGCAACAAGCATCAGCACAGCAGCATCTGCAAGCGAAAGTCCGAAAACATTTGTAAAATAAAGCGGAAAGGCAATGGACATAATTTTCCATGTAATACCGCCTGAAGCCGCATCTCCAAGGGCATAGCCGATTTTTTCTTTTAAAGAGGCCATTTTTAATGTCTTTTTAGTGTAATTGTATTTTGATGTTAAGAAATTGTTTCCAAAATTATACATTTAAAATTACACCTGCAAATTTTTATTGAAAAAGTTTGTTACAACAATTTCTGACAATATTTTCATGTGAAGATGTCATAAAAAAATCAATTTTCACGGACGTTAATTAACAGTGTTGTAATTTTCTGAAAAAATATATTGATTAATAATGTATAATTATTATCTTTGCCAAAAATAAATTACATTGTGAAAATCGCTATTATCGACTACAAAGCCGGAAATATCAAATCAGTAGAAGCAGCATTGCAACGACTTGGTTGTCAAACTGTTTTAACTAAGGAACATGACGTAATCACCTCTGCTGACAAAGTGATTTTCCCCGGAGTGGGAAACGCCGGCGCTGCTATGGAAGCCCTGAAATCTACGGGCTTAAACAAAATTATCCCCGAACTCAAACAGCCGGTACTCGGTATATGTCTTGGTATGCAGTTGATGTGCCGACATTCTCAAGAAGAAGACACCGATGGTCTCGGAATTTTTGATATCAACGTGGTAAAATTTAATGCAACTAACGGAGAAAAAATTCCTCACATGGGTTGGAACGAAATTTATAACCTGAAAACTCCTCTTTACAAAGGCATTACGGACAACAGTTTTATGTATTTTGTTCACAGCTATATGGTACCGGTGTTTGAATACACGGCAGCAAAATGCAATTATACAACAGAATTTTCGGCGTCGATTGCAAAAGACAATTTTTACGGTGTACAATTTCACCCCGAAAAAAGTGGTACTATTGGTCAACTAATATTAGAAAACTTTATAAAACTATGATAATAATTCCAGCAATAGACATCATTGACGGTCGTTGTGTAAGACTTCAACAAGGCAAATATGAAAATGTAAAAAAATACGACCTCGAACCCGTAAAAGTAGCAGAAGAATATGTAGAAGCCGGATTAACACATCTTCATCTTGTAGATTTGGACGGCGCAAAACAAGGTATTCTTGTTAACACAGCGGTATTGAGCGACATCGCCCGAAATACGGATTTGAAAATTGACTGCGGCGGCGGTATCAAAACTCTCGGCGATGTAGAAATGCTGTTTTCGCTTGGGGCATACGCTGTTAACCTCGGCAGCGCAGCCGTAAAAGATCCCGACCTTATGATCAATTGTCTGAAAAAATACGGTTCTGACAAAATAATTCTCAGTGCCGATGTTATGGGCAACATGGTAAGGATTCACGGCTGGCAAGATGATGCGCATATTACGATAAATGATTTGATAAAGAAATTTCTTGCACACGGATTGCAACGTGTTTGTGTAACAGCTATAAAATGTGACGGGATGTTACAAGGTCCGGATATTGAACTTTATCAAAAATTACAGAAAGAATTTCCAACATTGAAAATCACTGCAAGCGGCGGAGTATCAGGAATTAAAGATCTTGAAAACTTGGCAAACAACAATCTGCATTCCGCAATTGTAGGCAAAGCAATTTACGAAAAACGTGTTACATTAAGAGAATTGGCTCAATTAACCTCAGAATAAAAAAGATGTTAGCAAAAAGAATAATAGCATGTCTTGATGTAAAAGACGGACAGACAGTAAAAGGCGTAAGTTTTGAGAATTTGCGATACGCCGGCGACCCTGTGGAATTGGGCAAAGCATATTCGGAACAAGGCGTGGACGAGCTTGTGTATCTGGATATTACAGCCACCAACGAAGGCAGAAAACAAATTTACTCGTTGGTAGAAAGTGTTGCGAAAAACCTATCAATACCGTTTACAATCGGCGGCGGAATTTCCAGTGTGGAAGATGCTGAAAATCTTTTGATTTACGGCGCTGACAAAATTTCAGTAAATTCGGCAGCCGTAAAAAATCCTCAATTGGTAAGCGATTTGGCAAAAAAATTCGGAAAACAATTCGTTGTAGTAGCGATAGACGCCAAAGAAATTAATAATCAATGGATTGTACATACACACGGCGGCAAAAAAGCAACCAATCTAGAACTCTACTCTTGGGCGAAAGAAATGGAAGAACGTGGCGCAGGCGAAATTCTTTTTACTTCGATGAATCACGACGGACATCAAAACGGTTTTGCCAACGAATCGCTTGCAAAACTATCGGAAATGCTTACCATTCCGGTAATTGCTTCCGGCGGTGCTGGAGAAATGGAACATTTTAAGGATGTTTTTACAAAAGGTAAAGCCGATGCAGCTTTGGCAGCAAGTATTTTTCATTTCGGCAAAATCGCAATTCCGGAACTAAAACAGTATTTAATAAAAGAAAAAATAAACGTAAGACCATAAAAACCATGAATTTAGACTTTCAGAAAATGGGCGGATTAATTCCCGCCGTTATACAAGATTATCAGACACTTCAAGTATTGATGCTCGGCTACATGAACGAGGAAAGTTACAAGAAAACTCAAGAAACCGGCAAAGTAACATTTTGGAGTCGTTCTCGCAACTGCCTTTGGACCAAGGGCGAAACTTCAGGAAATTTTCTTCACGTAAAAGAGATGTACGTAGATTGCGACAACGATACAATTTTAATTAAAGCCAAAGCCGACGGACCGACATGCCACAAAGGCACAACATCATGTTTTGATTTTGAAGAGTCTAACATCGGATTTTTGTCTTATTTACAACAATTTATCGACAAACGCAATGCAGAACGTCCTGTAGGAAGCTACACAACCAAGCTTTTCCGCGAAGGCACCAACAAGATTGCAAAAAAAGTTGGAGAAGAAGCTGTAGAACTTATCATAGAATCCAAAGACAACAACGATTCATTATTCTTAAACGAAGCGGCTGATTTACTGTATCATGTAATTGTATTGCTAAGTTCAAGAGGCAAAAAAATCGAAGACGTGGTAGCTGTTTTGAAAGGCAGACACCAAGAATAATCAATTTTTATTTTTTTTAAAGATAAGCACATGAAAAAAATTTTATTATCATTAGCATTGTTGTTGACAAGCAGCAGCATATTGCTTGCCGACGGCGGGATGTGGCTACCTATTTTGGTAGGCGACCATATCAAAGATATGCAGGCAAACGGATTCAAACTTACAGCCGAAGACGTTTACAGTATCAACAAAGCTTGTATGAAAGATGCAGTACTTCAGTTTGGCGGCGGCTGCACCGGCGAAATTGTCAGCAACAAAGGTTTGTTGTTAACAAATCATCACTGCGGACGCGGACAAATTCAGAGCCACAGCACATTGGAACACGATTATTTGACCGACGGATTTTGGGCAAAAAGTCTTAATGAAGAATTACCATGCAAGGGTTTGACAATTCAGATTCTTGAACGCATGGAAGAAATTAATCTTCAGAAATTTGACGTTACCAACAAAGAAGGTGAAAAAGCTTGCATAGAAGATGCAAAAAAACGTTTCGGAGAAAAACTTGAATACGAAATTGAAAATTTTTATGCCGGAAATGTTTACTATTTGTTTGTATACAAAGTATTTAGTGATGTAAGATTAGTAGGCGCACCACCGTCATCAATCGGAAATTTCGGCGGCGATACCGACAACTGGATGTGGCCTCGTCACGGCGGTGATTTTTCGATGTTTAGAATTTATGCTGACAAAAACAACGAACCGGCTGACTATTCACCGGAAAATGTTCCGTACCAACCTAAACAACATTTCAAAATCTCGTTGAAAGGAGTTCAGGAAGGAGATTTTACGATGGTATTCGGATATCCGGGAAATACAGAACTTTACCTCAGTTCATACGGTGTAGATGCGCGTCAAAATGTATTGTTTCCATCAAGAATATTTGTCCGTCAAAATATCATGGACCTTATGGAAGAAGCAATTGATGCAGACAGAACTGTAAGGCTAAAATACACAAGCCGTTACGCAGGAGTAGAAAATGCAAAGAAAAAATGGGAAGGCGTGATTTTGGGTCTGAAACGTTTTGATGTTATAAATCAAAAACGCAATTTTGAAAAAGATTTCAGCAAACAAATCAGCAACGATGCCGATTATTCTACATTGCTCAAACAGTACAACGAATCTTACAAAAATTCGATTAACGTACTAAGAGCCGATGCATATTTTGTAGAAAGTATCTACCAAACAATGCAATTTAAAACCGGAGAAAAACTTTATAAACTTGCTACAATAAGCGAAAATCTTACTCCGACAGAATTGCAAAAAGAAGCATATTCGATTTACAACGATGTAAAATCAATAGTATCATCAAGAGACAAAGCCTTGGAACGCAGACTTTTTACAAGACTTTTACAGATTTATTCCGATTCGTGTGCGGCTTTCATGCCCGATACATTTGCTACAATTTACAAAAACAACGGCATCAAAAATGCCTCTGATTATGTAAATTACTATTACAACAATTCAGTATTGGCTGATACTGTGAAACTTAAAAGTTTTATTGACAAGTATTTAGCAAATATCGGAAACAGTCAATCTAAATGGGAAAAAAATGTAAAAACAATGAAAAATACATTACTTAAAGATCCGGGAATAATTTATTACTATCGATTCATAACGATGTATTTTGACAAAATCATGCCTCAACTCAGAAATTTCTACAACCAAAATGACAATTTGGACAAAGAATATCAGAGTGCGATGATTAAATATATGCCTGAAAAGATTCAATTTCCTGACGCAAATTTCACATTGAGATTTACATACGGCAAAGTAAAAGGTTACGAACCCAACGACGGTGTAATTTTCAAACCTTATACAACATTGGAAGGCGTAATCGAAAAAGATAATCCTGACATCTACGATTATCACGTTCCTGAAAAATTGAAAGAACTCTATCGTACAAAGAATTACGGAAAATATGCCGACAAGAGTGACGGGAAAATCCATGTATGTTTTACGGGATCGAACCACACAACAGGCGGCAACTCAGGAAGTCCGGTTGTAAATGCCAACGGAGAACTTATCGGAATAAATTTTGACCGTTGTTGGCAAGGCACAATGAGCGATATCAATTACAATCCGGAAATTTGCCGCAATATCTCGGTAGATATCCGTTACGTAGTTTTCCTTATCGACAAGCTCGGGAATGCACAAAATATCATCAAAGAGCTTGATTTAGTCAGATAATTTTATAACTTCGCCACATTCGTAACGCGGAGCAACATACATCTTATACTTGTCCTTGAAAGGTTCAAACTTTTCAAGGACTTTTTCTTTAGTATTGTTTTCAGCCGAAATATGAGAAAAAATCAAGTGCGAAAGATTCTCATTTGCAAAATCACGTACTAATTCAAAAGCCTGAGTATTAGAAAGATGTCCTACTTCAGAAGCTACACGTTCTTTCAAATAATACGGATAGGAACCATTTTTTAACATCTCTTCGTCATAATTGCTTTCCAAAAATACAGCTTGACATTTAGAAAATTCAGACTGAAGGATTTCGTCCGCAACACCAATATCAGTCATCACGCCGATATTCAGACCGTTGATTTCGATTCTGAAACTCACAGGATCTTTGGCATCATGATGCTTACTAAAACAATGAACTTTTATTCCAAAGATATCAACAACTTCACCGGGAATAAGTTCACAAAAATTGGCAGGACGATCTTTCTTGAAAGTTTGGTAATAAGTTTTAGAAGTAAAATAAGCAGGAATATTAGTTCTTTTATTTAAAACTCTTACACCGCGAACATGGTCAGCATGCTCGTGCGAAACAAAAACGGCTCTAATCTTTTCCAACGGAATATTAGCGACTTCGCAACGCTCTACCAAACGTTTATAATAAATACCATCATCAATAATAATTCCATTTTCCTGATTTCCAATATAATAACAATTTCCATTACTACCGGAAGCCAAACTGCAAATCTCTACCATTTTTGTAACTGTTAATAAATACCGCGCAAAGGTAAGATTTTTTTGTTACAGAACTCAAAATTTGCAAAATAAAAAACCGACAGAAAATTAATTCTCTGTCGGATTAGTTTTATTGTTGTTATAATATAAGTCTATTCATAATTATAAACGCAATTTCAAAATAAATAGTATGTAAAAATAAAAAAGGTCACAACAGCGAACTTAATCACAATTGCAACCTTCATAAAACTAAATATAGAATAAAAATTAAATCTACTTTTTACGATGTTTCTTTTTCGGAACAGTTTCAACGTCATCATCGAAAGCTTCATCATCAGAAACTCCGTAACCGTATCCATAACCATAGCCGTAACCGTATCCATAGCCATAGCCGTAACCGTATCCGTAACCATAACCGTAACGTGAGTAACCGTAATGACCATTGGCAGTTTTGCTACCGTTAAGAAGCAAACAAACATTCGGCAACTTCTTGCTAAGATACATCTTATCAATAATCGGAAGCATACTACGATCAAGATTACCAATTCTTACAATGAACAACGACATGTTGACATGACGTGCAATAATACTTGTATCAGCAACAATTTCTACCGGAGGACAGTCCAAAAGAATCCAGTCATATTCTTCTTTCATTTCGTTGATCATACGGTCAAAACGATTTGAGTAAAGAAGTTCAGCCGGATTAGGCGGAATAACACCCGCCGGCAAAATATAATAATTCTCACGAATCTGTTTTACTAATGGTTTCCAATCCTGGTCGTAACCGGCAAGAAATGTAGAAACTCCGGATTCAGGACTGTCAACTAACTGACTCAAAGAAGCTTTACGTAAGTCTAAGTCAATTACAATAGTTTTCTTGGATTTTAACGCAAAAGAAGCACCCAAGTTAGACGAAATAAACGACTTACCACTACCTGTCATCAACGATGTTACAAGTACAACTTTTTTTTCCTCGGTAGTATTAATAAACTCGATGTTACTTCTCACAACTCTGAAAGCCTCATTAGTAACATTTTTACAATCGGGTTTTACAAGTATCTGTTTTACGTCAACATCATATTCTTTTCTGCGTTTGAGAAATTTTAATATACCTTTGCGATGAATACGAGTATGTTGAGGAATCTCTCCAACAAAAGGAATTGAAAGATTCTCCAAATCTTTGCGAGAACGTACTTTGGTATTATTGGATTCAATCAAGAATATAATACCAAACGGAATTACAAGTCCCAAAGCTACCGCAATACCTATAATCTTCATATTCTGAGGTTTTGTCGGTTTGTTAGCACCCATAGGAGGCGTAATCAAACGTGTATTGTATGCAGTAAATGCTTGTGACAATTCATTTTCTTCACGTTTTTGAAGTAAAAACAAATAAAGTGATTCTTTAATCTTTTGCTGTCTTTGAATTGTCAACAAATATTTAGCTTTGTCAGGGTTGCTCGAAATATGAGAAATACTCTGATTCAAATTGTTTTTCAACGACTTAATCTGAGCATTGATGTAATTTATCTGATTGTTGATAGAACCGATAATAGTAGCTCTCATATCATCGATTTTCTCATTTATATCTTTCACCAACGGGTTTTTCTCAGAAGAAGAAGCAATCAAACTATTACGTTGCAATACAGCAGCGTTGTATTCCGAAACTTGACGTTCTGTAGCTCCATTGTTTTCGCCGCCCAAATATACCGGAATCAGTTGATATTTTTTTGTAGTGTCAGCCACATACGACTTCACTTGCTGAGCCATATACAACTGAGTGTTCAGTAAAATAATCTGATTATTAAGCGTATTGGCCTGAGTATAAAACATATCACTTGATTTCTCAATATCAGGTAATAAGTTAGACGACTTAAACGAAGAAACATCACCATCAATACTTCCTAACTCCTGCTCGATTTTATTCAAACGGTCGTTAATAAAATATGAAGTACTAATAGCAAGTTGGTTTTTATCTTCTACCCACTTCTCATTGTATACTGTAATCATCATATTCAAGATGTCCTCTGCCCTCTGAATATTTTGATCATTTACAGTAAGTGTAATTACAGAAGCTTTTTTATCATTTAAAGATGCTGAAAATTTACCGCTATATGCCAACATCGAACCTCTCAAAGAACTTTTACTAACAAAATATTTTGTAGGTTTTTCTATTTTACTAAGGTACTTATTTCCTGTAATCAAAACATCACCAAGCGGAGTGTTGACTTTAGTACCGGCAACACCTTTTACAATTTCCTTAATTGGCTCATCAGTTCCCGGAAACAAAAAGTCAGTCATAAAAAATGAACCGTCAGATGACAATACAATTGTAAAACTTCCTGAAGTCATATCCGTTGCATCCAACAATTCTGCCTCAAACGGAAGTGAATATCCGTATACAACTAACTTACGAAATTTATCTTCAATTGCATAATTGTAATCAAGTTTTAATCTCTTTACAACTTCCAACATCAATGAAGGAGATTGTATAGCAATAAGTTCGTTGTAAACACTTGACTCCATCGAAAACATACCCATTTCTGCGAACGAATTCATCTTACTACTAAAAGAAGAAGTTTTTTTACTTTCTTCTTTAATCATAATCGCAGCAGAACGAGTATATATTTTGGGAGTTGTAAGTAAATACGCAACAGCAATTGATGCACAAATCAAAACTGATACAGCAAACCACCACCATCTTGATAGGCATGCAAATATCAAATCCGGAATATTTAATGTACTTTGTGCTGATATTTCTTTTGCTTCAACTTGTTGTGTTTCAGCTACCTGATTTTCTACCATTTCTTTAAAAAGTTACTTTACAAATATTACATACATAGATCCCAAGAGTGATGCAACCGAAATCCAAAACGATGCTGAATGCGTTGTATTTCCGTTTACAAGAGATTGTCTCTTACGCTGATTGTTTCCTTCTACATACAAAACATCATTCTGTTGAATATAATATGCAGGAGACGTGAGAATACTTTCAGCGTTGGTCAAATCTATTTCATAAACTTGACGACCGTTGGCTTCTTCTCTAATTATTTTAACATTCTTTCTCAAGCCTTGAATGGTTAAATCTCCGGCAGCTCCTATTGCATCAAGAACAGTAAATTTATCTGTTGTGATATTATAGCGACCGGGTTTTGTAACCTCGCCCAAAACATTGTAATAAAGACTATTAAATTCTACTATTACAACCGGATCTTGTATATATTGAAGTTCAATGAGTTTACTTTTTATTAAATTTTCCAATTCAGAACGTGTCAAATTCACTACTTCTATTGAACCAATTAAAGGGAAATCAATTGTACCATCAGGATTTACGGTATAATAAACAATTGAACCGGAACTACCACCACTGTTGAAAGTCGGTCTGATTAAATTAAACATCTCTGCAACTTGCTTATCACGACATGTTACAACGATCGATAATTTATCCCCCGGTTTCAATCTGAAGTTAGGGCTCTCGCTCTCAATTTTCATAACCGTATCTTCTTTCAAATCTTAAAAATACGCTATATCTTTAGGAGTTTTACATCCAACAATTATTACAGCTAATAGTGATGTTAATATATACTTTAATTGTTTCATTTATTGTATTAAAAATTTTGGGCAAAGGTATATAAAAAAAATGATAAAGTAAATCATTTATTAATTTTTTTACTTCAACATTTTTTTATAACCTTTTTTACATCAAGTTGTCTGCTGTGGCTTTTTATTGATAGGCAATGTTACAATAAAGGTTGTTCCTTTTCCTACTTCAGATTCAAAGGTAATATCTCCTTTCGCATTGATTATTATATTTTTAACCATTGCTAATCCTAAACCCGAACCGCTACTCTTCGTTGTAAAAGACGGAGTAAACAATTTTCCTCGAATTTCGTCAGGAATACCACAACCGTTGTCAGCAATTTTTATTACAAGCTTTTCTTTACATTCCAATGTTACATGAATCTTACCTCTTACACCATCGGGTATTGCTTGTGTTGCATTTTTTATCAAGTTGATAAACACACGCGAAATCTGCTCTTTGTCTGCTACAATTATTATCTCTTTGTAGCCGCCCAAATCCGAGGTAATATCCATATTGTCAACATTATTGAACAATTGAATAACATTTTCCAATGTTTCAACCACATTGAAAGGATGTTCGTTTGGCTTCGGCATCTTTGCAAAGTTGGAAAATCCGGTTGCTATTGATGACAATGTATCAATTTGTTGAATCAATGTATTTGAAACTTTTTCCAAAATTCCGTCGAAACCGGCATCTGACCTGCGACTCATCAAAAACTGGATACTGAGTTTCATCGGTGTAAGCGGATTTTTGATTTCATGCGCAATTTGTTTTGCCATCTCACGCCATGCACTTTCTCGCTCTCCTTGTGCCAACAATTTCGCACTTTCTTCCAACTTTTCTGCCATATTGTTGTACTCGGCAACAAGTTGTCCCAACTCGTCTTTGCGGTCATACTCGATTTTCTCGTGCTGTTTGCCAAGCTCTATTTTCTCCATCTTGTGCTGTATCAACTTGATTGGCTGAACGATACGTTCTGATACAAATACTGCAACTACAATACTTAGCATCATCAAAACAACATACAGATTGATAATTGAAACTATCAAATTGCTAAGCTCACGTTTAAAAACGTCAGGCTTTGTAAAATACGGCAAATTGATGTAACCCATCAAATTGTCTTTATAATTGTAAAACGGAATATAGGCTGATGCATACTGCATTTGTCCGATTTTCTCGTCTTGAATTATATTTGACTTGTTTCCTAATACAAATTGTCGTAAAACGGTAGTATTCATACGGGTACTGATAAGTCCCTGTCTAAATATTTCCGGGCGTGAACTTGCTATCAATTGTCCGTGTGGTCCATACAAATTGATATCAATGAAAAATATATGTGACAATTGTACCAAATATTCATCCATCACACTATTTGTATTTGGATTCCACATCGTTGAAAAACTTGTAGTATCGCCGCAGGTATGTTCCAATTCCATGTAAACACTCTTAACCTTTTCGTCGATACTCTTCATGTTGTCTTCCTTGAAACGATGGAAATTGATATATGCCGTTGCAATACATATAAATATGAATGACAACATCAATATTCCTGTTATCGAAAATATCAATCGCGTTTTTATTTGATAACGGTAATTTGTATTGTTTGTAAGAAACATCTTGATTACCAATACTATCAACAAAACAGTAATATATGTTACAAACAAATACGCAAATTGTGTTACAAAATCAGATATTGATAATTTTCTATGCGACAACACAATGGTATTCTCGCCGTTACGATAAATTGTATGAATATAATCGCCGGTTTTGGTAGTAGCGATGGTATCCCCCTCCCCTACTTCAGCAATATATACACCGTCAGTCAAATCGTAATTATAATTTCCGTTTTGAGAAATCTTGCGACTGCGTGAATACTTCGCGTAACTGTAATCTCGTATCGGTGATGGTTTTACACTATTATCCATCAACAATTCCGGATAACCCAATTCTTGAGGTATCGGTTTGGAATCCAACGAAATACACAAATAAAATATCTGTTGACTGATTACATATCTCAACGGACACATGTAACTGATTGTACCGTCATTTTTGTCAACAAAATAAAAACCTGTAGCATTTACCGACTTGCCGTGTTGCTCTACGGCTTTTACAAAATCATCATCTATATCGGCAAACAATTCTCCGGGCTCTAATTTAAAAACTTTGGTACTAAGATTATATTTGCTTCTAAACTCGTTGAAATACTGATGCTGAATATAATCACGAAGTTTGGAAACTCGCTGTTGAGTGTCTGAAATTCTCAAGAAATCTGTAATTACCTCATCGTTAGGCAGCTTTTGAGAAATATCACTCAAAAGAAGTTCCGCAATTTGATCGCGCTCGTCTGCCGGATAGGTTACCAATGTTTTGCTTTCTTCTATGATTTTTTGTTCTGTGGTATTACTTATAAGATTACATGTAAATACCGCACTCAAAAATACCATAAATATATAACGGTAGACACTTGTTTCTGCATTTTTGTAATGCATAATCATAGATGCACCCAATATCAAACATACATACAACAAGGCTATTGCTGTTTGCAGACTGAATATCAACGATGATACTATAAATAATACTACTCCGACTCCGGCACTTATTAATAATGTCTTATTCAGATTTTTTATCAAAGAATAATCAAAATAAGATGTCATCTTTACTGATGTATATATAAGTGCAGCTGTCAGTATTATCAAAATCATAATGCCGGATATACTGTAAATATCAAGCTCTATGATATTTGTAAGCTGAAACAATATTTTGCTGTGACCTATAAGCTGTTTTGTAACAGAATACAAGTATCCGAAAAACAAAAAGTAAACTGTCAACGAAAATCCCCAAATCGTATACAGATTTTTCTTCGGAGCAGTTTTCAAATAATCGCCTACTTTGTTGTATTCTGTAAGTTTAAAGATATAAACTACTACTGCTAATATTACTACCGAATTGATAATAAAATCACCAAACCTTGAAAATATTCCCGGTCCTAAAAAGAATTCCGGATCAAAAAAGTTTAAAGAATATATCGACGGCGGCAGCTTGAATATCGCCATCAATGTTCTTACTACCACTACACCTATTATTATTGATATTATTTTCAGGTAATTACCGTCCTCCTTGGCAAGCCGGCAAATTACAGTATAAATAAAAATCAACATCATCACCAACGACAGGAAATAAAGTATTCCGACGGAATTAAATTTCTCGCCCTCCATGTCGTAAGTACTTGTAGGTACAAGCGTAAAAACATATTTACCGTCTTTGTCACGGATATCCATACCGAAACTTACCGGTACCATAGAAATTTGAATCTCAGGACCGTGATTAAAATCGGGTAAAAATTCGTTTTTAAGATATTTGTTTTTGAGATTATACTTATTCTTCAGAAAAATTAATCCGACATAACGATAGTCGCCGTTGATTACGGTGCGGATTTCGTACCAAGCATTGTCAAGATTAGCAAATGTATTATTGAGCAACGACTGCGAAAATATTCTGCCTGCGGGTACAACATTATCTGTCCAAAATCTCAATGTATCTTTCTCGTAGACAAATACCGTAAAACCTTCGTCTTTGAGATAATCAAGATTTTGTTTAAACAGCCATATCGAATTTTCTTTATGAAAGTTTTCTCCTTTCTCTACCTCATTTTGAAAAAACGTCAGAATGCTGTCAAGTTTTGTTTCTTTTATATGCAATACATTCTCCACCCTGTCGGAATCTATTCTCGCCGAGGTAACTCCACTGAGATACGATTCCAATACAGTTGCAGATATGCACAGTATTGTTGCATATACCAGAAACTGAAATTTCACAAACAGTTGTACAAACTTCTCTTTCACTTGTTTTTGTCCTTGAATTTTAATAGTGTCTAAAAAATAATTGTTTGTAGTCTATTAAAAAAGTTTTTTCCTTGAGTAGTTATTTCTATGTAAAAATAAATAAAAATTCTTCTGATATCTCCATTTTTCGTTATTCGTGATGATAAGGTTCTCCGCGCATGATTGTATACGCACGGTACAATTGCTCCAAGAATATCAGTCTGACCATCTGGTGAGAAAATGTCATTTTGGAAAGCGAAATCTTATCGTCTGCCAAAGCACTGATTTTAGGATCAAAACCGTATGGACCTCCTATCACAAATGTTATATCTTTCCCTAAATTCGCCATTTTCCGACCTATATATTCGGAAAATTCTACACTCGTATACTCTTTGCCGTGCTCATCGAGTATTATCCGATAAGTATTGGGCGTCATATACGGTTCTAATAGTTTGGCTTCCTGCTCTTTCACTTGGTCGTGACTGAGCGACGAAGCATTTTTAAGGTCTTTGAGAACGATATACTCAAATTGGATATATTTTTTAATCCTCTTTTCGTATTCGGCACACGCGTCTATTAAATATTTCTCCACGGTTTTGCCAACCACTACAAATTTTATTTTCATTCGTCTGTTGTTTTATGTTTTTACATCTTTTATAAATAAAAATAAAAACGTGGGTAACTACCTCACGCAGAGTTAAATATTTAATCTTTTTGTTGTTTATATTCTTTACTGTTTCCTATCTCCCGAATAGGCAAACAGCGTACCAAAAAGAAGGTATTGTACCAAATTTTATTATTTTTTATTTTATACGAAAAAAGGCCTGAAGCAGTTAACTTCAAGCCTCTAAATTAATTATAATTAACACAAATTACAAAATTATTTTCCAATAAATTCTACCGAACGTTTTACAAATTTGGTAAGATCTTCGCCTCTAAGCATGTTGTTTGCCAACAATGCCAAGTCTATCAATTGTTTAACCAACTTGTTGCCGCCGGCATATTTCTCAAATACCTCTTTGCGTTTTGATTCCAAGTCTGAGATTTTCTTCTGTAATTCCTCTTTCTTGGTTTTCTCTTCGGTACTGATTTCTTCCTCTTTCTTGTCTTTGGTAAGCTTTTCAAGACTTTCCAAATCAGATTTCAAAGGTTTCAACTCGTCTTCCAATTTTGTAACATCAGCTGCTGTTGCCGATTTTGCATCCGCAATTATTGATTTTACTATCGGATGGTTTTCGTTGACAACAAGATTGAGATTGTCAGGAAGATTGTTGTAGAAACTTGATTCTGGACCGCCCATCTTACCCATATCTTTCATACGACGCATAAATTCGCTCTGGGTAATCAATACAGGCATATCGTCTGCCGACAAGGTATCAAATTCTACTGTGAAATTCTTGTTGGAATTCTTTGGTGTTTGTGAATTGAATACTGCTGACAAATCTGATTTTTCGGTATCGGTCAATGTAGATTTTGGAGCGTCTTCTTTTCTGATAAGTTTGTCCAATGTATCAGAATCTACACGCATAAATCTTACATCTGAATTCTTTTGTTCTACCTGGTTGATAAAATGTGAATCAAATGCTGAATCCAAAATCAATACATCGTAACCTTTTTCTTTGGCTGCCGAAATAAATGAATACTGATCTTCCTTGTTGGTAGCGTAAAGTATTATTATAGTATTGTTTTTGTCAGTTTGGTTTGCTTTGATGATATTCTTGTATTCATCCAAAGTAAAATATTTGTCTTCGGTATTTTTGTACAAGAAGAAATCTTTGGCTGACTCATAGAACTTGTCGTTTGTAAGCATACCGTATTGAATGAACAAACGGAGATCGTCCCATTTCTTTTCCAAATCTTCGCGCTGATTCTTGAAAATATCTGTAAGCTTGTCAGCAACTTTCTTTGTAATATGGTTGCTGATTTTCTTTACATTAGAATCCGACTGCAAATAACTTCTTGATACATTCAAAGGAATATCCGGAGAATCCAATACACCATGAAGCAATGTTAAGAACTCAGGCACAATACCTTCTACATTGTCTGTAACATATACTTGGTTGCAATACAACTGGATTTTGTTTTTCTGAATTTCCAAATTAGTACGGATTTTCGGGAAATACAAAATACCTGTAAGTGTAAACGGATAATCTACATTCAAATGGATATTAAACAACGGATCTTCAAAAGTAGAAGGATAAAGTTTCTTGTAGAAATTCTTGTAATCCTCATCCTTGAGTTCCGACGGTTTTTTAGTCCAAAGCGGTTCAGTATCATTGATAACCTTATCTTTGTCGGTATCAACATATTTATCTTCTTTCCATTCCTTAATCTTGCCAAAAGCAATAGGAACAGGAAGGAACATACAATATTTCTTGAGCAAACCTTCAATCTTGGCATCTTCGAGATACTCTGCCGAATCGTTGTCGATATGAAGAATAATATCAGTACCACGTTCAGCCTTTTCGGTTTCTTCCATCTGATACTCAGGGCTGCCGTCGCAACTCCATTTTACAGCTTTGGAATCAGGCTGCCAACTCTTTGTGATGATGTCAACCTTTTCTGAAACCATAAATGCAGAGTAGAATCCGAGTCCGAAATGACCGATAATAGCATCAATAGAATCCTTGTATTTTTCAAGGAAGTCGCCTGCTGATGAGAATGCAATCTGATTGATATATTTGTCAACCTCCTCAGAAGTCATACCGATACCGTGATCCGAAATAGTGATAGTCTTTTTATCTTTGTCAACATTCACTCTTACTGTCAAATCGCCAAGGTCTTCCTTGAGATCGCCTTTTCTTGCCAATGCTTTTACCTTTGTAGTAGCATCTACTGCGTTGGAAACCAATTCTCTTAAAAAGATTTCCTGTTCTGAATACAAGAATTTTTTGATTACAGGGAAGATGTTCTCACTTGTAACTCCAATTTTACCTGTCGTTGCCATATTTTATATAGTTTTAGATGTTTTACTTAAATTAAAATTTCCGAATGCCAACAATCAAACCCCGTACCGAATAAATTTTAATGACAAACTGTCACAAAAAATGACAATCGACTAACTTTTTGACAGAATATAATAAGACAAGATGTCAGAAAATACAAAATATTGTCGCAACAAGATTCATAATTCCCGATAATTTCCTTTCTTGTCGCGTGACAAGATTAATAATTTTCAGAAAATTCCTTTATTGTAGCGATACAAGATTAATAATTTCCGGAAATTTCCTTTATTGTAGCGATACAAGATTAATAATTTCCGGTAATTTCCTTTATTGTAACGATACAAGATTAATAATTTTCGGTAATTTCATTTCTTGTAGCGATACAAGATTAATAATTTCCGGTAATTTCATTTCTTGTAGCGATACAAGATTAATAATTTCCGGTAATTTCATTTCTTGTAGCGATACAAGATTAATAATTTCCGGTAATTTCATTTCTTGTAGCGATACAATTTTCAAGAATTCCAAGAATTTTCATTTCTCGTAGCGATACAATTTTCAAGAATTCCAAGAATTTTTCAAACAAAAAGATGTCAAAATCAGCAAGAATTACATATCTGTTTGATAATCAATTATATAATTTAATATTTTTTAACAAAAACCGCCACAAGTATCTGTAAAGGCGAATTTTACTACAAAAACGGATATTTTTATATGATTTTTGATAGATTATAGAAGTCATTGAATAGCAAAGATTTGCACAATTAAAAAAGATTTTGTATCATTGTAGTGTTCTAATTGATTGAACAAACGTAATTCCGACTCGAAATAATAGAGAATAGCAAAAAAGAATAAAACAGTCGGTTGTAATTAAATCATTAGGCAATTATAATTAACTTTATTTATTAACACTTTTAAATTTTTAAACACTATGAACTACTTTTGTTTAAAAAGTCTCGTTAGGTTTTCGAACCTAGAAACGCTGTACTTCGCGGCACGAGCACTCGCAACTTTGGGAAAGTTGCCTGAAGAAGTACGAAACAGTGAATATGCTAAAAATTTCACTGAAAACTACAATTTGTTGGTAACAGCTGTTGAAAAACAGAGAACCAACCCTTATACGGTAGAGCTTACCGAGGTGAGGAAACAGATGTTTAATGTCTTTAATTCAATTAGACAGATTATCACTGCCAATGTGTATAATCCGGAAACACAAATTTCGGATCTCGCAAAGACAGCCAAAGAGATTGTTGACAAATACGGCATTCTCAAAGGAAATAATTTGTTTAAGAAAATTGAAAAAATTAAACGACAATTAAACGAGTTTAATCAACTTGGGAAACCGGCTCTCAAAACACTTAGTATTGACATCTTATTGTCAATAGTAGCAAATTTGTTGGATAAACACGAAAGTTTATACGACTTAAGAGGTAATTATTACCAAGCGAATAAGGGTTACAAACCGGGCGCACGCGATGCTTTGAACAAAGCATGGGGCGAATTTGCAGATTATGTCAACGCATATAATGCTTATATAGCTCCTAAGTCATGCAACGAGTTTGCATTGATTATCAACGAATTGTTTGACAAATCGAAGGGATTAAACAAAAACTCTACTACCGAAGTGTCTACTGACACCGAGGTAAAAACGGAGGTAACAAATTCTTAATTCCTTTTGACACTCTAACAATTAGAGCGGTTCGATTTTATCGTTCCGCTCTTTTTTTATATCACCGTTACTTCGAAATTAATGCGTCAATTATCCGGGGGTTTTTGTCGTTGCCGACAACACCCCCGGATATTTTATGCCGTCCCTTCGGGACTGCGATGATGAAACCGAGGTTGATTATAAATTCCCCGGAACATTTCACGACTCATCTAATCTTAATTCGTGCTGCTTTTATCAAATGATAAATACCTTTCACGATGTAAATACCGCCGACTATAAATGCGCCGATATATATTTTTGTAGTTGAAGTAAATGTAAAAATTGCACCAACTATAATCAAAAGCAAACCGATAACAATTCCTTTTCCACCTTGTGCCGCTATGGCGTTTTTTACCTGGTATTGCATTCGTCTCATTTCTCTATCAATATCGGCTTGTGACATCTTTTGTTGTGCTTCATCTACATTTACTGCGATTGACTGTTCTTTGTTTTCCAACTCGTTAGCAGTGTTCTCACCGGCTATATTTACGGTGTTTTGTTCGTTGTTTTCCATTGATGTGATTTGTGTTAAATTAATAAAATACGTGTATTGTTTCTGATTAGAAAATCGGGACAAAATTACACAAATAATCGAACCTTTTACTTTTTTTAGCAATTTATTTGATTCGATTAAGAAAAAAAATCTTAAATTTGCGTCAAATGGTATCATTAATGCATGTAAAAACAATTACAAAGTAAAACAAAAGATGGATATTAGCTTATTTACACATGAAATAAAAGTATTTGTTGCCGATGTTTCTAACGATATGTCGGAAACGAAAAATAAGCTATGTATTATTTTGGGAAAAGCCGGAATCAAGGTTTTCAACTCGTCCGGCAACGAGGATACTGATATACAATTGATGCAACAATCAGATTGTTCGATACATCTATTGGGCAACGTAGATATTTACGACCCTCAAGGCAAAGGTTTCAACAGCAATGCCGGCAAACAATACCGATTGGCAAAAAATCTCAGAAGCAAAACTTTCAAGATGTTTGTATGGAATCCGTCGGGACAGATTACTGACAACAATAAGTATATCAACAATATCAGACGCGAAATTGTAGAAAACACTATTTACTCGTCCAAAACTTCTGCGATTGTTTTTGTAGAAGAACTCAGAACGATTATGAATATCCGTACCGAAGTTCAACAAGAAATTCAACACAAAGACATCTTTTTTATTTACAACGATTTAGACAAGCAAACAGCTGAAGAGATTTCCCACATGTTGGAAGATATTCAAACTGTAACTACTCTCGGAATATCTATGAACAGCAATATCGATTATACCGAATATATCAAAAATCAACTCTCCGGCTGCAAAATTGGAGTGATATATTATAATTATGCCGGCGATTGGGCGGTATCGTTTGCAAGACAAGTGTGGAAAGACAACGGTGGTCAATCCGGCAAAACTCCGATTTTTTTGGTGGGCAACAGCGCACATGCCAACGAAGAAGAACTGAAAATTTTTGACGGAATTATCGAAACAATAATTCACGAAATCAGCCTTTTACCGTTGGATATCAAAGTATTTTTTGACAAAACAACTGCAAAAACGGCATTATGAAAACCAATATCTGTCCATATCCGGGTTTAAGACCTTTTACCGAAGAAGAATCGATTTTCTTCAAAGGCAGGGATTTACATATACGTCAAATTGTAAAACTGTTGGAAGAAAACAAAATGGTTTTCATCACGGGAGCCTCCGGCGACGGAAAATCATCGATGGTTTATGCCGGTGTTGTTCCGTATATCAGAGCCGGATTTTTCAAGGCAGATTTCAACAGCTGGATAATTGCAGATTTCAAACCTCAGAGAAATCCTCTTGCTTCGCTTGCGCTGTCTATTGCTCAAAATGCCGATCTTGATTATGATACTTGTCTTGAAGAACTCAGCCACGGATTTTCTTCTGTAATTGACTTGTACAAAAAGAACGGTTTTTATGTAACTGAAGGCGATGACGCTGCTAATCGAGGTAAAAACCTTCTGATAATTGCCGACCAATTTGAAGAGGTTTTTACAAATTCAGATAATTTCAACAACGGAATCCCAAGCGAAGAATGTTATACTACAATAAATCTTCTTTTGGAAACCGTAAGAATTGCTGTTACACAAAAATTGCCTGTCTATGTGGCATTTACAATGCGTAGTGACTTTATAAGTCAGTGTACGGTATTCAAACATCTTCCTGAATTTATAGCCTACAGTCAGTTTTTTGTACCTCAACTAAAACGTACGGAAATATGTCAAGTAATAGAAGAACCTGCAACACTTGCGGGCGGAAGTGTATCGCCGCGTCTTACAGAAGTAATTGTAAATAATATCAACGACGGTGCCGACCAACTTCCTGTACTTCAACACGCTCTCAATCTGCTTTGGAAAATGGCTGACAACGGCAAAAAACAGCTTGACTTGTTGCACCTTGCCAAAATTGCAGGAATTTCAAGAGATGTACTTTCCGACGAAGAACAAAAAGATTTTGACCAATGGTTTGCCAAACTTCCCGATTACGAGAAAAAGTATTTTGAAAAGCCCGACCTCAACAATGTTCTCAACGCTCACGCCGGAATTTTGTACGAATCGGCTTACGACCATTTTCAGCAGAATGCAAGTTGGGCTCCCAAGAATATCACCCGCGAAGAGAGTAAACAAATTATTGAAACGGTTTTCAAAAGTCTTGTAAAAATAGACAACAACCGTCCTGTAAGAAACCGCAGCACTCTCGACGAAATCACGGGCATGATAAACAAAGACAATGTTAACAACGCTACAGTTTGCGGCGTTATCAATATATTCCGCAGTCCCGAAAACACATTGTTGCGCCCGTTTAGCGAGCCGGACAATTTTGAATCTCAATATCTTAGCGGTGATACTGTTTTGGATATCACTCACGAGGCGTTAATCCGTAACTGGAAGATGTTGGCATCGTGGGGCTACGAGATGGAAAACAATCAAAAAGATTTTTATGATTTTGATGCACAAGTAAAACGCTGGCTTCATCACGAGCAAAGCGCAGAATATCTGTTGCCTACGGGTTCTTACAACTATTTCAACGATTGGTATCAGAAAAGCCGTCCCAATGCGTATTGGCTTGCAAGGTACGACAACAGCAAAATTTCCGAAAAAGAAAAAATCGAAAAGGCAACAACTCATTTTGAAAATTGTATTGACTATATCGAGGCAAGTAAAAAAGCAATTTTAGAAAAAGAAGAAGCTAAAAAGCGTAAGTTCAAAACCATAATTGCTGTCGCAATAGCCTTTATTGTAACAATGCTTTTGTTTTCGGGTTGGGCAATGAGAGAAAAGTCAAAAGCCGAAGATTCTCAAAAGCTTGCCGAAATACAAAGAGCCAAAACCGAAGAAAAACGTTTGGAAGCCGAAACAGAGCGACAAAAAGCCAATGATGCGCAAGAAGCCGCAGAAATTGCCGCTCAAAATGCCCGCGACGAAGAACAAAAAGCCCGACTTGCTCAACAAGCTACCGAACGCGCACTCTTACAAGCCAACGAAGAACGTTCACGAGCCGAAAAAGCTGAAAAACAAGCGTTATCCAACCTTTTGCGTGCCGAAACCGGTGAGAGAAATGCAAAGGATGCTCAAGAGCGTGCCGAAAGAGGTGAAAAAGATGCTAAAATGGCGAAAGATTCTTCGGAACGTCTTTATGACATCACACTTTGCAACATGTTGGCTATGAATGCAAAAAATCAATACGAAGACAAAGAACTAAATCTGAAACTTGCTTGGGCAGCATACAAACTCAGCGAAAAACGCAATATCAGAAACAACGATGCAATACTTTATGATGCAATGCTTTACGCCATAGAACAACAACAAGTTTTCGACAATATATTAAAAGATGTTCCCAAAAATATCTCAACATTCAAAATCAATAATGCCAATCAAATATGTCTGATAACAAATGATGCACAAATCAGCACTTACGCACTCGGAGCCAACAAGGCAAAATTGATTAAGACATTTAATGTCAACGAAAACAAAGCACCGGTACTGAAAGCGATATTACTTTCTGACAAATACGCGTTGGTTTCGATGAAAGACAAATCCATTTATTTTGTTGACATCGATAATAAAAAATCAACACAACTGAAAACAATAAAAGATTATGTAACAGCCGCTACTTTTACAAGCGACCAAAAACATATCATACTGTCATTCAACAACGGCAAAATCTTGGTATTGAATCCATACGAACCCAAAGAAAAGCCGTCACACGAATTTACATCGCAATCCAAAGTGTCGGAATTCTGTATTGTTGACAACAATATCTATTTGGCAACACACACCAGCGAACTTATGAAATGGAATCCCGAAACGGGCGAAGCCACACCGATTTACGAATCGCCGGGCAACTACGCATTTGCGCTGACATCAATTCCCGACAAAAATCTGATTGTAATCGGCGTTTCAAACGGAAATGTAGTATTTTTCAATACCAAAAACGACAAACAGACCTGCACCAAAGTTTGCGCACATTCTCAAATCGAAAATATGTTTTACGATAAGAATACGCAACTGTTAGCAGTAGCGAGTGCCGACAAAAGGATTTCGCTGATAGATACCAAAGATATTGAAAACAGCAAAATTCTGAATATTGAGGATCACGCGCTCAACGGATTCAAAGTCAAAAACATGAGTTTCAATACCAAAGGAATGATTTTTGCGCTTACCGAAGACAAATTGATTCGTTTTTGGAATACAGATATTAAGAGTTACGCCAGAATATTAAAAACATTCAACCAAAAGCTGGACCCGCTTTCAGCCGAAGAAAAAGAACTGATTTTAGGAAAGGAATTCTCCAAAGAAGAATTGTAAAAAAAAGAGAGAAAAAAAATATGAAGACGTCAAAAATATTAATATTAACAATAATAGCTGTGATGATGTCGCTGAAAATGAGCGCACAAAATCCGGATTCCACCGCAAGTGATTTAGATTTCAAAGATTTTTTTGACAATCTGAATTCCGATGGAGAAACCGGCACTGCGGAATTTGCAGAAAACACTCAAGACAACAGCAACGAAACTCTTTTGTATAATTTCAAAAGGTTGTACAATGCCGGAAAATACAGCGAGGCGATTAAAACAGCAAAAACATTAAACAAAACAAAATTCAATAGCAAAGAAAATTCCGAATTTCTAAAATATTATGCATCAACGCTCAAAGAAGCCGGTTTTGACCGTGAAGCCGATTCTGTTACGAAATTGTTTCTAAAGAAAAATCCGTTTTACGAAACACAAGTTAGCGACCCGATGCCTTTTAAGGAAATGAAGAAAAATTTCTACACATTTCCGCGTTTTGCAACATGGATAAATTTCGGACTCTCAACACCGATGGTAATAATTGATACTGTACATGTTATCAACGAAGACTCCAAAAACAAACCCGACTATTCTTCTACTGAAGGTTTTATAGCGGAAATAGGATTTCAGTATTATATTACAAAATTTGTGTCGGTAGCTGCCGGATTGCAATACAATTTTATGCAATATACCAGAACCGAAAATCACAGTTTTTATTACAATTCAATGAAATTGGATTACAAATTTGTGTATAAGGAATCATCTCATTTACTGACTGTTCCGGTATATGTAACAATCACTTATCCAACCCGAAAAGAAAAAATAGTTCCCGAATTTTATGCAGGATTCCAACAAAACTATTTGCTGAAAACCAAATACGAATCTTACAACGAATACGGTGAATCTCAACAAAATACAATAAGCGACAACAGTATTGATCTGAAAACCAAAAACAGAATAAACTGTTCGGTTTTCGGCGGATTGAGAATCAACCGCAATTTCAATCAAAATACATTTTTCGCAGATGCAAGTTTCTCTTACATGTTGCGCCCGTTCAACAATGCGGAGTACAATTATTACAATCACAACTTGCTTTACAACAAGATGTTTGTACCGGACGCAATCCACTTAGCAACTTTCAATATAAGAGTAGGTTACAAATTTAAATTCGGATACTCGGTAAAAGCTAAATACGGATACGGATTTTAATAAAAGGAGGAAAATAAAAGCAATGAAAAATACAATCAACATATTATCGGCAATTGCCTTGTTATCAGTATCATGTCAGAAAGAACCCGTGTATTCCGACTACGAAGATTCACCAATAAAATCGATTGAAAATGCTTCGATTTATACGCCCGTGGCATGCTCTGACGGTTCGATAATTACTGTAACTTCCGAAGGCGACACTACAACGTATAAATTTGTAAAAATCGACAAAAAAGCAGAAACCACTTCCACAGAATTTACGATGTCGTGGAATTTAGAAACAAATAATCAATTCAATCCAAACAACGGCAATTTATCTAACCAAGAGGACAACAAAGAAAATAATAACAATAATAATCCCAGCCCGGAAGAAACTAATCATACGAAAGTTGACATCTCCTCGGGAAAAATCACAAAAAATGTAAATGACGAATTTTTCATCGAATATTATTCAGCAAATTCGTTCGGACGTACATATTTTGCGGTAATAAAATTTGACAAAGATTGCAACAAAATTTTCCAAATCGACAGCATAGTTTCTATGGCAGGCGGAAATATGATGGATCAGAAAAATAATACAAACAGAGTTCCAACCAACGGAACTCCTTTGGACAATGGAGGTTACGCCATGATTCTTCAAACTCCGAACCAAGGAATGATGCAAACAAGTTCGTACAATCTTACGCTCCGATATATCAACAGCAACGGCGAATGGGTTAGCGAAAATGAATTGCAATTTTCTGAAACTATCAATATTTTGGAGGTAATTTCGGTCAACAACAATGTTTTCATCTATTACGAAAACGAAAACTCTCAATACTATTTGAAAATATTTGATTTAAACGGCAACGAAATTAAATCCTCACAAATAGATTATTATCCTTTAACATGTTCACGAATAGGCGATTACGCATATATTTCGGCAAGTAGCAGCAGTCAAAGCATAATAATAAAAACAGACAGCGAAGGCAACGAAATATATCGAAACGATGAATCTTACATCGCTGAATCTATATATCTGAACGTCACAGAATTGAACGGTAATATATGTTTTTCCGGCGTAAATATTTCCGGCTCGTCATCAATCAATTCCTTAAACGATTTGTTATCAAGATTGAGCAGTTTGTCAGGTTCGATTTTGATATTGACTGAAGACGGAGAATTGGTAACAAATGTTACAATGGATTACGATGACGGAGTAGCATGTTTTGCGACATTCAAAGATTCCGATTCGGGTTACAATGTTTACTTAACAAAAGTAACAAATCAAACAGTTACCAACTTATCAACCTCAACAAATACTACAGTAGGTTCTGTGGTTTATGTTTATAATGTACCAAACTTAGAAAATCTACAGATAAATTGACACTCAATACATTAGATATTATCCTGATAGTTGTAGCATTACTTTTTGGAGTGATAGCAATTGTGCTGTATTTTCGTAACAGAAATATTGCGCAAAAATCAGCACGTCGCACCGAAAACCGTATGAAACAACAAATACGCATTTACAAAGATGCTTACGACCGTCAAAATGCTCTTTATGAACATCTTAAAAACACTAAACAGGAAGAAAAACAAACCCAAATTTCCACTCAAGTAAATGTAGATGCAGCAACAATTTTACTCGAACAAAAGAAACTTGAACAAGAAAAAATAGAATTTTCCGAGAAAAACAAGCGGCTTTGGTCGATGAGCATTCAAATGCAAAAAGAAAAGGAACATATCAATATCCTAAAAAACGAAATAGAACGCAAGCATCGCGCTGTAACAGACAGTATTAAGTACGCACAAAGAATACAACTCGCAGTTTTGCCGCCAACAGAAATTCTGAAAAATGCTTTCACCGACTATTTTCTGTTTTGGCGACCAAGAGAAATAGTTTCAGGCGATTTTTATTGGATGAAACGCTGCGGAAATATTATTGCATTCACAATTGCGGATTGTACAGGACACGGTGTGCCGGGTTCGTTCATGAGTCTTTTGGGCGTGACTTTTCTTAATGAAGTATGCAGCAATATCACAGAAAAATCCTCACCGTCGGAAATTCTTGAAAACTTGAGAGGCTTTATTATCAATGCATTGAGTCAACATCAATGCGAAGACGAGCCAAAAGACGGAATGGATATGGCATTCTGTCTACTAAATCTTGACACTTTGGAACTGAAGTTTTCCGGAGCAAACAATCCACTTTACATCGTAAGAAACGGCGAACTCACAGAATACAAAGGCATAAAAAATCCGATTGGTCAACATCCGCGCCCCAAAACTTTTGAAACAGTAACAATTCAAGCCCAAAAAGGCGATTACTTATACATGTTTTCAGACGGATTTGCTGACCAATTCAGCGGAACAACCAAACGAAAGGTAACTTACGGACGATTGAAAGAGCTTTTGACCGAGCTTTGTAAGCAAAATACTTCCGGAGAATATCAAAAACAGCAACTCTCTGATTTTATTGACAAATGGAAAGGAGGTTACGTCCAAATGGACGATATCCTCATCGGCGGATTTTTAATTTAAAAGTTGATATCCTGTATTTTTCCCTTTGTCAGCGGTCTTTTCGAGAATTCCATTTTCAATAAGGAATTTGATATCATTCAATGCCGTATCTTGCGAACATTTGTTTATTTTCGCATATTTGGCAGTGGTGAGTTTGCCGTCAAATCCGTCCAAAAGCATCGTCAGGATTTTCTTTTGACGCTGATTAACAGCAAGCGAAGATATTTTTGCAAAAAAATCAGTTTTATCCAAAACCTTATCAATCGTAACTATAGACTTATCAATTGATTTTCTGAGACTTTCAAGAAACCATTGCAACCAATATGTAATATCGCCGTCACCGGTCTCAGTATCTTCGAGGATACTGTAATAACCGTTGCGATCCGCATTTATTTCGTTGGAAACACTGTAAAACCTCAACGGAGAATCCTCTGATTTGGCGAGCAACATATCCGTCAACGCACGAGCAATACGCCCGTTGCCATCGTCAAAAGGATGAATAGTTACAAACCAAAAATGCGCTATTGCAGCTTTCAAGACTAAATCCATATCATTGCCCGCATTGAACCACGTTAAAAACTTTTGCATTTCTTCGGGAACTCTATCCGGCGAAGGAGCTTGATAATGAACAGTCTCCATGCCCATCGGCTCTGACACTACTTCCATCTCGCGCGTACGGTATCTGCCAACTTCAATTTTGTAAAGTCCGCTCCTACCGGTCGGAAATAGTACGTTGTGCCAACCGAAAAGCCTTTCATCAGTGAGCGGTTGATTGTAATTGCGCGTGGCATCAAGATTCATCTCTACAATGCCGTCGATGTACCTTGCTGACGGCACAAGCCCCGCAGCATTAATACCAAGACGACGCGCTAAAGACGAGCGTACTTGTTGGATATTAAGGCTTTCACCCTCTATCTCTGACGATTTGATAATTTCGAGAGATAATGTTTCAAGATATTTTTCATTTTGGACATTGAATCCAAGACGGCAAGACTTACCTAACAAAATACCCTGAAGAAGTCTTATTTTACCCAAAATACTAACAATCAAATCGTTGTTGTACCTGAAATTCTGCCAATTATTTTTTTTGTGCAAATACATAAAAACTGATATTTTGACAAAGATGACATTTTTTCGGCGAATACGCAATTATTCGCCGAAAAATCTTCGGCGAATATCAAAATATTTTCAGATCTGCTACTCTGATAACTTCGTTGACATCGCCGGCAATAAAATCAAACTGTTTGACACCATTTGGAAGCGATTCAAATGTCAAACGACAATGTCCGACCTCTCCAATTGAAACTTTGGTATTCTTATTGAAACCGACACTGCTGTTAATTTTCAGTTCCTCCGGGATGTCGGTAAGATTAAATTCTATTGCAGTCTCCTCAGTTTTATTGTCATTATTCTGACACGCAACCATCAACATCGGAATCATTATGATTGCAAATAAAAATGTATTATTTTCACCTTGTTTGATTATACAAGTGATTATCAATAAATTAAAGAACCAACAAAAAAACCAAATCGATAATTGAGATTTTTATTGGTTCTATGAATCGTTATTCAATATTCAACGACTTTCTGATTTCCTTCCATCCAACGTCCTTGCATAATTTGTTCCTCCAACAATGCGATGTAAAGAGTAATTTCCTTGCTCGAAACATCACAAGAGAAACATCCTTGAGCATCGGCTTTTATTTTGATGTAATCGTCAGATGCACGGATGTCCACATCGTATGGATGCAAAATAACAGTTGACCCCTGTGTGGTGTCGATAATTTCGCCCTCGATATGGCATTTTACTTGTCCACGCGATGCGAGCGCAAGTGTCATAATGGTTAAAATCAGTAGTAAGTTTCTCATTTTGAATATTTTTTTAACAGATTTATAAATAATCTGTCAACTATTAGTCTTGACCGCAAATAGTTTCAATCAATTATTTTTTCAACTCTTCTTCAATCTTTTGACTGTAATATTCCGCACCATGAAATCCGGTATGAAAATCTTTTACCATTCCGTCTTTTCCAATAATGACATAGGAAGGAATACCGTTAAAATTCCATTTGCGTTTCAACGAACTTGCCTGACTTTCTGTTAACCGATAATGATGTCCTTTCATCGAAACTATCATGCTGTTGTACTCGTCTATAGGTGATGTCTCGTCGGCAACAAACAGAAACTCAACGTCCTTGCCCTCAAAATACTTTTCCAAAGGCTCCATCTGTTTGATCGCTTGACGGCAAGGGCCGCACCAAGTATTCCAAAAATCAACCAAAACCACCTTGCCCTTGAAGTCCTTTATCAAATCCACAAACAGGGAATCTCCTTCGCTTTCGCCCGCCTTATGAACGTGATAGCCGCCACGAGCCTTTTCTGCCTCGATTTTGACAAATATTTCGGCGTTTTTGGCTTTGACATATTCTGCATAAAACGGGAAACGCATTTTCTCAATTTCAGCGACAATGGAATCGGGAACAACTGTCTGACGGCTAAACGGTCGGCAATACTCTTGCAATTTGATAAAATCCTTGAAATAACTGCCGCCCTCACCAAAAATTTCGTTTTTGTAATCTTCCGCACCCTCGGCGCATTTGGTTTCGACTTCCTCAATGTGCTGATCAACTACACGCGCATATTTATTGGTGAAAGCCTTTTCAGCCTCAGTACGGGAGGTGTCTTTGTCTTTCATTTTTCGTTTGACGGAAGCGAACACCGATTGTTCTTTTTTGGGAATTTTGTGATATTTATCCAACTCCATCCACGTGTTGAAGTTCAACGCAACGTACTCGTCCAAATATCTGTACTTGTTGAAAACCTGCTCAAAACACATTGACCAGCCTGTGATGTTGTAACCAAAATCATTGGCGTAAAACATCATAACATCATCTATGCCAAGAAGTTTGGGATAGTCCAAATAATCCGTTCCAATCTCTGGCCTTTTAAAATCGGGGATTGGATCCTTGTAACCCTTGCCGTGGATGTTGCGGTACGCGCTCTCAATCCAATAGCTTCCCATCGAAAGGTAATACGCCTCTTTAACTTTCAAATCAATCCTCAGAAATTCCTTCGCACGTTTGGTGACGGGAATTGCGTCAATGCGGGAATTGTAATTGTCAAAAAAATTGAGGACATAATCCTTGAACTCCGCCATCGAAAATTTTGAAACGTTATCAATAGTATTCGGATTTATAATCAATTCCTGATATAGATTGCGCGACAAGCCCAACGACAAGGCATAGTTGATGTCAACATTCTCACCCGCAAAATACGGAATCAGACGGCTTTCGGGCAGTTCCCACGGCTTGTAAATCTGCAGAAAGTCGAAATAGACCTCTACGGTCTTGCCTGCGGAAATCAGGATATCGCTGCTGATTATTGGGTTAACCGACACATAGACGGCTTGATGCTTGTTGGTCATCGGCACCTTTACCTCGAAAGTGCCGTCGTGGTTGATTCGTCCCGAATACGAGAGTTGCTCCGCCAAAAAAGGATTGTAAAAATAAACCACAATTTCCGGATTCAATTTATCTCCGAATATTCGGATGTCAAAACCGTAAATTTTACCTTTCACAACAGCCGTATCAAAAGTAAAGTCATTTTTTTCAAGACTTTGACCGTTGTCCTTGATGCTTTTTGCATAATTGCGAACTTCATCAGGAACGGTACTTTTTTGACTGTTTTCTTTTACAGCTTTTTCAGAAATCGCGATGTCAAAAATTTTGAAACACTGAAGGCAATAATCTTCAATGAAATCGATTTTGTCAACGTCCTTGTCCAAAGCCGGAAAGTTAAGTACAAAATGTGTTTCTTCATTGTTGAACTTTTGGATGTAAGGACCGTTAAGCTCAATACCCTCAGACGAAATAACTTTGAGTTCCTTACCATTAGCGACAATACGGCTAGTACCGTTCATATTGAAACTGCCGCCTTGTCCATGATAATACACCATGTAAAGTTTTGTCATATCGTTTTGAAGAACGATTTTTTCAATAGCAAGCCCCAGAGTGCCAATGCCTTTTGCCCCGATTACAGGGTTTTCAATTGTCTTTTGTGCCGAAACAATCATCGGCAACAAGATGGTTAAAATTAGTAGCAGTTTTTTCATTATTTTAATAATTTATGTGTTTTGGAATATTCCGCATATTAGACAACAGAATTTCAAAAATATTACAGAAAAAAATCAATTTTTTCCCAACTCTTCTTCAAATTTTTCCCTGTAATATTCCGCGCCTTTGAATCCCGTGTGAAAATCTTTCACCTCGCCGTCTTTGCCGACAATGACATATAACGGAAGATACATTGACGCTTGAAATTTATTAAGCACGCCGATAAACTTATAATCTTGAAGCGGAAAAAGATGTCCTTTGGTTTTATTTCTAAAATCCTTCCAATCCGTCCCAAAATCCCTCGCAATATACACAAATTCAACGTCCTTGCTTAAAAATTCGTCTTCCAATTTTATTGTCTCGAAAGTCATTGTCCGGCTTTCTTTACCAAACGCATCAAAAAATTCCAACAGCACAACTTTGCCTTT
>JAFXZT010000119.1 GCA_017541145.1 Bacteroidales bacterium | reverse complement strand
TCTGTCCGAAATATTTTGTAATTTTGCCCATGGTAACATGTTTTTGTTTAGCAACTGAAAGTTACCAAAAAAAAACGGGCTGCCTATTATGGCAGCCCTATTTTTATTCGATTTTTTATTTTTCTCGGACACCAATAATATGGAATCAGATTTACAAATACCAAAATTCTGTACTACAGCTCATTAACTATTTATGACGAATTTTGCTATTTTGCAAAACATTCACGTGAGATTATCATTCAAAAAAAAAATTTAAACCTAATTACATATATAAAAGAAATTATATTTTCTCAAAAGAGAATCTAAGATAAAATAATCAGTTTTTACATTTCGCTTATGCTGTTTTCTGATTTAAACGTTTCTTTAAGTTTTGCTTTTCGCAAAAATGTAAATATCGGTCGCACTGTTGAATACGATCATAACCGAGTAATGTTCCGAGAATAAAATCCTCTTCAGGAGTAAACTCGTTGAAAGGCTTGTCCCCAATATGCTCAATTACCTTTATACAAGCCGAATCTCCAAAAAAGATATTGATTTTTGTTGGCGAAACTTGTCTTGTAATAAAATCAATACCAACCATCTTTAATCTTGTTTCTGCTTGAAACCTAAATTTCGCAGGCAACGTATGAAGGATAAGTTTTCTCAAACCTTTTTTATATTCGTAAATATGATGAGCCAAAACTTTCATTTTTTCAACAATGCTACCGATATTTATACAAAATAATTTACTAAAAAAAACAATAAACAGATTATAATTCAGCCTTGATAGCATCTACCCAACTTGCAATTCTGTCGTCAGAAAGGTCGGACTGATTGTCATAATCGAGAGCAAGACCAACAAATTTGCCGTCAACCACAGCCTTGCTTTCGTTGAAAGAATATCCATCAGTAGAAGTTGCACCAATAATTTTTGCGCCGGTATTTTTTACAGCTTCATAAATTTCGCCCATACCATTAACATAAGTATCGGAATAACTCATTTGGTCGCCAACACCAAAAAGAGCAACAGTTTTGCCAGTAAGATTAGCAGCTTTTACTGTCGGGATAAAACCGTACCAATCGTCTTGCAATTCACCGTCGCCCCAAGTAGAAGTTCCGAGAAAAATATTATCATAATTAGCCAAATCGTCAGCAGAAGCTGTACTGACTTCTTTTACATCAGCATCACCCAATTTTGCCTTCAAAGTTTCGGCAGCAGTTGCGGTGTTTCCAGATGTAGAACCATAAATTATTATAGTTTTTTTCATTAGAAATATAAGTTTTGTGTGTTAAAAATTTTACTAAATCATCAATCAATTTTTACATCACAAAATTAGAATCATTCCCAAAAACAAACAATCCCATAAAAAGGGGATTTTTTTCTTAGTTTTATCACCTTTTTTTGGGATTCTTTGTTTAACATCTTTACGAAATTCAGTTCGCAACAGAAATTAGATAGTATGTAAAAAAGAGTTATTTCATTTTCTCATAATTATTATTAAACCTCCGCCCCTTCTTTTATTCGGCAACCTTCCAATCGGTAATATTTTTCTCCTTGCTTGAAAAATTTACACCAATCTTAAATAATTTTCTGTTATCCATTTTGAAACGTCCGGCGTAATCCTTTTCGTTGATTTGGTCAAGCTCAGTTTGAGCGTCACTATCTATCTTAAAATCAAAGAGATATACGAATTTATCATTGATTACGATTGTATCCGCTCTGCCCTTAGACGAGTGCAATTCCGACACAACGAAATGTCCGCAAATTGTGAACACCAAGAAAATCACGTTCTGAAAATCACGCTCCACCCACTTGTCGTTGTCATCGTTGGCATACGGAATAGCACTGTACAATGTTTGAAAACGTCCGATAAGACTTTCAACATCGCCGGAATAAAAATCTGACAAAAAATCACCATAATTAAATCCCATAACGCTGTTCGGAGCACGGTAAAACTCGTCGGCAAGTCCGTTCAAGAAACTGAGTTCAATCTCATTGTTCGGGAAACCAAGCGTATAAAGCCGAGATTTTTCGTCATATTTTTTGATTGTCAAATATCCGGTGTAATACAACAACGGTATCAAATCCGTGTTCAAGTCATCGTCCTTATAAGATTTCAATCCGTCCTTTGGATACGATACATCGTTTACCAAATGACGAAAATCATAATAGCCGCTGTGAATCCGTTTCATTAGGATTGTAGGATTACCGGTTTCATACCAATAATTTTGGAAATCCCGCTTATTCAAAGCGTTAAAAAGGCTAACTGGATTAAATACGTTTTCACCTTCTTCGTGAAAGAGGTAACAATCATACCATCGCTTGAGTTCGGCGATACATCCAGCGAACGTCAAGTTCTTCTTTTTGGCAAATTTCTCAATTTCAGGCGTAAAATTGTCTGTCAATTCTTCGTGCGTGATACCACATATCGCCGAAAATCTTTCGTCGTCTGTGATATCTTCCGGCTGATTAGCTCCGCTGAAAATTGATGTCTTGGCAAATTTTGTTACGCCCGTGATAAATGCAAAACGAATATTCTTGTCGGCAGCCTTCAACACTGAGAAAAATCCACGGTAAATCTTTTTGGATTCTGTCAGATTTTCACTTGTAATCAACGGATTATCATATTCGTCAACGATGATAACTGTTTTCAATCCGGTTTTCTCACTAACAACCCGCATATCATATTTAAATCGGTACGAAAGTTTTTTTCCTTCCGATTTGTCATCGTCTTTTTCAATTTCATCCTTAATGAAACTCTCATCAAATTGGATTCCGTTCTCGATTTCAAACTCTCTCAATACAATACGGATACTTGTAATCAAAGTACTCGGAGAAGAATAATCGCCGTCAACGAAATCAAAATATGCCAACGGATATTTAGTCCACGATTTCTCATAACTGTAAATTTTCAAGCCTTCAAATAATTCTTTCTTACCTTCAAAATATGCTCGCAAAGTATTGGCAAACAAACTTTTACCAAATCGTCTCGGACGGGCAAGAAAATAAGATGTTGTACCCGAATTGGCAAGAAAATATACATAGTCAGTCTTATCGACGTACAAGCATTTACTCTCAATGAGTTTTTCAAAACTCTGTACACCGATAGGAAGTTTGCGGGATAAATCGTCAAGTGAAATAGCCATAATAAGCAGAATTTATATTTCGTACAAAGATAAGATGTTTTGAAGTGAATTGCAAAAAAAGTTAACCAATCAAATCTCCGTAAAATACTTCTGACACACAAAAAATATTCATAAGTTTTGGTACACCGTATCAAAAAAATGTATAGTTTTGCAACGTAAAAAATTTAAATACAAACCGGGGTGCACTCTATTAAAAATGAGGACGCTGAGATTATACCCGTTGAACCTGTTCAGGTAATGCTGGCGAAGGGATTTACCATTCTTTTTACTGTTTTTCAAATTAAACATCTGGTATCACTTCTGCAAGATACCAAATTCAGTTTCAGTGATTTATAATCTATTTCGGGCTTGACATTTTTTCGATAAACAGTCAACTATAAAATATAAATACAATGAAAATTTCAGTAAACTCGAAGGATGTAGAAACTTCGGCAGCAAATATCGCGGCTTTGGTTACCGAACTCAACCTTCCGAACAATGGTATCGCCATTGCCTCTGACAATGTTATGATTCCGCGTACTCAATGGGAAAAAACTCCCGTAAAAGAAAATATGAGACTCATAATTATAAAAGCGGCTTGCGGCGGATGATACAATTTATAACTCATCAAAACGAAAGGTATTCCTACGAAGATTCAGCACGTTTGGCTCTTGAAGGCGGTTGCAAATGGATTCAACTCAGAATGAAAAATGCCTCGGAAAAAGATATTTTACAAGTTGGACATCGCATAAAAGAACTATGCACAAAATATAATGCAACATTTATTTTGGACGACCATGTGGAACTTGTAAAAACTCTTGGCGCAAACGGTGTACATGTCGGCAAAAACGATATGCCGGTAAAACAAGTGCGAGAAATTTTGGGCAATGATTTCATAATAGGAGCAACGGCAAACACTTACGAAGATGTGGAAATGCATTATAAAAACGGTGCGAATTATATCGGTTGCGGACCTTTCAGATTTACTACCACCAAAAAAAATCTTAGTCCCATACTCGGAACTGAAGGTTATAAATCGATAACAGACAAGATGAAAGCTGCCGGTATAAAAATTCCGATAGTAGCAATTGGCGGTATTACAAAAAATGATATCAACGAAATAATGCAGACCGGCGTTACAGGTATTGCGCTTTCGGGTGCGGTGCTCAACGCTCAAAATCCTGCTGAAGAAATGAAAACAATCATAAACTTATTGAACAAATGGACAAATTAGTAATTGGCGGACGAGAATTTAATTCACGCCTTTTTTTAGGAACAGGCAAATTCAACAGCAATCAATTGATGTCGGAATCCATCGCAGCCTCAGGCTCTGAAATGGTAACAGTAGCCATGAAACGCGTGGAACTCAACGATGAAAACGATCAACTTTTGCAAAATATCGTAAAAGACAAAAAGATACAATTATTACCAAACACTTCGGGCGTAAGAAATGCTGAAGAAGCAATTTTTGCAGCCCAGATGTCAAGAGAAGCATTTGGAACCAATTGGTTGAAACTCGAAATACATCCCGATCCGCGTTACCTTTTGCCGGATACAGTTGAAACATTAAAAGCCACCAAAGAACTAGTAAAACAAGGATTTGTAGTATTACCATATTGTCAAGCAGACCCTGTATTGTGCAAACAATTGGAAGAAGCCGGAGCAGCAGCCGTAATGCCTTTGGGAGCACCGATAGGAACCAACCGAGGACTTAGAACCGTTGATTTTCTGAAAATTATCATCGAAGAAGTCACAGTTCCCGTAGTTGTAGACGCAGGAATCGGCGCACCGTCTCACGCAGCTTGGGCAATGGAACTCGGAGCATCGGCTTGCCTTGTAAATACAGCAATTGCAGTAGCCGGCGATCCCGTAAAGATGTCAGTAGCTTTCAAAAAAGCCGTTGAAGCAGGTAGAGAAGCATTTTTGTCAGGCTTGGGCAACGTAGCTTTGGATTCTGTAGCCGAAGCATCTTCACCGCTTACAAGTTTCTTAAACTAATAAAAAACTGATATAAAATGTTTTACGACGAAATAAAGAAAATATCGTGGGACGAAACCACTGAAAAAATATATTCAAAAACCGAAAACGACGTAAAGCGAGCTTTGAGCAAAGAACGCTGCGACATCGAAGATTTCATGGCAATGATTTCGCCTGCCGCTGAGCCGTATCTCGAAACAATGGCAAGATTATCAAGGAAATACACATTGGAACGCTTTGGAAAAACAGTTTCGATGTTTATACCGCTTTATATCACAAATTCGTGTACAAATTCATGCGTTTATTGCGGATTTCATATCCAAAACAAAATGCCGCGTACCATTCTCACTTACGAACAAATTGAAAATGAGTACAAAGCAATCAAAAAAATTGCACCTTTTGAAAACATCCTACTCGTAACCGGTGAAAATCCGGCAAAAGCCGATGCAAAATATATTGCCAAAGCTCTGGATATCGCAAAACCGTATTTTTCTAACTTAAAAATCGAGGTAATGCCTCTAAGCACAGAAGAATACGAAATGCTTACTCACCACGGCATGAACGGTGTAATTTGTTTTCAGGAAACTTACAACGAGAAAAATTACAACATCTACCACCCAAAAGGCATGAAATCTCACTACGATTGGCGTGTTAACGGTTTTGACCGTATGGGCATGGCTGGAGTTCATTCTATCGGCATGGGCGTTTTAATTGGTCTCGAAAAAGAATTTCGCACCGATATCACAATGATGGCTTATCACTTGAGATATTTAGAGAAACATTATTGGCGTACCAAATATTCGGTAAACTTTCCGAGAATGCGTCCGGCAGAAAACGAGGGATTTCAACCCAACGTAATCATGACCGACAAACAACTCGCGCAAGTAACTTTCGCAATGAGAATTTTTGATCACGATGTTGACATCTCTTACTCAACCCGTGAGCCTGCCAATATCCGCGATAATATGGCAACTCTCGGCGTTACAACGATGTCGGCTCAATCAAAAACAAATCCGGGCGGTTATTACACTTACCCTCAAGCACTTGACCAGTTTACGGTAAACGACGAACGTACCGCTACAGAAATTATCAATTCATTGAAAAAACTTGGTCGCGAACCTGTTTGGAAAGATTGGGACGCAAGTTTTGACCACGAAAAAATGGCTGTATGAAACTGATTGTTATTACGCTTCCCGAGTTCTTCGCGAAGGAAGCGTATTTTATTGATTTACTGTTTGATAACGGTCTTGAAACGTTGCATCTCAGAAAACCGGAAAGCAACGAAACCGAGTTTGAAAACTTACTAAAAAGTATCAATCCGAAAAATTGGAACAAGATTGTAACTCACGACCATTTTCAACTCGCGGAAAAATACAACCTCAAAGGCGTGCATCTCAACAAGCGAAACCATGTAACGCCTGAAAACTACAAAGGAACTATTTCCAAATCGCTACACTGCGCAGATGAATTACGAACCGAAAAAAATAAGTACAACTATGTGAGTCTCAGTCCGATATTCAACAGTGTCAGCAAAAAAAATTACAATTCAAAATTCACAGAAAAAGAATTGTTAGAGCTAAAATACAAAGGATTGATTGACGAAAAAGTATATGCTTTGGGCGGAATAACGGCTCAAAATATCAATTTACTAAAAGATTTTGGATTTGGCGGTGCAATGGTATTAGGCTCAATCTGGCAAAAAATAGAAAATCCGGAACAATTTGAAAAAAATTTCAAGCAGTTTCAGACTTTCTAAGAATTGCCCGAAAGCAAGTATTTGCAATAATACGGCATATTAGCTTCGTCGTAGTAATGCATTGATAATGAATGTCTATTATGGAATCCCCAATCTTGAATACCATAAAAAATGAATCCTCCGTTGATAATGAACTTACAGAAAAAATCCTCGTAAGATTTGTTATCAATGGAGAATCTTTTGAAATCGCGGGCAAACGCACCTTTGCTAAAATCATAAATATTCGGACCAAACTCAGCTTCGAGCTTAGCCTTTGTCTTTCTAAATTCAGTAACAATATCGTCCCACAAAACTTCTTTAGTGAGGTAAACCTCTACTTTATAAGTATTTTCAAGATTATCGTGTTCGGTGACAGAAAAAATAGAGCAATTGTAGTAGCCGTACAAATCTCCGCTCACCATCGTATAATTGTCAAAAAAGTCACAAAACTTGAACTTTTTGTACGCAACAAGCTTTTTGGTGAAACTCTTGAGTTCTCCATCAATTGGAATTCCCATAAACTCAGCGTGTTGAGGACGCAAAGTTTTCTGAGTTTGTGCCAAAGCTTTAAATAGTTGATAGCGGTTAATCATAATTTTTTGAGGTTTGATTCAGCCCCAAATATAATCAAGATTTTGAATAAAACAAAAAATCCATCAACTATTTGCGATTTTTTTCTTCTTTTCCAATAATTTAAAAAATTTGTTAGGTAAACCTGCAATTATAACCATACCAAGCACAATGGCAATCACCATTTTAATTGCTACAAATCCTGTTGACAATGCTCTGTGAAAATCGTTTGCCATCAGATAATAAATTGTCCAATAGATACCTGCGCCGGGCACCAGAGGAATCAATCCGCAAATTCTAAACAATGTTACAGGACATTTTTCCGTAACAGCAAAACATCTTGAAGCAAATGTAATTGTCATAGAAGCGCAAAATGTAGCTTCCACTCCAGTAAGATCGCAATAGCGTTGCAATGCCACGTAAACTGTCCAACCTATAGCACCGACAATGCCTGCCACGTTGTAAAATTTTCGCGGAACTCCAAAAATTATTGCAAATGCCACCGTTCCAAAATATCCGGAAATTATCTGACCCACAAAGGTTTGGGTTATCATATCGAAATTTTCCATCATAATTCAATAATTCCTCCCATAAACCTACTGTAAATCAACAATGTAATAGCTACACCCATCGCAATACCGAAGAAAACCACCACAGCATCTATCAAACGAGTAGCTCCGGCAAGATAATCTTCATCCACAAGGTCACGGATTCCGATTGTAAATGCGATTCCGGGTATCAACGGAATTACCGAACCGATTATCATGTGTCCCAAACTTACGCCCAAACCAAGTTCTAACGCGATTACACAAACCGCCGTAGCAATTACAGCACCCGTTAAATTGAGCAAAAGTTTTGATATATGTTGATGCGAAACCAACATCACAAAAATCCACAAAATAAGTCCGGCTACAAACGAAACCATACAATCACGAAGTCCGCCACCGAAAAGTGAACAGAAAAAGAAACTGCCCACTCCCGACGAAACTGTCTGAATCCAAGCTTTTTTCGGCGGTTTTTGATTTATGATATCAAGCTTTTCGTTTGCTTCTTCAAGAGTATACATCCCTTGTTCAATTTCGCGTGACAATTGATTGATTTCCACAACCTTGTCCAATCGCGAACCCTTCAACGGGATGTATTTTACATCGGCAAATTGTTCGGGCTTGAAATTAGGATCGTTTTTTTTGAGATTGCGTGTATTTCCGGTACAAAAAATTCCGGTACTAAGTATAAAAAAATTGCCGGCATCCACACCAAAATATTTGGCGATACGATTCATAGTTTCTTCTACACGCGAAATTTCTGCTCCATTTTGCAACAATATATATCCGGCTTTGGTTGCAAGATCCAGAGCATCAGATATTTCAGTTGGTTTTTGATTCATTTTCCGGTTCTTCCAAAAAACAGCCTTCAAAATTAAAATTCTTCTTAGCATCTTCAGCCGACCAACAATAATAAACTGCTGTGCCCAAAGATGTTAATTCGTTTTTCACATTATAAATTTCTGCATCAATAAATGCTATATTTTTCATTTGACGGGATAATTTTGCTTTTATAGTAAAAGGTCCTTCTGAAATTAATGCAGGTTTCTTGAACTGAATATTAAGCTTGGATGTTACACCCGAAGTCTGCAATCTGCGCATTACAACCCAAGAGGATATTTCATCAATGATAAGTGACTGAATACCACCATGTAATACATTTTTCCAACCCTGATAATTCCGGTTTGGAGTATATTTGGTAATTACATTTTCACCGTCATCATAAAATTCTAAGTGCAAACCAATCGGATTATTAGGCGAACAGCCAAAACAGTTATAATCAGTTACTTCTGTATACGGATTTTTTATTTTATGAAGCATAATTTTAGTATAATAAAAACTACAAGTATTTAGAATCCGGATTAATAAGTTTAAATACGATACGAAATTTGCCTTCGTTGTAAGAAGTGGAATTTATCTTGAATTCACCAAGTTGTGCAGTATGCTCCACATGTTTTCCAATACAAGCACAAACATCGTAATTTCCAATTCTTACGAGTCTCAAAGTTTCTGAAGCGTCTTCGGGAAGTTTATCCAATGTCACATCATCAGGTACATTGTCACGTGTTACAAATTCATAGGTAACAGGCAAATCTTGTTTAATAATCTCATTTACAGTATCTTCTATTTTCTTAACTTCGATTTCCGTAACAGGACGGTCAATCAAAAAATTGATTTTACTTTTTTTTCGCTCAATGTGAGCATCCTTGCTGCGGGCGCAACCGAACAATCTGCCCATTGTCTGATTTACAATATGTTCGGCGGTATGCATCGGCTCAAATTCGTCTTTGTTGTGCTGGTTCAAAACTGGTGTATCTTCCATCATCTTTTATCGAAAAATTGGTGCGCAAAGATACGCAAGTTTTCATACAAATCAAAAAAATCAAATCCCAAAAAAACTTACGAAATGCGCGACCAATTTTGCTGCTTGTTGAACAACAATTGCTGACGAACTTTCAATATTTCGTTCTGAGGCATAGCGAGTTCCGGATCTTTTTCCAAGATATCAAACGCGATATTTCTTGCCATCGACAACAATTGACCGTCACGAGCCAAATCAGCAATTTTCAACTGAATAGGCGTTCCGCTTTGTTGTGTTCCGTCCATATCGCCCGGACCGCGAAGTTTTAAATCTTCTTCCGAAATCTGAAATCCGTCAGTAGTTTCGCACATAATATCCAAACGGCGGCGTGCATCTTGCGACAATTTGTAAGAACTCATCAGGATACAATAACTCTGATTTGCTCCTCGTCCTACACGTCCGCGCAACTGATGCAACTGCGACAAACCAAATTTTTCTGCACTTTCGATTACCATGATTGACGCATTCGGCACGTTTACACCAACTTCAATCACAGTTGTCGCAACCATAATTTGTGTTTCGCCTTTTACAAAACGTTGCATTTCATATTCTTTTACATCCGGTTTTTGGCGTCCGTGTACTATGCTGACATTGTATTGTGGCTGCGGAAATGCTCTCGTAATGGCTTCGTAACCATCAGTTAAATCTTTGTAATCCAACACTTTGCTTTCCTCGATAAGCGGATAAACAACGTAAACCTGACGACCTTCGGCTATTTGATCACGCAAAAATTTAAATACCATCAATCGCTTGGAATCGTAAGAATGAATGGTTTTAATCGGTTTTCTACCCGGCGGAAGTTCATCAATAATCGAAACGTCCAAATCTCCGTACAAAGTCATTGACAATGTGCGAGGTATAGGTGTAGCAGTCATCACAAGAATATGCGGCGGGAGTACGGTATTTTTGCCATAAAGTTTAGCACGCTGAGCCACACCAAATCTGTGTTGTTCGTCGATAACAGCTACGCCGAGATTTTTGAATTTTACATCGTCTTCTATCAATGCATGAGTTCCGATAAGAATCTGAAGTTCACCATTTTCCAACTGTTCATGAATAATTCTGCGCTCTTTGGTTCCCGAAGTTCCGGTAAGAATATTTACAGAAACGGGCATATCTTTCAGAAACTCTTTTATCGTCTGAAAGTGCTGACGTGCAAGTATTTCAGTGGGTGCCATCATGCAAGCTTGAAAACCGTTGTCAAGAGCAATCAACATACTCATAAGCGCAACCAATGTTTTGCCCGAACCGACATCGCCTTGAATCAATCTGTTTGACTGTCGTCCGGTAAGAAAATCATTGCGGATTTCTTTTATAACACGTTTTTGTGCACCGGTAAGACTAAAAGGTAAGTAGTTGGAATAAAATGTATTGAAAATATCACCGATTTTACTGAATACAAATCCACGTGACTTGCTGTCTTTATCACGCTTGAATCGGAGGATATTGAGCTGAATATAAAAGAGTTCCTCAAATTTCAACCTTGCGCGTGCCTTTGCCAAATGCTCGTCGGAAACCGGAAAATGTATATTTCTCAACGCCTCGGTAAGCGGCATGAGATGATACTGACTTACAATATATCCGGGCAAAGTTTCGGGCAAAGGACTTTTGATTCCCGACCAAAGTGTCTGCTGAAGTTTTGCCAAAGCACGACTTGTTATCTTACTGTTTTTCAGACCTTCCGGAATAGAATACTGAGGCGTAAATTTTGTAGGAATACTGTTGGTAACCTTTACCGGATCTTCTATTTCGGGATGAGAAATTTGCCAACCCTGATAAAAAGTCGGTTTTCCATAAATTATATATTCTTTGCCTTTTACAATACTTTGTTCAATCCACTTAATACCCTGAAACCAAACAAGTTCTATACTTCCGCGTTCGTCAGTAAAACGAGCCGTAAGCCTTTGTTTCCGTCCTGTGCCTTCAAGTCTGAAATTAGATATCACACCTTTTAATTGTACAGCAACGGCATCTGAATGAATATCGGCAGTAGTATAAAATTTACTTTTGTCAATATATTTAGTCGGGAAATAATACAACAAATCCCCAAAAGTATTGATGTTTAGCTCCTTAGCCAAACTCTCAGCCCTTTGAGGTCCAACTCCTGTTAAAAATTTTATCGGTGTATCAAGGTTCATTAAGGTATTGTTTCAAATCATCAATGTCACAAATGAAATTGATATCTTGAAATTGGTCAACAAAATCAACAGATTTCTTGTGGAAAATAGCTTTGTCCGCCTTATCAAATTTCTTGTTGAATTGCTCAACGAAATTAGAGAAATCCTCGTCGGTATCATAAATACGACCTACCATAAGCACTTTGGCGCACTGAGCGGTTTCAAATGTTTTTTTAGCTTGTACAACGCTCACATTTTCACCACAATAGATAGGAATTTGACCGTATTTTTTTATGATATAATCTGTAATAAGTAATTCCAATTCACCATCATCTCTCAACGGTGAAAAAATCATAATCCTCTTACCAGATTCTCTGGTCTCGAGGTCGCCCGCCACAATAAGTCTGCGACGTATAAGATCGTAAGCAAACTGTTTTGAACACAGGAACTTAGGATCTGTAATCCAATTTTTTTCGGCGTCCTGCATGAAAGGAATTATCACCTTTTGGATAGCAGATTCCAAACCAGACTCTATAATCTGATGTTTAAGAGTCTTGTCAAAAGTTTGTTGATCAAAAGTCTGTGCCTGTTTCATTAACTGATTAATTTTTCCTTGTGAAAATTCAGGTGCAAATACTGTACCTAATTTTTCAGAAATCTGTTCTTGAGACAGGTTCTGAACTTCAGAAATTTTATAACCACGCTTTACCAATGACGATATCGAGAGGATTTTTTGCAAATCATCTTCATCATATTTACGGAACTTTGCATCCGATCTGTTGGGCGTGATTATACCGTAGCGTTTTTCCCAAATACGGAGCGTATATGGCTTAATTCCAGTAATTTGGGAAATATCCGCGATTGAATATTCCAACATATTTTTCCTTGTAACTTATCGTTCGATTTATTGAGTTTATGAGTAATGCAAATGTAAATACTTTTTTTAAATTGTCAACTATAAAAAGAAAAATTTTTCAAAATATTTTTCTTTTTTGGGATTCAACATTAAATCAATAAACAAAAGTCAACAAAATAATTCATTTTTCTTCATTTCTTTCAACTACAATACTACAAGCAGTTAAATGCTCTGTTGTAATTTGTTAACAAAAAAAATTAACCTATATTAATGATACACTATAGTATAGAAAAAAATATTTTTGTAAGTTTGCAGTAAAATAATTAACCATGTACAATTTAAAGACTAAATCACTTTTGATACTGGCTTTACTTTTACTAACATTCTCAGTATCAGCCCAGAAAAAAACAATTCAAGTATTAGCATTGAATGATATGCACGCATATTTAGACAGAGCCGCTGCTTTGGGCGGTGTAATAGACAGTTTACGTGCTATCAATCCTAATTTATTTATCGTAAGTGCCGGTGACAACAGAACCGGAAATCCGGTAAACGATACTTACGAAGAACCTTCTCGCCCGATGACTGAAGTGATGAATGCTTTCGGTGTAAGAGCTTCGGCTATCGGTAATCATGAATGGGATGCCAAAATTGCAGGATTCAGAACTCAGGTAAACAGAAGTAATTTCGATTATCTTTGCAGCAATATTGAAATTCCCGACTCTATGAATCTCAATGTAAAACCGTACAAAATTTACGAAGTAGACGGCGTAAAAATCGGTATCGTCGGTATTATTCAAGTAAATCAACGCGGTATTCCTGACTGCTTGGCTGACAATGTAAAAGGATTAACATTTACCAATCCTCAGAAAGCTGCTGAAAAATATGCCGACATCGTAAGAAAACAATGCGATATTGAAATTTTGCTTTCTCACAACGGTATCGACGAGGACAAAATTTCGGCTCAAAATATCGGAACTTACGACGCAATTATGGGCGGACACACTCACAGATTGGTTCCGGCTAATACTTTTGTAAACGGCGTAATAATCACCCAAAGTCAAAACAAAATGAAATATTGTACTTTGGTGGATTTTGTACTCGAAGACGGCAAAGTTATAAGCAAATCTTCAAAAATTATCAGCGTTTTGGAGACTACTCAACACAATCAGGCAATTGAAGATTTAGTAGAAAAATTCTCGCAAAACCCTTATTTGAAACAAGTTGTAGGAACACTTGCTACACCGATTGAAAACGAATATGCGATGGGCGCATTTGTATCGGACGGTCAGAGATACGGCACAAAAGTACAAATTGCAATTCAAAACGGCGGCGGCGTAAGATACGAAACTCATGCAGCAGGCGATTTTACAATGAAAGATGCTCTTATGCTTGATCCTTTCGGTAACAAAATGGTAATCTTCAAGTTGAGAGGTTCAGATGTAAAACAATTGATACAAGATTGCCGCGAAAATGATGAAATGATTATGTGTTATACTTCGGGTGTAAGCTACACAATGAAAGTTGACAAAAATAATCCTGAAAAAGTAACATCATTGGAAGTTCTCAACGAAAAAGGTAAACCAATCAAAGACAAAAAACTTTATTCTGTAGCGTGCAACAATTATGTGGTTTCAATCACATTCTTGAAAAATCGTGAAGGTCATATTCTTGAAAGTAAGAGTGTTGACTGTCTGATTGAATATTTGAAAGACAAAAGTCCGCTCAATTACAAAGGCGTAAAAAGAAGTACAGTAATAGAAGAATAATGGCAAAAGAACTTTTGCGATATTACGCAGAACAGCAATACGCGGAAGAGTTAGAAGAGTTGAAAAAAGCGGATTCGGATTCCAAACCTAAAAATTGGAATCTGAGTCCGCAAATGGTAGTAAAATATCTGATGGGCGGCAAACTCAAAAACGGGTTTGAAGTCAGCAGTAAATACATCGGCGACCAACGCTTGATGGAAATAGCCGTAGCCACTCTCCTAACCGACCGTGCATTGTTACTTTATGGCCTGCCGGGTACTGCAAAAAGCTGGGTATCAGAACATCTTGCGGCTGCAATTTCCGGCGATTCTACAATGATAATTCAAGGCACAGCCGGCACAGGCGAAGAACAAATAAAATACGGTTGGAACTATGCAAAACTTTTGTCGGAAGGTCCGACAGAAAGTGCATTGGTTGCAACTCCCATAATGACTGCGATGAAAAACGGTAAAATCGCAAGAATTGAGGAACTTACGCGTATAGGTGCTGATGTTCAAGACAGTTTGATTACAATCTTGTCAGAAAAAACTTTGGCAATACCGGAATTAAACACAGAAATTCAAGCCGAAACCGGATTTAATATCATCGCCACCGCCAACAATCGCGACAAAGGCGTAAACGAGATGTCATCGGCATTAAAAAGAAGATTCAACACCGTAATTTTACCGTTACCCGAAGATATTGATTCCGAAGTAAAAATTGTAAAACAAAGAGTTTCAGGATTTTCCAAACGAATGGATATACAAATCGGCGAACCGGAAGCCGAACAGATAAAACGTGTAGTTACAATATTCAGAGAACTTCGCTCCGGAGCAACTCAAGATAACAAAACCAAACTGAAACAGCCGAGCGGTACACTTTCAACAGCAGAAGCTATTTCGGTGGTTAACAACGGATTAGCACTTGCAAAATACTTCGACAACGGTTCACTTTCAGCGCAAAGTCTTGTTTCGGGAATTATCGGCGCGGTAATAAAAGAACCGGTTCAAGACACTATAGTTTGGCAAGAATATTTGGAAACTGTAGTAAAAAGACGTTCCGGATGGAAAGACATTTACGAAATTGGAACAAAAGATTTAGAATAATTAACACAATAAACATAAAAAAAATGGCATTAATACCTTGCAAAGAATGTGGCGAAATGATTTCAGACGAAGCAATCAATTGCCCTCACTGCGGATGCCCAACCGGCAAAAAGAAATTTAAATTAACCAAGTTACAAATCATAATTGCTTCGGTAGCAGCATTTGTTTTACTACTTTTGATTACAAATCCGAGCGCAGAATCTCACAAGGCAAAAATCGAAGAAGTATTCAATGAAGGTATGAGCAAGACTGCTCTTGGCAACAATTTTTTGACAAATCTTATTGGAAAAGCGTTCATAAATGCAGGAATGGAAGTAAAATCATACGGACTTTTTTCTGTAGGACTTGCCTCTGTAGAAGAGCACAAAACAATTTTATCATTCGGAATACTCGGTTTTGTAATTCCGACAGTGTCGCCAAACGATATCGCCGACGAATTGAACAAACAAACTGACGGCTTGAGAGGTAAAATGAGTCAGATTTTTAACGGCGGCATGCAAAATTTAGATGAAGATGACGACGAAACCGAAGAAGAAGGTATTCCGGAATTGGAAGATTTGACAGAAAAAATCGAACCCATAGACTAAAAATCAACTGATGATAAACTATTTTGGCATACGGCATCACGGTCCAGGCTCATGCAGAAATGTTAAAAAAGCATTGGAAAATTTAAAACCAGATTTAATACTGCTTGAAGGTCCGGAGGAAGCCTCAGAACTTGTCAAAATGGTTTTGCATCCGGAAATGAATCCGCCGGTAGCAATATTGGCATTTCAGTCCGACAAAGTAGACAACGCATCATTTTTCCCGTTTGCGGAGTTTTCGCCCGAATGGCAAACTTTGTGTTACGCAATAAAAAACGATGTTGACTGCAAATTTTTCGACTTGCCACTTTCATACATGATGGCAAACAAAGAAGAAATTAAAGACTACGAGCAAAACATTGATTTTGTGCGAGTTGCAGATCCATTTGACTTGCTTGCCAACATCGAAAAACTTCCAAACGGCGAATCATGGTGGGACACACACGTGGAGCGTGCCGCCAATCCTGATTTTATTTTTCCCGCCGTAGAAATGGCTGTAACAGAATTACGCTCAAACTTATCACAAAATACATCAAAACTTGATAAAATTCGCGAAGCCTGGATGCGCCGTTGTGTCCGAAACGCAGAAAAAGACGGTTATCAAAATATAGCTGTAGTTTGCGGTGCGTGGCATGTACCCGGAATCAAAGCAAACATCCCTCAAAAAGCTGATACAGAACTACTTAAAGGTCTAAAAAAAGTAAAAATAGAAGTTACATGGATTCCGTGGACACATTCACGCCTAATGCAAAAATCCGGTTATGGAGCCGGAATTGAATATCCGGGTTGGTACAAACATATTTACGAGCATCCTAACGACGACGGAACTTTCTGGATTACAAAAGCTGCTAAAATACTGAGAGAAAAACATTTGGATATCTCAGTTGCTCACGTAATTGATGCCGTAAAGATGTCAAATGCACTTACAAAAATTCGTAACCTAAAAGTTCCTTCGCCAAAGGAATTCAATGACGCAATGGTTTCAGTATTTTCGCAAGGAGATGATTACATCTTGAGACTTTTACGAAACAAACTTCTGATTGACAATCAATTGGGACAAGTTCCAAAAGAAGTACCCAAAGTTCCGTTATTGGCAGATTTTGAGAAAACACAAAAAAGATTAAAAGTAAGTTTTACAAAAGAAAGCAAAGAACTGACTTTGGATTTACGAAAACCGCTTGATCTTGAGAGAAGTACATTTTTTTACAGGCTCAAACTCATGAAATTGAATTGGGCGAAACAACTGAAAACTGAGGGCAAAGGCACATTCAAAGAAAGTTGGAATTTGGCTTACAAACCCGAATTCAATCTGCAAATCATTGAAATGGCGATATTTGGCAACACAGTGGAAGAAGCTGCATACACACTTGCCAAAACGACAGCCGATAAAGCAAACAAAATCAGCGAAATAACAAATTTGCTCGACGATGTAGTTCCGGCAGATTTGCCTAAAATGGCAGAATATCTTACGCAAAAACTCGACTCGGTTTCGATAGTTTCTACAGATATTACTGAAATGATGGATGCCGTGCCCAAGCTCTCAAATATAGTACTTTACGGAAATGTTAGGAACAAAAATTATACTGAAATTTCGCAAATTTTGTATTCATTTATCGTAAGAATCACGACCGGAGGAACAGAACCTTGCGAAAAAATAGATGAAGAACAAGCTACTGAAATTATCGAGAAAATCACTCAGATGGATATGTCGATTGGATCGCTCAACGATAATTACTATATTTCTCTGATGAACAGATACTTAACACAATTAAGAACCAGCAAAAATGTTAATCCGATGATTTCAGGATTTGCCTCGCGAATGCTTTACGACAAAACCAAAATCACAACAACAGAAATGCTGACTTCGATGTCGTTTTATACTTCGACAGCCAACAAACCAAACGAAATAGCATACTGGTTTGAAGGATTTTTCAGGAAATCCGGTACAATTTTACTTTTGGACGACAATCTTTGGACGATGCTCAACACTTGGATTCAAAGTCTTGATTATGAAAAGTTTATAGAGTTTTTACCGATAATGCGACGAACATTTTCATCATATTCAAGTTCTGAAAAAGAGAAACTCGCTCAGAAGGCTCGAACATTTGAAACAACCAAGATGTCAGAACCAAAAACAGACGAAAATATCAATTACGAAGATGCACAAAAAGTAATACCGTTAATAAAAAAATTCTTAGGACTATGAAAGACAACGAGTTGAAACGCTGGCGAATGATTTTGGGTAAAAACGAAGGATTTAGAGAAGGTGTAGGTTCGGGCAACGGAAAAGGAATAGGCGACGATACAAACAACTGTGAAGGACAAGGCGAAGGTCCCGGAGAAGGTCCAGGAGAAGGCGACGGTCAAGATTTTGGAACAGAACTAACTGAAGATGAACAAATTATAGACCAAGCATTGGAATCTATTTACAACAATCGCGACCAAAAAGGCGACCTATCGAAATCGCATCCAAGAGTAGCAAAATGGCTCGGTGAAATTCGGAATTATTTTCCAAAATCGATGGTACAAATCATTCAGAAAGACGCAATTAAAAAAATGAATTTGTTACAACTTTTGGGCGAACCAGAGATGTTGGAAAATATTGTACCGGATGTGAACTTGGCAGCGACACTGCTCATGATGTCGGAATCAATACCGGAAAAGAACCGCGATGCAGCACGCGCAATTGTAAAAAAAGTGGCAGACGAACTCAGCAAAAAATTATATGTTCCGATGTATAAAGCGATTAGCGGTGCAATCAACAAGTCGGTAAAAAAAAGAAATTCAAATTTTAAAGATATAGATTGGACTACAACAATACTTAAAAACCTTAAAAATTATCAGCCGGATTACAAAACGATAATTCCGGAAATTAAATACGGATACGCACACAAACGCCGCGAACTCAACGAAGTAATAATTTGCATTGACGAAAGTGCATCGATGTTTACTTCGGTGGTTTACTCCGGAATTTACGGTTCTGTTTTGTCAACTATTACATCAATTAAGACACGACTTATAGCATTTGACACAAAAATAGTTGACTTAACATCAAAACTCAGCGACCCTGTAGAAGTATTGTTCGGGTTACAACTTGGAGGCGGCACGGATATCAACAAGGCACTCTCCTACTGTCAAAAACTTGTAGAAAGTCCGAATAAAACTTACATCGTAATTATCACTGACCTTGAGGAAGGAGGAAATGTTGAAAATATGAAACAAAGATTTTCAGATATCAAAAAATCAGGCGTAGAAATAATTGTACTACTGTCGCTAAACGATGACGGCGCACCAAATTACAATCACAATAATGCAAAATTTTTATCTGACATCGGGATTCCATGTTTTGCATGTACTCCGGATATATTTCCAAATTTGATGGCAGCAGCTTTCAACAAAGAAGATATCATGCAATTTTGGAGAAACAAATAAAAACTGCACAAAACAAGAAAAAATTATTTTGTAACATTTTCAAAACACGAATCACAGCGACAAATGATTTACTTTCTTCATTTGCTTTTAGTATTTTATTATTTCTCCAAATTATTAAATATTTTATTATTTTTCAAAAAGATTGCAAACTCTTTATACCAATTTTGCCATCCTCATACAAAACATTGTCGGAAATCTTCTTTACAAGAATATCCTTTAACTTTACCGCCAACCAAAAACAAAAAACGACCTTTATTATCTAACTCAAAACCAACTTTTGTATCAGATATCTTCCTTTTATGAATTTTAATTTTATTATAAACTTGAAAATAAAAGATAACTCATCACCAACAATCTCTGCTTTAAATAAATACTTATATGAAAGCCACCAAGATCTCAATATAAGCCACAAAAATATCGCAAAAAAAAATACGATCACGACAAAATAAATTTACGAATCATATCACAATAAAAAAATATAAAAAACCAATTTTTACCAGAAAAAAACATAACCCAAAACGCGAAAAAAATGTTCATTTCTGTTTCTCAAATGTATTCATATTGTTCGATTATAAACAAAAAAAAGAGATGCCAAATTATGACATCTCTCTTTTTATAGAATTCTTAACAATATTTATTTCTTCAATTCTTTTTCTTTCTTAGATTCTCTGTTCAACAAATCGAATGAAATCGGAGATGCGATGAATACTGAAGAATAAGTACCGATAATCATACCGAGCAACAATGCAAATACAAAACCTCTGATAACTTCACCACCAAAGATGAAGATAACCAACAATACAAAAATTGTTGTCAAAGAAGTATTAATTGTACGACTCAATGTAGAATTGATTGCACCATTCATATTTTCCTTGAGGTCTGTAGAAGGACGCAAACCAATAAATTCACGGATACGGTCGAATACAACCACGGTATCGTTGATTGAGTAACCTACAATTGTCAAAATTGCAGCAATAAATGATTGGTCGATTTCCATTGAGAACGGCATAAATGAGCTGAGCAATGAGAACATACCAAGCACAATTATTGTATCGTGAATCAAAGCAGCTGTAGCACCTGCTGCATACTGCCATTTTCTGAATCGGATTACGATGTAAAGGAACATCACAATCAAAGAAAGAACGATTGACAATGTTGCAGATTTCTTGATATCGTCAGCAATAGTAGGACCTACTTTTGATGATGATTGGAAACCAATTGTTGGTTGGTTAGGATTGTTAGAAAGCTGAGGATTACCGTTTGCATCGATTACAAAACCTTGCAAGAACATATCACGTGTGATATTTGCTGTCTTGTAAAGCGAAATCAAATTATCATAAAGCATTGTTTGTACTTCAGAATCAACGCCGTCGCTCTCATCATCAATACGATATTTTGTAATAATTTTTACTTGGTCTTCAGAACCGAAAGTTTTAACCTGCGGAGCTGAACCGAATTTTTCTTCAAGTAAATTAGCAATATCAACAGTAGAAACCGGTTGATCGAATTTTACAGTATAAGTACGACCACCGACAAAGTCAACGCCTTGATCGAAACCTTTGGTAAACATTGAAGCCAAAGAAATCACAACAAGAACAGCTGAAACAACATAGAATGTTTTCTTCTTGTCGATAAAATTGTACTTAGAATTTTTCAAAGCATATTCGTTCCAATTATTCCAGAATTTGATGTTAACATTTTTGTTCAACAAGAATTCAAAGAAAAGACGAGTAACGAAAATTGCTGTTATCAAAGTTGTAATAATACCGATAACCAATGTAGAAGCAAAACCTTGGATAGGACCGTGACCGAATACGTAAAGGATAATACCGGTCAACAAAGTTGTACAGTTACCGTCAAGGATTGCAGAATAAGAATTGCTGTAACCGTCTTGAATAGCAAGTTTAAGACCTTTGTCGTTGTGAAGTTCCTCACGAATACGTTCGAAAATAATAACGTTAGCATCCACAGCCATACCCATTGTAAGAACGATACCGGCGATACCAGGCAATGTAAGAACAGCGCCAAGTGAAGCAAGTACACCAAACAAGAAGAATACGTTGCAAATCAATGCAATAGCTGAACCAACACCGGCGATGTTGTAATATAAAATCATGTAAGCAATTACAATCAAGAATGCAACGATGAAAGAAGACATACCTTGATCGATAGTTGCTTGACCGAGTGAAGGACCTACGATTTCTTCTTCAATAACTTTTGCAGGAGCCGGCAATTTACCTGATTTGAGGATGTTAGCCAAGTCTTTTGCTTCAGCTACTGTGAAGTTACCTGTAATTTGAGAGTTACCGCCAGAGATTTCACCCTGAACAGTAGGATAAGAATATACATAACCATCAAGAACGATAGCAATTTGTCTGTGGATGTTAGCTTTGGTAAGACGTGCCCAAGTTCTAGCACCTTCGCCATTCATGGTCATAGAAACCATTGCGCTACCACCTTTGTGTTCGTCAAATTCTTCACGAGCGTTTGTAATAGCGTCGCCGTTAAGAGGAGCAACACCACCTTCACGCTGATTTGAAACTTTAATTGCAATCAATTCATAAAGAGAAGTTTCACCTTTACCTAAATCAGCAGGTTTTACTGACCAGTAGAAACGAAGATCTTTAGGTAATTCAGAAGCTACTTTAGGACAATGCAAATATTTGTTAACAGTTGCAGTATCTTTGAAATCAACCCAACCAACAAGCGCACCCTCTGTAGGACCGTTCTGTGTAGCAGAAATTTGAAGTACAGAGAACAACGGATGCTGTTTTGCAAATTGATTTGCAGCAGAATTAGCTGAAGAATCTACCTGACCATCAAGCAAACTTACGTTTGAAGAATCAGAATTTCCAAGAAGTGAAGTTTCTGCTGTAGAATCTTGTGCAACAGCTACTTGCTCAATTTCACCCTTGTCAAAATCATAATTAGCATCAAGCAATTGTTTTACTTTGGCATCAACTGCAATAAGTTGATTATAAATTTCAGGTAAAGAATATGTTTCCCAGAATTCAAGATTAGCAGTACCTTTCAAAAGTTTCTTAACGCGCTCAGGATCTTTTACACCCGGAAGTTCAACCAAAATTCTGCCGGTTTGACCGGTAAGAGGTTGAATATTAGGCTGAGTAACACCGAAACGGTCGATACGAGTACGCAAAACGTTGAAAGAGTTTGCAATAGCAGCTTCACTTTGATCTCTCAAAACTTTGAGAACTTCCTCGTTGGTAGAAGTACCACTTACTAAACCGTTCAAAGTAGTAGTAGTGAAATATGCTGCCAATTTTCCATGAGGAGCTACTTCATCAAAAGCTTCACCGAAAAGAGTGATAAAGTCAGCTTGGCTATTTTTTTGTTTCTGTGTAGCCAATCTCATAACTTTCTGATAAGTAGAATCGTTGCGGTTGCTTGCAAGTGCATTAACTACGTCTGCTACAGACACTTCAAGAATAACGTTCATACCGCCTTTCAAGTCCAGACCGAAATTGAGTTCGTTTTCCAAACACTCTTTGTATGTAAAGCCCAAATAAATTGGCTTTTTACCAATAGAGTCTAAATACTTAGCCTCTTTGTCCGGATCACCTGCTGAATATTCAGCAGCCTTTTTTTTCACATTGGATGTAACCACCGTAAAAGACAGATGGTACAAACATGCAAGGAATAAAGCTATTGCTAATACCCTAATTAATCCTTTATTTGACATTTGTTATCGTTTATTTTTATATATTTTAATTGCTTCTTTAACTGTGAAACCACAATAATTTAGATATTTTTAAGCGGTTGCAAAGATATAAAATTTTTTAATTATTACAAAGTTTTAACATTAACTTTAAAAAATATTTTGTTTGAATATCAAGGTCAAATAAAAATAATGATTTTACACCTTATATATATAGAAAAAAAGCCGAAGGATATTTCCTCCGGCTTTTTAAAAAAGTTTAAGAATTTATTTACTAATGTTAATTTTTCATTCCGAGCAAACGTGTGTTCAAAACATCATTCTCTGCTTTCAAATCTCCAATCTGACGTTCCAAATCAATTGCCCTGTTAACATGTTCTGTTACATTAATAGCAATTACACAAACTTTAATCAAAATATTGTATTCATCACGCAGCGGAGAGAATGTCTCGCTAAGATAAACTACTTTTCCGTCAAAGAAATATTTTGTAACACCGCTGTGAATCAATCCTTCTGAAAGTTTTGACATCACGCTGGTAAATTTTTCTACATCTGCCGGATCTGCCATGAATGAACGAATATCATGATTTTCGATTTCGTTGATTGGCATATCAATAGAATTAAGCAAACGGCTATTCATATTGAGGTAGAATCCTTGAGGATCGATTTCGTAATATCCCGCCGAATTGTTAAGGACGAACTGCTGTTTCATAAATTCATCTTTAAACTTATCAGCTTTTTCGTTAAGTTTCTGAATAACAGTAGAATGAGTTTCTGCCTGATTTTCAAAATCGTCATGAAGCTTTTGATATTTGATAAGTTCGCGTTTGTTAACATCTTCAAGATTTTCAATCTGAGCTTTCAACGATTCGATATTTTTGTGAACTTCTGCTTCTTGTTGTGCAAGTCTCTCTGACTTTTGATGAGATTCTTCAAGAAGTTTCTGAGTATTCATATTAATCTTAACATTTGCAATTGTAGAAGCAATAGTTTCACCAATTTTCTCAATAAATTCAACTTGATATTTCTCAATTACTTGGAACGAAGCCAATTCTACAATACCATAAGTTTCAGCATTTACTTTCAACGGTACAATTACCAAACATGTCGGGTCAGCTTCGCCAAGTCCTGAACTGATATGAACGTAACCCTTTGGAAGATCAGTCATATAAACAGTTTCATTTTCACGGAAACACTGTCCTACAAGGTTTTCGCCGATTTCAATTCTTTGTTTAACATATTTCAAACGGTCGTAAGCATAAAAAGCGGTAAGTTCCAAGTGAATATCTTCCGGATTGGAATCATCCACAATATAAATACCACCCATATTAGCGTCCAAGTATCTCACAAGTCGCTCAATAACACGGTTTGACAAAACTTGCATATCGTCACCGGCATTACGCAAAACCTCGTTGAACTCTGCCAAACCTTGTGACGCCCAGTTTCGCTGTGTATTTTCAATTTTACGTTGTTCAGCATCTTCCTCAGCCTTAATCAAGTTGTCACGCATGACAAGCAATGAGTTTGCAAGGACATCCTGCTTACTTCTTGGTTTAAACTCGGTTGAATAATTTCCTTCACCGATTCGGATAGCGAACTGAGAAGTCTCTTTCAAGTTGGAAACCAATTTATTAAGCGATTTTGACATCTCACCTATTTCGTCGAGTCGCCTCAAAATACTAACATCCGGCAAATCTCCGTCTGCCATTTGTCCAAGTTTCGCATTTACATAATCGATTGATCTGCCAAGCGAACGACAAAGCCAAAATGAAATTAAAAATACTAAAAATATTGCACCGATTATTGAATACAAAAAGATGTCTTCCGTATTCAAAATCTCTCTTCTGGAATTAATAATATTATTGGAAGACGCTTTATAAAAGGTGTTTACCAATCTCGTAGACATCGCTAACGATCTTTTGTAACAATCATTGATTTCACCATCCAAAAGGCTGAATTTTTTGAACGAAAAATTAGACAAATCATCAAATTCGACGTCTGTATTAAGATTTTCCATCAAATCTTCCTGAAGACCAAACAATGTATCTATCGTAGAAGTAAGATCAAAACACAAATTTTTCTGCTCTAAAGTCAACATATCATCATCAACCTTCTCGAAAATTTGTGATTTTAGTGTATCATACAATTCTCCATGACAAGATTCGATTTCACTTTTCAATTTATTGTTTAAAGGATCAGCTTTAAGAGTCCATTTAGTAACCAAAAATTGAGATTTTGTAACCAAATCTTTTAAATTTTCGGTAGTAACCATAAGCGGATAATTCACTTTTAAATTCGCATCCGCATAGGACTTTATCTCCCTTTGGTTGAATCGTAACAACAGATACATACCCAAAAGAATCAATGCCAAACAGCTAAATCCAAATATTAGCTTAAATCTTACTGGAAAACTGAAAAATGATTTCATCCTATATTTAAATTAAATTTCTAATATCCAAAATTTTGCCAGAAAATACAGCAAATAAATTCTGGTTAAAATTAAGCAACAAATAAGCCAAATCCAAATTTTTTTTCTAAAATTTAATGCATAATTTTAAAAATCAATTCTTGAAGCAGTGCTCCGGCATCAGTTGACGAATTGCCGACACCTTTGCTTTTAAGGTCGTATTCCCTTAATAATGAGATACATTGAATCACTTTCAACTTGTTTAAACGGCGTGCTGCCTCGTGATAATCTTTCAAAAAATACGGATTGCATCCCATCGCTGAAGCAAGTTTTGAACTGTCTCCGTTTTTGTATTGCCAATATATCAACATCTTGGCGAAAAATCCGTACAACGATGTGATTGTCAACACCAAAGGATTATCTTTCTGATTTTTTGCAAAATGATTAACTATTCTCGCTGCTTTTGTAACATCGCCGGTTCCTATTACTTTTTGCAATTCAAAATTGTTGTAATCTTTACTAATACCTACATTATTTTGAACACTATCCAAAGTAATTTGCGAACCTTTTGGCAAAGATATCGCAAGTTTATCAAGTTCGTTTGAAATTTTTGACAAATCGTTTCCCAAATATTCTGTTAACAACGACGGAACACGGGGATCAGATGTAAAACCCAAATTCTTGATATATGATTCTATCCATGCCGGAATTTTGTTCTCATAAAGTTTTGTAGAAGTAAACAATACACCGCTTTTTTCTATTGCGGTGTATAGTTTTTTCCTTTTATCAAGCGTTTTGTATTTGTAATTCAAAACCAAAATTGTAGAAGGTTGAGGCTTTTGTACATAAAATACCAAATCCTCAATCTGTTTTAAATCTTGTGCTTCTTTTACAATAACTACCTGATGCTGAGCCATCGCCGGAAATCTACGAGCCAATGAATCAAGATTTCTGACATCAATGTCTTTTCCATAAACTACAGTCTGATTGAAAACTTTTTCATCTGCCGTAAGTGCATTTTCTTCGATATACGACGAAATTTTGTCAATATAATAAGGTTCGTCACCTTGAAGAAGGTACACTGTAGCAAACTTTTTTGCTTTTAAATCCGACATTATGGATTCAAATGTAACAGCCATTATTCTTCGTCAAATCTCAAGTGTTTAACGCTTCGAGCATTGTTGATAATTTCTTCCAACGACTTGATACCCATCATCAAATGGTCGTTAACAAAATTTTTTGTAACACTGTTGTCGCTCTCGCGTGTTTTTACTCCGGAAGAAATCATAGGCTGGTCAGAAACCAAAAGCAAAGCACCGCAAGGTATTGAGTTTTTGAACGCTACCGAAAACAATGTTGCAGTTTCCATATCAACGCCCATGGTTCTGATTTTTCTTAAATAATTCTTAAAATCCTCGTCCCATTCCCAAACGCGTCGGTTTGTAGTATAAACTGTACCTGTCCAATAGTCATGTCCATAGTCACGAACTACGGCAGAAGCCGCACGGATAAGGCTAAATGCCGGTAATGCAGGAACTTCCGGCGGGAAATATTCATTTGAAGTACCTTCACCTCTGATTGCTGCAATTGGAAGAATGATGTCACCTAATTTGTTAATTTTCTTGAGACCGCCGCATTTTCCCAAAAACAAAACAGCTTGAGGTGATACGGCTGACAAAAGATCCATTATTGTTGCGGCATTCGGACTACCCATTCCAAAATTGATTAATGTAATACCATTGGCAGAAACCGACGGCATATTTTTGTCCAAACCCATAATCGGAACATTGTATTTGTGAGAAAAAAGTTCCAAATAGTTTTGGAAATTTGTCAGAAGGATATGTTTGTCAAATTGTTCCAATTCTCTACCGGTATATCTTGGTAACCAGTTTCTTACGATTTCTTCTTTTGTTCTCATAAAGTTTAAATTTTTTTGTTTAAATTTGTATGTTTATTTTATCGAAATTATGCAAAAACTAAATTTGCCAACTTACGATTTAAGTATAAAATTCGAAGCACAAAATAAATATATTTTTGACATTTTAAGAAAAAAATATCTTGTACTTACACCGGAAGAATGGGTAAGACAAAATTTTGTGCATTTTTTAATCAACGAAAAAAAATTTCCGCAATCGCTGATGAATACTGAAATCGGAATGAAAATTTTTAATACTCAAAAGCGTTCCGATATCGTTGTTTACAGTAAAAACGGTAATCCGGTTGCTGTTGTGGAATGCAAAGCTACTGATGTAAAAATCACACAGCAGACTTTCAATCAAATCGCAAGATACAACATAAAATTGAAAGCACAAATTTTAATTGTAACAAATGGTCTAACACATTATTGTGTAAGGTACAACAAAGCTACTAACAAATACGAGTTCTTACACGAAATACCATTTTACAGTCAAATAATTAAAAATGAAGACAATCAATGAAATAAATAAAGAACTTGCCAACTTGATTCCGCTGATAAATGCGGAGAAAAAAATCGAGGTTGACGAGTTTGTACAAAAGGTTAACGAACAGCCACTTACGGAGCAGCGCAGAAACGGGATGTGCCGTTTTCCGATGCGAATTACCGACCAACTTTTCAACAGCGGCGAAAAACTTTTGGTAAAACTGATTTCAGAAGGCGGTCCCGAAGAAGGTAACAAAAACGGAAATCTTTTCAAATCGGGTCGAACTGTAAAACTTTTTCAAAAGGATTTTCCTGAAGATGAGTTCGTTACGGGCGTAATCAACAATAGCGAAAAAGATCAAATTACGCTTACTTTGAACATCGACAGCATGCAAGATTGGATGATGAGTCACGGACTTTGTGTGCAACTTGTTTTTGATAATACAAGTTACAAAGAAATGGAAAATGCTATCAATCAATTTATTGAATCGGAAGACGAAAGATTGATACGTTTAAAAGCGATCTTGTACGGCGACATGACTCCGGATTTCAACGAAAATACAGCGTTTATCAAAGACCTGCGACTAAACGAAAGACAGAATCAAGCCTTGAAGTTAATAAATGATTCTCAGGACGTTGCAGTTGTTCACGGACCTCCCGGAACAGGCAAAACCACAACTTTGGTCAGAGCAATTATCATGACGTTAAAAACCGAAAAACGTGTACTTGTTTGCGCGCCGAGCAATGCTGCGGTGGATTTAATTACGGAAAAACTTGCTTCATTTTTTGTAAATGTAGTACGAATTGGTCAACCGGCAAGAGTCACCGAAGAAGTATTGAATCATACTTTGGATTACAAAATTGCATCGCATCCTAACTACAAAGATATCAAGATGTTGCGCCGCCGTGCTGACGAGTTCAGAAGAATGGCAGGCAAATACAAACGCAATTTCGGACCGGAAGAGCGTCATCAGCGAACTTTGTTGTACAACGAGGCGAGAAGTTTAACCGAAGAGGCCGACAATTTGGCTTACTACGTTTCTAACGATATTATCAACAAAGCTGAAGTTATTACATGTACTTTGGTTGGTGCGGCATACAGGGAAATCGCTGATTTAAAGTTTCGTACAGTATTTATCGACGAAGCAGCACAAGCGTTGGAACCGGCATGTTTGATACCGATTTTAAAAGCCGAACGCATAATTTTGGCTGGCGATCATTTTCAGTTGCCTCCTACGGTTAAAAGCAAAGAGGCAATAAAAGGCGGTCTAAACAAAACTCTGTTTGAAAAGATAATGACAAAATCAAACGTGTCAATTATGCTAAACGAACAGTACAGAATGAATAAAATGATTATGCAATTTAGTAACATGGAATTTTACAATTCAGAACTGTTTGCAAATGCTAACTGCCAAGATATTAAAGTTTTCGATGATGATTTAGCATTGGAATTTGTTGACACTGCCGGAACAGGATTCATTGAAAAAACCGAACCCAAAACCTTCAGCAGTTACAACGAAGAAGAAGCGAGCCTGATTATCAACTACTTAAAAAGTTACATCGACAACGTAGAATTGATGTCAAGCATGCACCACGTTTCGGAAATTGGCATAATTTCACCGTACAAAGCGCAAGTAGAAACTATAGCCAAATATCTGAAAGAGAGCGACATCCCCGACTACATAAAGGCGATAACAACAATTGACACCGCTGATTCGTTTCAAGGTCGCGAAAAGGATGTAATTATAATAAGTATGGTGAGAGCCAACGACAAAGGCGAAATCGGATTTTTGAACGATACTCGCCGTATGAACGTAGCAATGACCCGCGCAAAACGCAAACTTGCAATCTTCGGAGACAGTGCAACAATCTCACATTCAAAATTTTACGACAGATTAATAACATTTGCTACTGAAAACAATTGTTACAGAAGCGCATTTGAATTTATGCAATTTTAGATTGATTATTTCATAATATCCCCTACCCTGCAAATCACTTCAACAAGCAAAGATTTGCAGGGTATTTTTTTAACTTTCACTTTTTCAGCACATTACATCGTAAAAACAATACTTACAAAAGTCGAGAATTAATAATCAAACAAATATAATGACTATTGAAAATCAGAAAAGAAACTAAAGAATCATAAAAAAACGGGCAAAAAAAAAGAGAGCCCGATTGGAACTCTCTTTAAAACCAAAAATTAACCTAAAACAAACTAATTAACCTAACAAAACTAGGAAAAATAATATATATTTTTCTATATAAGTTGATAAATATTAAAATCAATTTGAGTTATTAAAAATAGGAGTGTTGTTTCACAACAACACCCCCAATACAAATAACAACCTAAAATCAAACTATTAACTCAAAAAATTTTAACATTTATTAATTAAATCAACATGAAATGTTCATTTTTTCTACTGCAAAGTAACACACTTTTTTTGGATTGTGCAAATATTTTCCCAACTTTTTTTGTTGGTTTTAACTTTTTTAACACTTGACTTTTAAGTGACTGATTATCAAGCATGTTATTTTACTCAATCCACGCTCCGATGAAACCGAAACTGATAATTCCGTTACTTTTTTCTGTCATAACCTCAAAAATCTCAGCTTTTGAAAGCGAAAAATCTAATTTTTGGTCAGCAGAAAATTCTGTTTCACTAAAAACCGGATACGATTCGTTTAGAAAATATGTTGCAGATTGTCTCAAGTCCGACAAATTAATTTCCAAAAATTCGTCACCTTGTTTCATTTCTTTTATAACGGAAAATGTGATGCCTTTATTGTCAACAAATCCAACAGAAAATTTAGTATTTTTCAATAAAGGTTGAAACATCAATTTTATTTTTTTTGCAGAACCCAAAATTGTCGTTCTGTTTTGCAATATTCCACGAATATCTTTGTAGACAATTGCATGTACAAATTGATTTTCAGACGGTTTGGAATAAACATATAATGCGTTTTGTTTCAAAGGCATATTGATTGATTTTGTGACATTAGATTTATTCCACATCGGCAAAATTTTTACAAATACATCTTTGTCGTCCGCAGCTGATGAAATTAAAACGGCATTATCATTTTTGTCAACAACTTGAGTAGAATAATAAGTGTAATCATCATAATCCCAATCAAGCGGATTTCCCTGAATATCAGACGGAAATGTTGTACAATTACCATTTGCAAAAACTAAAATATTGTACTGAAACACACCTTTATAATACCAATTTTTCGGAATTACAACTTCGTAATCATAATACGAAACTTTTTTCATTTGGATTGACTTATTTGATTCGCGCCAAAATGAAATGTCAGAAGGATAAATCACAACAGAGTCAACTGACTGAGGAGCAACAACTTTTGCCGAAATTTTGAAATCTTCTCCGAGTTCAGTCACCGGTTTGGGTTCGTGAACAAGATATATTTTGTCAACATTAGTTTCCTGACCAAAATATTCTGACACTTTTATATTATTGTATTTAAAATCACGTCTTACATTTACCTTTGTTTTGGCAGCTCTCAACAAATAAACTCCGGGTTTAATTGTCAAAACATTTCCCAAACGCTTGTAATCCGCTGAAGGTGAAACATTTTCAACAGTATAATCTGTGCCGATATCAGCCAAAGAAATTTCCATTGTACGGAAATCATTCACCAAAACACCAACTTTTCTTTTCAAAGACGGCTTATTAAACGGGTCATTTACGATAATTTGGTCAGGCAAAATTTCCAATCTCCAGATGCCTTTATCCAACTGTTCCAAAAAGTAAGCTCCTGTACCTGAATATTTTACAACAGGCGAACTTCCCAAACCGCAAATTTCTTTCAACTTTTTTTCATTTACGGGTTTTACATCATGATTGTTTGTGTAGAAATATTTTTCGTCAGTATTATAAAGTGCGAGATTTCTACTGTAACTAACTGTAGCACCGTAAAATACAGTATCGGCAGGATATTTTGGAAACTGTTTGTAAAGAGGAATTGTTTTAGCAAGTTCACAAGAAATTTTCAAACCGATTGCCTTTCCCGGAGTATAAAACAAGTTCAAATAATGTGTCTGATAATCAGTATTATAAGCAGCCAAAAATGTAGCATCGTAAGCAAATTGTGTTATCCACTGAAAACCGGCTGTCCTAAAACTACGAATCACAGCAGGGAAAAGATATGAATCCAACAAATCGCCCGGATCAAATTCATAAATCATTTTAGCTCGATTGTTGAAACCGTTAACATCCTTGAAATCAATACGATAATTATCAACATACGGCAAAAAATTGAAATTGAGTTCTCTGCCGGAAACCAATCCTAAAGGATACCATTGATATGTTGTACCATCGATTTCTGCATCGTAATAAGCTTGAACAAAATCATGGTTATGACTGACATTGTAAAAAATCGGCTTATTGAAACCACAGTCTTTCAACGCTTTAACCATAGTATTGATGTAATTTTTCGTATCTTCTTTTGAAACTACATGAGAAGGTTCGTTGTTGATTTCAAAAGCTACAATACATGTATCCTCCAAATATGATTTTCCGGTGTATGAATTTTTGTGAAGTGCAAGCTGTTTGATATAATTTTTCTGAGCCTCAACTGCCTTAGGATCAGAATGAACCATATTTTTATCGTATAAATAAGAAAACGCACCCGTGTTGATATTTTTTTCGGGATAACCGTTTCCGAAATTGGTTTGAGTGGTAAAAATGATGTCAATATTACGTTCTTCCAACTTTTTTACCAAATAATCCAAAACTTTAAGATGCTCATTTTCAATTAAATTACCTTTATCATCCGAAATTTCAACATCCCAAAGATGAAGTCGGAAGGCATTGAAACCCAACCGCGCAAAATGATACACTTCATTATCAATTGCCTTGTAACGGTCAACACCCAAATATCCGGCAGCGCGATAAGAATGAGCAAACGGCAAGGTAAAATTAGTACCGCAATAAGAAACTTCTTTATTTGTAGAAGTTCTTCGCAAAACGCCCTGATTGTCAACATAAAGCGGCGTAGTTTTGGAGGTTTGTGCCGACAAATCGAAGCAAAACAAAAATGTAATTAAGTAAAAAATAGCTCTCTTCATAATAATATTAAATGTTTTAAATACTTTTATTCAAAGAAAAGCAAAATAAATTATGTAACAAAATTTTTATGATTAATTTTTAAGATTTTTAACGGAAAAATCTATTTATGAAATAAAAATAGAATTGTTTTTTTTAATTTTGGCACCAAATTAATATAAAAAATAGTTTATGAAAAAAATTTTATTTTTAACCATTTTCAGCATCATATCGCTGACTCTGTTTGCACAAACAGAATTTGAAAACAAATTGTCATCATTAAAAGGAATCTCTGAAATTCAGAAACTTAACACAAATGTCTATCCTGAAAAATACGAGATGTACATCGAACAAAACGTAAACGGAACAAATTCAGACAAAGGAAAATTCAAGCAAAGAATTATAGTAGGATTTAGAGGTTACGACCGTCCGACAGTAATTGTAACAGAAGGATATTCAGCAAATTACGCGTTATCAGAAAGATTTCGTGAAGAACTTTCAGAATTGTGCAACGCAAATATTATAGTTTGCGAATACAGATATTTTGAAAAATCATGTCCCGAACCTCTTGATTGGCAATATTTAACAGTAAACAATTCACTTGATGATTTGCACAATATACGTAAAACATTCGGTGAAATTTTCAAAGGTAAATGGCTTTCAACCGGAGTTTCAAAAGGCGGTTCTACTTGTACATATTACCGCGCAAGATATCCGGAAGATGTTGACGTAAGTGTTGCATACGTAGCACCAATCAGTCACGCACCGGAGGACGGCAGACACGAACCTTTCTTAAACAAAAAGGTAGGAACTCCGGCAGAACGCAAAGCTGTAAAAGACTGTATGACAGAGTTTATGAAACGCAAACCGAATTTGTTGCCAATGCTTGATACGTTTGTTGTAAATCATAAATATAATTTCTATTTGCCAAACAAAAATATATTTGATTACATGGTACTTGAATACGAATTTTCACTTTGGCAATGGGGAACTCCGATTTCTACAATTCCAAGTAAAAAAGAAAACGATGTAGTATGGTTCAATTACTTGATACAAATGGTAGAACCGAGCTATTTTTCATATCCGTCAAACTATTTACCATTTTTCTATCAAGTAGTTAGAGAATTCGGATATTACGGTTATGATATTAAAAATATCAAGAAATACACCGATTTGAAGTCAACTAAAGATTACGTAAATCAAATAATGTTACCTCAAGAATTGAGAGATGTAAAATTTGACCCTACACTTTATAAATTTACCGAGGATTATTTGAGAAACAACGATCCGAAACACATCTTTATTTACGGTGAAAACGACCCGTGGACAGCTTCGGGAGTTGCTGATTGGTTGAATTGCGATAACAAAACCAACATGAAAGTTTACGTACAACCCAACGGAAGTCACCTCGCAAGAATTAACAACATGCCAAGTAAAACTAAAGAAGAAATTAAAAACAAAATTTCAGATTGGTTGAAGTAATATAAAAAAGCCGCAAAAAATTTTGCGGCTTTTATTTTATTTATTTATCAGATGCTCTTGTAATTTATGCTTATAATGTTCGGGAATCGGACAAGATTTCTGAGTTTGAAAATCAAAATACACAATCACGGTACTACCTGATACACAGAGCTTTCCATTTTGCCACGCTTCTTGAAATATCGTAAAACTGGAATTTCCGATATGCGAGATGTATGATTTGATCTCAACAGGAAAATTCATAAACATCTGCGATTTGAAATCAACGTCGAAATGTGCAAGTATCAAATTTAATTCTTCATACTTAAATTCCGGTATGAAGATTCGATAAATTGGATTTCGAGCATGCTCAAACCACTGAGGCAAAACAGTATTGTTAACATGTCCCAAAAAATCTATTTCGCCAAACCGAGGTGTTATAACTTCTTGAAACATCGTTATTTAAGATACTGATTAAGTGTAGAAACCAAATTTTCTTTTTTAATTGGTTTTGTGATGTAAGCATCAAAAGCCGAGTTGTATCTGGCTTGTTCAAAATCAAGTGCATAAGCCGTTTGCGCGATAAGCGGAATATCCGGATTGATGTCCCGAATAGCAAAAGCGAGGTCATAACCGTTCAACAGAGGCATCTTCACGTCCAAAAGACAAAGTTTTATATCCGGATGTTGCTTAAACAATTCCAACGCTTCTACCCCATTTATAGCTTTAACGATGTCATAACCAAACATTTGCAAAACCTCTTCAAGGTATGCCATATTGAATTCGTTGTCTTCAGCAACCAAAATTTTAATTTTTGCTTCCTCCATTATCAGTATTTAAATTTTTTGTGTCCTTTGTTTCAAATACTCGTTTACTTCTGATTCCAAATATGGGCTTAATGTATCGTAAACGCTCTGATTATAAGCATTTAAGTAATCAATTTGAGATGGTGTCATCATTTCTTTTATTACAGGACGGGTATCAATATGACAAAGAGTCATGATATTAAATTTCAAAAATCCGTCAGTATCAGATTTGTCAACATCCATCATATTTTCGGTACGAATTCCATATTTGCCTTCGATATAAAGACCCGGCTCATCAGTGATTACCATACCTTTTACAAGCGGAATTTTGTTGTTTTTACTGCTTGAGGTAGAAAATGCCTGAGGTCCTTCGTGACAATTTAAGCAATATCCTACGCCGTGACCTGTACCGTGTCCGAAATCCAAACCGTATTTCCAAAGTTCGCAACGAGCCAATGTATCAAGTCTTGAACCCGGAGTGCCTTCCGGAAATTGTTGCATCGCGATATTTAAATTGCTGATTAACACCAATGTATAATCACGTGCGAAGTTTTCGGGGAATTTGCCTGTAGGAATTGTACGGGTAACATCTGTTGTACCAAGATAATATTGACCGCCGGAATCCACAAGGTAAACTCCGTCTTTTTCGATTGGAATATCATCTTTTTCTGACGGTGCGTAATGCGGCATTGCGGCGTGATGATTGAACGCTGAAATACATTCAAAACTTTCGTACAAGAAATATTTTGACTTTTTACGTTCATTCAAAAGCATCGAAGCGGCTGATAATTCGGTCATTGGAACATCGTTTTCCAAATTTTGCTCAAACTTGTAGAAAAATCTTTCCAACGCCAAACCGTCTTCCAACATCGATTTGTACATATTCTGAAGTTCAACAATATTCTTTTCGGATTTTGCAAACTGTATCGGCGAACGGCGGTCTACAATCTTACATTTACTATTGATTGACGAATACAATTTGGAATTCAAAACGTTGGAATCCAACATTATAGAATATTTATTCGGAAGATTTTCCAATGTAGAAGCAATCGAATCGTAATCCATAACCATAACATCCAAACGCTGAAGATATTTTGAAATCTCAGGTGTAAGACGCTGTTTATGAATGAAAAGCATTGATTTTCCGTTCTGAAGTGCCATGAAATATGCACGGAATACAGGACAATATGCAATGTCAGAACCTCTTAAATTAAGTATCCAAGCAATATCGTCAAGTCCGGATGTAAGAAAACAATCAACATTATTTTCTTTTAATTTTGCTGACAATTCTTCCAATTTAGTGCGGACATCTTTGCCGGCATATTTGTCTTCCAAAATAAAAATCTTAGAAAATTTAATTTGAGGTCTGTTCTGCCAAAACTGATCTGTAAGATCTATTTTATCGTTAACTAAAATATTGTAAGGCTGAAGTTTACGTTTAAGATCAGAAAATTCCGAAGCAGAAATCAACTCGCCGTTGCAAGCTACTTGATCACCTTCTTTGAGATTGGTTTTCAAAAAATGAAGGTATGAAGTTTCCGGCTCTTGAGTGCGTTTCATCAACTGAAAACCGGAATCCTTTATTTCGATTTCACCCGAAATAAAAAATCTGGAATCTGTCCACAACCCTGCAAAATCCTGTGTTACAACCAATGTTGCATTATCTCCGGTAAAACCTGTCAAAGCCTTGGCAGTCATAAAATCTTCCGGAATATACTCACTCTGATGCGGGTCGGTATTAAAAATCAAATATGCGTTTACGCCGGCGTTTTTCATAGCACGACGCAGATTATCAAGCATTAAACTCATTGTGATATTTATTTTATTGATATCACAAAGTTATAATTTTTCTTAATAAACAACAAAAAATATTAGAGTAGTTTTTTGTGATAAGTTTTGTCGCAATCTATAAAAGTTTGTTTGATTTTTTCTTTGAAATACAAGTTTAATCTGATGTACGACACAAAGAAGTTGATAAAATATACCAACCAAATCAAAACCAACAAAATAATCCGATGCGCCCCCGAACCTGCAAAATCCATCAACGGTATAATAGAAAAAAGCATACAAAGTATAAATACTTCTGTAAAATAATATTTACCGTAAACTATTATTTCCCCCATTTTTTTATCTACACGAAGATCGCACCTTTTTATTCCATTAAATCGATTGAAACCGTTCCAAATAAAACGATAGTTAGTACCGGAAAATTCGTATTGAACATTATGACGCCAACGATTGTTCATGTACGCCTCTTCCAAATCGGGTTTTACACGGTCAAAAAACTGACGTGCAAACTCTTCCGGACTTAGTCGCGAAAAGATTTCAAATTTTGATCGATATTGTAATAATGGAATAAACATAATCTACAGTCTAAATTTTCAACTGCAAAATTATAATATTTTTTTGTACTACTAATTATTTTTGTAACTTTTTCCGAAACTTCCGTTGAAATCGTTTTTACAGAAAATTTTACGACGGAATTCATGCTCTGCACGGTAATATTTCAAGATTTTGGATGAAGAAAATCTGGATTTCAATTCTTTGTAAAATTCATCTTTGGCATTTAATTCTTCTTTATCCAATTCAAACGAAGTTTCTAAAATATTGGTACACTGAGCCTCAGAGAGATTTGAAAGTTCAGTTTTACGAGGATCAAAAGTCAATCTGCGCTTCTCTCCTATTTGGTCTAATTTCTCGTCAAACTTGTTGTAAATTGGCCAAAATGCTTGAGCTTCTTCTACTGTAAAATCCATTGCAGTAGAGATAAACGCAATTTTATCAGCTTTAAATTGCTGTTTTCGTTGTTCCCAAGTGAGGTTGTCATTCTTTTCTTGGCAAAATGCTGAGATGTTGATACATACAAATGCAACCAAAAATAATATTTTTTTTATCATAATTTACTAATAATAGGTTATCGGTAATGGGTAATCGTTAACAATATCGGTATAGTCAACCGAAGAACGTGTAATTTCAGAACTACTTGTTGTCATGTAGTCCAAAAGATTAACGTCCGAAAGTTTTGAGACGATGTCCAATTTGTATTGTGACACATAATCCCGTTCCGACTGCAAAATAACAGAATGTTTAGGCATAAACAAAGAATTGTAAATTCCAAAACCTGCTATACATGCAGCCAAAGCAACTGTAATCTTGAAAATCAATGATTTGCGTCGCTTATTCTTGGTATCTTCAATTTGAATTCTGTCCATAACTCTGTCAGCCAGAGTATCGAAATATCCGGACGGAATATCAAATTCAAAATCATTTTTCTTGTTCATATCCATAATAGCTTGTTTTTAATATGTTTGACCTAAAAAAAAACATTTGGTTTAATTCAGGTTGACAACAAAATTTCAATTTTTTTTACAGCATGATGATAAGAGGCTTTCAACGCTCCTACTGAGGTATTTAACAAAACTGCCATGTCCTCGTATTTCATTTCTTTGTAATATTTCATTGTAAAAACAAGACGCTGTTTTGCCGGTAATTTTTCCACAGCTTGTCTGAGTTTTTCAGCAATTTCGTCACCGGTTTCAGAAGTTTCCATTTCCTCGCTGCCGGGTTCAAAATTGGATTCTTCGTCATCGAGCGACACCGACAAATTGCGATTGCTTTTTCTGAGATATGTAAGAGATTCGTTGGTCGCAATTCTGAAAAGCCACGTGTACAAACTGGCATCCAACCTGAAATTCGACAACGCCCGCCAAGCTTTTACGAATGTATTTTGCAAAATATCATCCGTCTCTTCATGCGTGCCGACAATCATGCGGATACGGTTATATAATTGACGTCCAAACTGTTTGACAATTATACGGAAAGCCATTTCCCGCGTTTCGGCATCATTGAAAAGCTCCAATATTTCTACATCTGAAAAGCTGTCCTTATTCATACATTATAACAAATAATTGCAACAAAATTAATAATTATTAGCACTAATTAATGATAATGATTGTTAATTTTGCACAAAAATTTATTTATAAAAGATGAACGAAAATATTCTTAATTTAGAACCCAAATTACTTTGGAAAAATTTTAGAGAATTAACTTTAATTCCAAGACCATCAAAGCACGAAGAAAAAGTAACCGCATTCTTGTTGGAATTCGGTAAAAAATATGCTGACGAAGCCTTTCAAGACGAAACCGGCAATGTGATTTTCAGAAAGAATGCAACTCCGGGTTTTGAAAACCGTAAAGGCATTATCTTGCAGGCTCACTGCGACATGGTTCCGCAAAAAACTCCTACAAAAGTTCACGATTTTCTTACAGATCCTATCAAAACTGTAATAAAAGGCGAATTTGTAATGGCTGACGAAACAACTCTCGGAGCCGACGACGGAATGGGCGTTGCTACTATCATGGCTATTTTTGAAGATAATGAAATTAAGCACGGCCCGATTGAAGCTTTAATTACTGTTGACGAAGAAACAAGTTTAACCGGTGCTGACGGTCTGAAACCGGGAGTTTTAAAAGGCAGCATTCTTCTCAATCTCGATTCCGAGGAAGACAATATTTTTTATATCGGATGCGCCGGCGGTGTAAATATCAATGTTACAAAAAATATTGAATTTGAAAACGCTACTTCTGAATTTGAAAGCTATATATTAAAAGTGTCAGACTTTTTGGGCGGACACTCAGGAAGCGATATTATCAAAAACCGTCCTAACGCTATCAAATTGTTATTCAGATTCTTAAACAAAAACAATTTCATAAAATTGGGAAATTTTGAAGGCGGAAACATGCACAATGCAATTCCTCGCGAATGTGATGCCGAAATTTATGTTCTGAAAAACAAAATTGAAGATTTGAATAAAGCGATTGCAGAATTTCAAAATATAATTGTTTCAGAATACGGCAAAAGCGATCCCGACGGAAAAATTTCTGTAGAATCCAACGCAAATCCTAGCGGAAAATATTTGAAATCAGAATCTTACAACGATGTAAAATTCATAATCAACACAATAGTTTCGGGCGTATTTGCAATGAGCGCAGAACTCAGCGGATTGGTAGAAACTTCTAATAATCTGTCAATTGCAAAAATCAACGGCAACAAATTGGATATTTTGTGTTTGATGAGAAGTTCTGTACAAACTCAATCGGATTATTTCAAAGAAATCATAAAATCACAAATGGAATATTTGGGTGCAAATTGCGAATTTTCAGAAGAATATCCGGGCTGGAAACCGAACGCAAACAGCGAAATTCTCGAAATTGCTACCAAAGTTTACAAACAAGATTTCAATTCAGAACCAATCGTAACAGCAATTCATGCCGGTTTGGAATGCGGATTAATTCTCGGAAAATATCCGGAAATGGACGCAATCAGCTTAGGCCCAACGATGTACGGCGTTCATACTCCAACAGAAAGAGTTGAAATCAAGTCAACAGAAAGATTCATGAAATTGATTCAAGATATCATTGAAAACGCACCTGTAAGAAAATAAAAAAAAGCAGAAAAACATGATAAGGAATATTATACTTGCAATAACTTTAATTTTAACTATAACAACATGTTACGGACAAAATAATGACAATGTAACATGGAAATATTCTGCAAAAAATCTCAACAATGGAAACGTGGAATTGCTCTTCAACGCCAAGATTGCCGACGGATACCATTTGTATTCGCCGTTCAATCCGGCAGGGGCATCCATGCCATTGTCTATAAAATTAGAAGAAAGCAAAGATTATTCTCAAGTAGGTGAAATTCAAGAACTTCAAAAAGCAATTTCGCATTACGAAGAAGTATTTGACGTTACAGAAAAATATTTCATCAAAAAAGCAGATTTCAAAATCGTCATAAAACCTTCTGTTACAACACCTTTTGAAGTTAAAGGCAAAATTAGCGGACAAGTTTGCAACGATGAATCGGCTTGCTCTATGGTGAGAAATAATTTCAGTATAAATGTTACACCCCAAAAACCGGAAGACAAACCGAAATCAGAAGTAAAATCAGAAAAACAAGAAGTAAAAACCGAAGAACCCAAAGCTAACGAAACTACACAAACTGAAGTTGTTAAAACGACAGATACTATAGTTGCAACACAAAATGAAATTTCGGTTTCAACATCGGATACTTTAGCAGTCAATCCTCCAGCTACAGCTAACAAAAATTATGATTCAATAACTAACAGTTCACTTTGGGAAATATTTTTCATTGCGTTTTTAGCCGGATTAGCTGCAATTTTTACACCTTGTGTATTTCCAATGATACCAATGACTGTAACATTTTTCTTGAAAGACAAAAGCGGTCACGGCAAAGTTAACGCATTAATTTACGGATTGAGTATCATTTTACTTTACACTTTGCCTGTTGCGATTTTAATTTTGATAGCGCATCTTATTGGCGGAGAGAACTTTACAGCCGGAATTTTCAACGCATTGAGTACACATTGGTTACCAAACATAATATTTTTCGTAATTTTCTTTGTATTTGCATTATCGTTTTTGGGCATGTTTGAAATCACAATGCCGTCAAGCTTAATCAACAAAGCGGAAAAACGAGGCGACAAAGGCGGACTAATCGGAGTTTTCTTCCTCGCATTTGTTTTGGTACTCGTAAGTTTCTCATGCACAGGACCTATCGTGGGTTCAGTATTAGTAGAATCGGCATCCGGAAACGATTTTTTGAAACCGATAATTGCAATGCTCGGATTTTCGTTGGCATTCGCAATGCCTTTTACATTGTTCGCATATTTTCCGGAAATCATGAAAAAACTCCCGAAATCAGGCAGTTGGCTCAACACCGTAAAAGTAATTCTCGGATTTTTGGAATTGGCATTAGGACTGAAATTCTTAAGCGTTGCCGACCAAACTTATCATTGGCATTTGCTTGACAGAGAAACTTATCTCGCTATTTGGATTGCAATCGGAATCATGTTAACGATGTATCTGCTTGGAAAACTGAAACTTCCGAACGACAGCGAAACAAGCAACATCAAAGTTCCGAGATTGATACTCGCGATTTTAACATTGTCGTTTGTAGTATACTTAATACCGAGCATGTTTGGCGCACCGCTAAAAGCACTTGCCGGATATATTCCACCGATTACAACTCAGGATTTTGTGCTCGGCAAAAATGTAACAACTGTAACAGAATCAAAATCAACGCTTTGCAATACGCCAAAATATTCGGACAAATTGCATTTACCGTACGGAATCGAAGCGTATTTCGATTACAACGAGGCATTGCAATGCGCTAAAAATCAGAACAAACCGTTACTTTTGATATTCACCGGTCACGGCTGCGTAAATTGTAGAAAAATGGAAGAAAACGTTTGGTCAGACGAAGGAGTTCAAAATATGATGAAAAACAACTTTGTGATATGTGCACTTTACACCGATGACCGCACGATGTCGGAAGACGGCGTAAAAACCATCGGCGAAGTAAATACCGAACTGGAAATAGCTAATTATCAGATGAGTGCACAACCATATTACGTAATTGAAAATCCGAATCAACCGGGCAAAGCAGTAAAAGAACCGATGAAGTATAATCCTGATATTGAGAATTTTAAACAGTTTTTGGATATTAAGAAATAGATTTTTTTTAGAAAAAGCAGAAAATAACTAATTTTGCAATAAATAACTGAAAAAAAATGAAACATCTCTATTTTATGCGACATGCCAAATCAGATTGGCTAAATTCAGATACTGATGACAGAGAACGAACTTTGCACTATATCGGTATCAACGAAGCAAAAATAATTGCAAAAGAAATTATAAAAAGAAATATCAAATTCGATGCAATTATAAGTTCACCGGCAAAAAGAGCATTACAAACTGCCGAAATTGTTAAAAACAAAATAGGTTTTGACAAAGAAATAATAGTAAAAGAATGCTTTTATTTTGAAGAAGAAAGAGTAATTTTGAAAGAAATAAAAAATATTGATAATAATTTTCAAAACGTACTTTTAGTAGGTCACAATCCGACATGGTCAAAAATGGTAATGCAGTTATCAATTGACAATCAACGAGTTTACATGGATAATGCAAACTTTGCAAGTCTCAGCGGAGATTTCAACGATTGGAACGAAATTGAGTACGGAAAATTAAATTTTGAATATATACTTTCACCTAAAAACCTGTAAAACAGAATGAAAAGAACCAAATTATTTTTGATTTCCGCATTGTTGCCATTGGTGATGTCATGCGGAAATTCCAATCAAAATGACAAACAAAATTCTAACAACGAAACGCAAAAAAATCAAGAAACCAGATACAAAAATAATTTTTCTGTAAAGATTGATAATCTTGACACCGGTTCTATTGGTAAAATTGGAGACAAGTATTATTTGAGTATTGCAGAAGATTCAATAATAAAAGTTGATTCATCGTTAATAAAAGTAGACGGAAAAACAATAGCTGTACTCGGAGAAAACGAATTGACATACACAATTGACACTAAAAATTTCCGCTGCGGAATAGTTCCCGTATCTGTAGAAATACATTTCAACGGCAAAACTGAAACTCCGGCAGCAAGTGTAAAATTGATGTCAGACATCACACCGAAAACCAAATCATACAAAGTTGTAAAAACCTACAACCATGATAGAGAAGCATATACGCAAGGTTTGATTTACGAAGACGGATATTTTTACGAGTCAACAGGTTTGAACAGAAAATCGTCATTAAGAAAAGTTAAAATAGAAAACGGCGAAGTATTACAAAGCAAAATGCTTGAAGATCAATATTTTGGCGAAGGTTTAGCTACAATTGACGACAGATTGATTCAATTGACATGGCGATCTAATGTCGGATTTGTTTACGACAAGAAAACTTTCAACAAAATACAGGATTTTCCGATAAACGTAGAAGGTTGGGGTTTAACAAATGTTGGTGATACACTGTTACTTACCGACGGAACCGAAAATATATATTTCTTAGAAAGCAAAAGTTTTACGCAACAGAAATATGTACAAGTTTACGACAATCTCGGACCTGTAAAAATGCTTAACGAATCCGAAATCATAAACGGAAAATTATATTGCAACATCTATCAAAGCGATATGATTGCCGTAATAGATTATCACACCGGTAAAGTGCTGAATTACATAAATTTAAGCGGAATTTTACCTACAAGTCAACGTGACAATACTACTGATGTTCTCAACGGAATTGCTTACGACGAAAAGAACAACAAATTGTATGTAACCGGTAAAAATTGGCCTAAACTTTACGAAATCAAAATTATTGATTAAAAAAATTACATCATCATGATAACACTCAACAATATCAAAAAAAGATTTGGAACTCTCGTAGTTTTGAAAGGAATCAACCTGACAATCGGCGAAAGCGAAATAGTATCGATAGTAGGCGCAAGCGGCGCGGGCAAAACTACGCTTTTGCAAATTGCGGGTACACTTCTGAAAGCAGATGAAGGCGAAGTGATTATCAATGATGTGGATGTTACAAAACTTACCGGCAAAAAATTGGCTGAATTTCGTAACAAAAATATCGGATTTGTATTTCAATTTCACCATCTTTTGCCGGAATTCAATGCGTTGGAAAATGTGTGCATTCCGGCTCTTATCGGCGGAAAAAATCAAAAGGAAACAGAAAAACGTGCATTGGAATTGCTAAGTTTTCTCAATCTTTCGGAACGTGTAACTCACAAGCCGTCAGAACTTTCAGGCGGAGAACAGCAAAGAGTGGCAATTGCCCGATCTCTTATCAACGACCCTGAAGTAATTTTTGCCGACGAACCGTCAGGAAATCTTGACTCCAAAAACCGCGAAGAACTTCATAATCTGCTTTTCAGCTTGAGAGATACGTTCAAAAAAACATTTGTAATCGTAACGCACGACGAAAATTTTGCAGCCATGAGCGACAGAATTATCAAGATAAAAGACGGTAGAATAGAAAATTAAAACCAAAAAAACAATATGGAAACAGCTGATTTAAAGGAATTTCTGGACGAAAAATATTTTCAGTACAACACACCGGATTTTATAAATTCTGACCCGATACAAATTCCACACTCATTCACGAAACGGGAAGATATTGAAATTTCGGGATTTTTGGCATCTACAATTGCGTGGGGCAACCGCAAAATGATAATCAATAATGCAAAGAAAATGATTGATATCATGGGAAATACGCCTTACGATTTTGTAATGAATTTTGATGAAACCAAAGCAAACGAAATACCGCCATTTGTCCACAGAACATTTCAACAAGCTGATTTACTGTATTGTATAGCATCTCTAAAAAATATTTACGAAAACCACGGCGGACTAAAAACTGTAATGGAAAACAGTTTTAAAAAGTTTGGAAATATAAAAGACACATTAATAGAATTTCGCAAAATATTTTTTGAATGCAAATTTCCGCTCAGAACCGAAAAACATATCTCCAATATTGCGAAAGGTGCTGCCGGTAAACGTCTTAACATGTATTTGATGTGGATGTGCCGTCAAGACAAAAGCGGAGTACATTTTGGACTTTGGGATATACCGAATTCAGCATTGATGTTACCGCTTGATACACACACAGCAAGCACCGGCAGAAAATTGGAACTTATCACAAGAAAACAAAACGACTGGAAAACAGTAGAAGAAGTAACTTCAAACCTCAAAAAACTGGATCCGAACGATCCTGTAAAATACGATTTTGCGCTTTTCGGATTGGGAATATTTGAAAAATTTTAAGATGTAATTAGCAAAAACTCCCAATAAAAAAACGACAAAAAAATGAAGGAATATCAAAAATATACAAATGATAACGAAAATTCAGAATATATTAATTCAAGTTCAAAAAATGATTTTGTAGATCTTGGTCTTACAAGTAAAACACTTTGGACTATTTAAATCACAATTTTATCATTATGGCGATATTGGATTTTATTGGTCGTCGGAAGCTAAAAATAATGATTTAATTTACAATCTTCAAATAAATCATCAAAATTCAGAATGTAAAGTTACACCATATTACAACGGTTTAACAATCAGAGCTGTGAAAAATTAATTAGCAAAAACAAATGTCAGCACAAAAATTTATATTTCAGCAATTTACTATAAATCAGAGCAAAACAGCGATGAAAGCCGGTACAGACGGAGTTTTGCTCGGTGCGTGTTGCGATTTTAGTAAAGCTGAAAATATTTTGGATATCGGAACAGGAACCGGTCTGATTACGCTGATGGCGGCTCAAAAATCTAACGCAAAAATCACGGCTATAGAAATTGATGAAGATGCATTTGAACAAGCTAAGGAAAATTTTGAAGTTTCAAAATTCAAAGACAGAATTAAAATTTTGCATGACGATTTTTTGATTTTTGCAGAACATCACAACCAAAAATTTGATTATATCGTATCCAATCCGCCGTTTTTTCAAAACAGCAAAAAGTCAGATAATTCCCAAAGAAATTTGGCACGTCATACCGATTCGTTGCCGTTCAAAAAAATGATTTTCGGTGTTAACAATTTATTGGATTACAACGGAACATTCTCTGTAATAATACCTTACAACGAGATTTTGGACTTTACATATTGGTGCGCAAAATGCGGAATGCATATTTGCAGAAAAATCGTAATTTATACCAAACCAAACACAACTCCGCTGCGGGCTATCCTAAGTTACAGCAAAACAATCAAACCTTTGATTCAAAACGATTTGATAATCAACGACCAAGACGGAAAATATTCGCAAGATTTCCGCACAATTACCAAAGATTTTTATTTGCATTTAAAATAATATTCACTTTGCTAAAAGTTAACAGATTTATAGGATTTTTGTAAAGCAGAAACCGAAAAAGAATTTTAATGAAAAAAATTGATTCACAACCACTTACAGGACACCTCGCAATGCTGTTTGCAAATATTACTTGGGGAATAATGGCTCCTGTATCCAAATATGTAACCTCGTTGGAATCCGTTTCGGCACTTGCAGTAACCGGATTCAGAATTTTCGGTGCATGCATACTATTCTGGATAGCATCAATTTTTATAAAAAAGGAAGATGTACCTCGAAAAGATAAATTAAAATTTGCATTGGCATCGTTGTTGGCAGTGGTCTTCAATCAAGGCTCGTTTGTATGCGGCGTATCACTAACTTCACCAATCAACGCATCAGTAATCACCACAACTTTGCCAATAATCACAATGATACTTTCCGCCATAATCATCAAAGAACCAATCACTTCCAAAAAAGTAGCAGGCGTAATTGCCGGAATTACCGGAGCATTGATTTTGGTAATGGATTCGTCAACGGTTTCTACCGGAAATTCCAATCTTTGGGGCGACTTGCTGTGTTTGAGCGCACAAGTAAGTTTTGCTTTTTATGTAGTTTTATTCAAAGATTTGGTTGGGAAATATTCTCCCGTTACGATTATGAAATGGATGTTTTTGTGGGCAAGTTTGATTTTCGGACCGGTTTTGATACCATTCATGAACGATGTGGAATACAGCACGTTACCGTCAAACGCATGGTTCGGACTGGGACATATCGTAATTTTGGGAACATTTGTGGCTTATTTCATGATACCAATCGGTCAGCACAGATTGCGTCCAACAATTGTAGTGATGTACAATTACGTTCAGCCAATTGTCTCAACCATAGTAAGTTTAGTAGTAGGACTCAGTACATTCAGTCTGCTAAAAGGATTGGCAACTTTTTTGGTTTTTACAGGAGTTTGGATTGTAACTCAAAGTAAATCAAGGGCTGACGTCTTAAAAGAGCAAGAATCAAAAAATATCAAATAAATAAAATGAAAGTTTTACAATTTATCAAAAATCATGCACTACCAATTGCGATAATTATAGGCAGTATTTTTTACGATTTTTTTGAACAATTCAAATTTGTATTACCGTACTCGCTTTTTGTAATGTTGCTTTTATCATTTAGTAAAATAAGTTTGAACGAAATAAAAATCAAAAAAGTACATCTCGTACTATTGTCGGTAATAATATTCGGAGCAATGATATCGTATTTTGCAATTGCGCCGTTCAACAAAGTTTTGGCAGAATCAGTAATGGTAATCGTGATGTGTCCGACCGCAACGGCTGCCGTAGTAGTAACAACAAAACTCGGCGGACAAGGCGCAAATGTAATTTCGTTTACAATATTATCAAATGTAGCAGCAGCAATCATAATTCCATCGGTTTTTCCGTTGATTGAACCTCACGATTCTACATTTATAAACGACTTTTGGACAATTATAAAGAAAGTATTTCCACTTTTGGTATTACCGATGATTGTTGCACAAATATTAAAAAAAGTCACACCCAAAATACATAAATTTCTACAAGACAACGCCGGAGTTTCGTTTTATATTTGGGCGGTTTCGGTGGTAATTTTAATGGGAAGAACTGTAAAAGCAATTGTAAACAATCCCGAAAATTATCACAGCGACATCTTGATGGGAATTGCAAGTTTGGCAGTCTGCATAATTTTGTTTACTGTCGGTAAAATAATAGGTAGCAAAATGGATGACAGAATAAGTTGCGGTCAAAACATAGGACAGAAAAATACAATTTTTGCAATTTGGGTAGCCGGCGAATTTCTCAACCCGCTAAGTGCTTTAGGCAGTGGACTTTATATCATTTTTCAAAACCTTTTCAACGCTTGGCAACTTGACAAAAAACGTCATCAGGAAGAGAAAAAATTGAATAAAAAACAAAATTAATCTATATTTGCAAAAACAATTTTTTTAACTATCAAAAACTATGAAATTTATTAATTATCTGATGGTTGCAGGATTATTGGTTATGACATCGTGTCACAAAGACGACGAAGATGAAATCATAGTTCAAAATTTTGACACAACCATTGTTTATAAGTACAATGCAAGCTTTGTAATTGAAAATCAAACAGAAATCACCGAAGATATTTGTCCCGATTATCTGAAATCAGGCGACAAAGTGGCAATCTGCGCGGCAAGCAATTCGGTAACAGAAGCAAATGTCAGCACCGGAAAATCTGAATTGGAATCTTGGGGCTTGCAAGTTGTTGAAGCTGAGAATCTTTACAAAGTTGACGGCAGATATGCCGGAACTCTTGCAGATAGGATTCAAGGTTTTCAGAAAATGATTGATGACCCGGAAATCAAGGCAATTTTCTTTGCCAGAGGCGGTTACGGCGCGGCTCAAATTCTGCCTTACGTCAATTGGACCAAATTTAAACAACATCCGAAATGGATTATCGGTTACAGCGATGTTACTGCTATACATATCGCTCTCAACAACATGGGCTACGAATCGATAATCGGTCCGATGATGAACGGTTTTACAAAGGATGATCAAAGCGTAACCGACTTAAAAAATGCACTTTTCGGCAATATCGTAAATTATACATTCAGCAGCAACGAAAATTGTATTAACGGCGAAGCTGCCGGCAGACTTGTTGGCGGAAATCTTTCGTTGATTTACAGTTTGAGCGGCACTGCATTTGACCTCAATACAATAAATTCGATACTTTTTATTGAAGATACCGGCGAGGCTAACTATTCGATTGACAGGATGTTGCTGAATTTGCAACAGTCAGGAAAACTTGAATATATAAAAGGTGTAATCGTTGGTGAATTTATCAACACAACTCAAGGCTCAGACTTATCGATTCCGGAAATTATGAAAAAATATTTCGGCGACAAAGGAATCCCCGTGATGTACGGATTTCCAAACGGTCACGATACAAGAAATAATCCGCTTATTTTAGGAAATTATGTTTATCTTTCGGTAACAGATTCTGAAGCAAAATTAAATTTCAATCTTAATGCAGCAACTGCAAAATAAAAAGTTGTAAAAAAAATAAAAAACTTTGGCAAGCAAATTTCAACATGGTTGCCAAAGTTTTTTTATATACAGTTAACATCAATCAGATGCTTTGAAATGGCGTAAACCGTAAGACCTTGGAGTGTACGGATACTTGTTTTTTCAGAAATATTTTTTCGATGACTAATCACAGTATGAATACTGATTTTCAGTTCGTCAGCAATTTGCTTGTTTGATTTTCCAACAGCCAAACCTTTTAGAATTTCAATTTCACGATCGGTAAGATTTTCACTGCTGAGCGATTTTCCGGAATCAACAACAAGATGATCAATCTTTTGCGCGATAGTTTCGGCATCATCGGTCATAAAAATTGTAAAATCGTACATCGAAATATCTTCGTTGCTATAAAATCCGTAAACAATTGTACCCCAATGTATTGAAGGGAACATCCGTTTTAACTTCTGAAATTCTTTGTTGCGGTTTGAAAAAAGATCAAGCGGCAAAATCACCAAATCCGAAGTGTTGGTATGAAGCTCATTCTCTAAACTTTCAACGTTGTACGGCTCTGAAAAAAAGTCAACTAAAAAATTATTGTTGCTGTATTTTTCCAAAATTACAGTCAACCCTTCTTTTACAATCATTGATTTATCACAAATCAAAATTGATGTTTTAGTTTTTGCAATTTTGTTCATTTTTCAAAAAATTTTGATTGCCGTTACATCTCTAATTAATTGATTTTCAATTCAAAAAAAAAAGCTATTTACAAATTTTCATAATTGACGGCATCAAAATTTTGTCCTCAATTATGGAATGAATTGTAAGGTCAAACTGAAATTCAAAAATAGCAGAAAGAAGTTTTCGTTTTGCCCCGTCTTTGTCCACAAGTTTTATATGCTTGAGCAAAAGATTCTTCAAATCAGCGAGTTTTGTTTCAATATCGCTGTGAGATATTTTTTTACTTTTTTTCAAATCGGGGATGTCGCTACCGCCGTTGCAAATAAGTCGGAACAACGGAAAAACCTTTTTTTGCTCGTACTCAAGGTGTTTTTTTACCTCAAGAAAGTAAGATTCAAAGAATTTGTCCAACATCTTGATATCGGCAGTATCGTTGATTTCAGACAATTTTTTTATAAAATGTTTGATTTCGGGATACATCTCGTCAAGATAATAACGGTGAGAATTTTCCAGAAAATCAATCAATTGATTGAAATCATCAATAGTTTGCGGCTCAAAAAGTTGTTTATCGTAACCGTTGTACAAATTGCAAAGCGATGCAAACAGCAACGGATTGATTCCCTTTGAGTTGCAAATTTCTTCAATTGTCATATCTGCAACAGTAAATCCCGTATTGAAATGCTCCATTAATAGCAAAAGTCTGTTGTTTTGCTCTATTAAATCATGCAATTCCATTTTGGGATTTACCAAAACAAAAGAAATAATTGCCATATCAAGTTTATAAAAAAGGTTAGTAGTATGTAAAAATTATCTATTCTTCGATATTTTTTTTCTTCTTTTTCAACACAGGATTTGTTTCCGGATGATCGTAACCGAGAATATGGAACATCTCTTCCACGGTCTGCTCGTCGCGATAACAATAATCCTTGAAATTACCGGTAGTTTCATCACGATATACTACAATATGTTTCGGCGACGGCAAAAGGCAATGTTTAATACCTCCGTAACCTGCGATTGAATCCTGATATGCTCCGGTATGGAAAAATCCGATGTAAAGCGGCTCTTTTTCTGTATTTTTGTAGGTCGGCAATATTACGTGCTGATTCATATCTTCAGAGTTGTAATAATCTGAATGATCGCAACTGATACCACCGATATTTACACGTGAACATTCATGATTCCACTTATTAATAGGCAAAAGAATGAAACGCTCGTTGGCACTCCACGCATCCGGAATTGTAGTCATCAACGAATTATCAATGATGTACCAAAGTTCTGTATCGTTTTGCTGTTTTTGATCTAACACTTTGAAAATCACAGCACCGCTCTCTCCTACCGTATATTTTCCAAATTCGGTAATAATATCCGGCTCTTGAACGTCTTCGGCAAGACACATCTCTTTGATATTCTTAACGATTTCGCGGATGATGTATTCATAATCATAGTCAAAACCAAGTTGATTGCGAATCGGGAAGCCGCCGCCAAGGTCAAGACTGTCAATTTCAGGACAAACTTTTTTGAGTTCGGTATACATCTTTACAGCCTTGCCAAACTCTGTCCAATAATAGAAACTGTCTTTGATTCCGGAATCTACAAAGAAATGCAACATCTTGACTTCCAAATCTTTGTTAGGTTGAATTTCTTTTTTGTAGAAATCCAAAATTTCTGACGGACGCATACCAAGTCGCGAGGTGTAATAATCAGATTGTGACTCTTCGTCGATAGCCATGCGCAAACCGATTTTTGTTTTGAAATTTTTACTGTATTTCAAAATTCTGTCAAGTTCGGTTTTTGAATCGAGTACTATTATTGAATTTACAAATCCGTCTTTTTGTAACTTTATGATTTTTTCAACGTATTCTTCGGTCTTGAAACCGTTATGAATAATAGTAACATCTTTGTCAATCTGACCATTTTGGTACAAACAGCGTACAAGATCGATGTCAAAAGACGATGAAGTCTCCAACTGAACATCATATTTGAGCACTTCGCTTACCACATGATAAAAATGGCAACACTTGGTGCAATAACAATATTTGTACGAGCCATTGTAATTATTGGTCTTGATGGCACGGTTGAAAAGGTTTCTAGCACGTTTGATCTGTTCGCCTATACGAGGCAAATACATGAGTCTGAATGGTGTTCCGTATTTCTCGATAAGATACTTGAGAGATACGCCATGAAATGTGAGATATCCGTCGTGGATATCAAAGCCATCTTGCGGAAAATAATAGCTTTGCTCTATCAGATCGAAATATGTGTTCTTCATCTATCGTTACAATTATATTCGGCGTCAAATATAAAAACAAATTACGGATTTAATCATCAAATATCGTTTATTTTATTGTAAAATGTTTAAAACAATTATTCGAAAAGAAATTTAAGGTTGTTCTAATTTTGGAAAATTCTATTCAAATACTGACATCTTGTCTGCATGTCATATAGTTTGTCATATATTTTGACATCATTTTAGGAAAAAATGTCAGCTAAAAAATTTTCTGACAAAACACGTGTCAGTATTGAAAACCGTGCCAACTTTTATATCTTATTGGATTACAGTAATTTAAAACATTTTTTCGTAAAAACATAAATTTTTACGGCATAATGATTGATTAAGACGGGGTGTACCACAAACAAAAAATGTTAAACGGTACAAAATAAAAAATATCATAAATCAGAAACAAATTAAAACTTTAAAAGATATGTCTAAAATAATCGGTATTGACTTGGGAACCACAAACTCTTGTGTTTCCGTAATGGAAGGTAACGAACCACAGGTAATTGCAAACTCAGAAGGTAAAAGAACAACACCTTCTATTGTAGCATTCTTGGATAATGGTGAACGTAAAGTAGGTGATCCTGCAAAACGTCAAGCCATCACAAACCCGAAAAACACTGTATATTCAATAAAGCGTTTTATGGGTGAAACTTACGACCAGGTAACAAAAGAAATTGAAAGAGTACCTTACGAAGTAGTTCGCGGCGAAAACAACACTCCACGTGTAAAAATCAACGACCGTCAATATACTCCACAAGAAATCTCCGCAATGATACTTCAGAAAATGAAAAAAACTGCGGAAGACTTTTTGGGTCAAGAAGTTACCGAAGCCGTAATTACAGTACCGGCATACTTCTCAGATTCACAACGTCAAGCAACAAAAGAGGCAGGTGAAATTGCAGGTTTGAAAGTAAGACGTATTGTTAACGAACCTACAGCCGCAGCTCTTGCTTACGGTCTTGACAAAGGCGGTAAGGATATGAAAATCGCTGTATTCGACCTCGGTGGCGGTACATTCGATATTTCAATTCTTGAACTCGGCGACGGTATTTTTGAAGTAAAATCAACTAACGGTGATACACACCTCGGCGGTGATGACTTCGACCACAAAATCATCAACTGGATGGCTGACGAATTCCAGAAAGAAAACAATGTTGACCTTCGTAAAGATGCTATGGCATTGCAACGTTTGAAAGAAGCTGCTGAAAAGGCAAAAATCGAATTGTCTTCTTCTACTTCTACAGAAATCAACTTGCCGTACATCATGCCTGTAGACGGTGTTCCAAAGCACTTGGTTTTGACATTGACACGTGCTAAATTTGAACAACTTTGCGATGATTTGATAAAAGCTTGTATCGCTCCATGTCGTCAAGCTCTTAAAGATGCAGGTTTGCAGCCAAACGAAATCGATGAAGTAATCCTCGTAGGTGGTTCATCACGTATACCGGCAGTTCAAAACGAAGTAGAACAATTCTTCGGCAAAAAACCTTCAAAAGGTGTTAACCCTGATGAAGTTGTTGCAGTAGGTGCTTCTATCCAAGGCGGTGTTTTGACAGGTGATGTAAAAGACGTTGTATTGTTGGACGTAACACCATTGTCACTCGGTATCGAAACAATGGGTGGTGTTATGACAAAACTTATTGAATCTAACACTACAATTCCTTGCAAGAAGACAGAAACATTTACAACCGCAGTTGACAATCAACCTTCAGTAGAAATTCACGTACTTCAGGGTGAACGTTCTATGGCTAAGGACAACAAGACATTGGGTAAATTCCACTTGGACGGTTTGCCACCAGCACCAAGAAACGTTCCACAAATCGAAGTAACATTTGATATTGATGCCAACGGTATTCTCAACGTATCTGCAAAAGATAAAGCTACCGGCAAATCACAGAATATCAGAATTGAAGCTTCATCAGGCTTGAGCGATGCAGAAATCGAAAGAATGAAAAACGAAGCTAAAGCCAACGAAGCTGCCGACAAAGCAGAAAAAGAGCGTATCGACAAGCTCAACCAAGCTGATTCATTGATTTTCCAGACCGAAAAAGCAATGAAAGAATACGGTGACAAGATTCCGGCAGAAAAGAAAGCTCCAATTGAGGAAGCTCTCAAAGAGTTGAAAGATGCTCACCAGAAACAAGACATCGCTGCAATCGACGCTGCATCAGCAAAACTCAACGCAGTTTTCCAAGCAGCAAGTCAGGATATGTACAACGCCGGCGCTGGTCAAGCAGGTCCACAGGGTGGCGCACAAGCGGGTCCTCAAGCCGGTCCTCAAAACAACGCTCAGCAGAATAACAACAACGGTGGCGACAATAATGTTACTGATGTTGATTACGAAGAAGTAAAATAGTAGCCACAAGCTGATTTTTAAGATAAAAACTCCGCACAAAGGGGAATTGTGCGGAGTTTTTTTAATACTTTTAAATGTGTATCTTTTATAATTTTTGACCTTAACTTATCATTATGGCATTTTATTTAGAGAAAGCAATATTTAACAACCGTGCTCCATTCAAACATCTTGAAATTGATTATAAAAAAAATGGTATATCCGTCTTAACAGCAATCAACGGAAAGGGGAAAACGACCATATTGTCCCATATTACAGATGCACTTTACGAATTGGCAAGAAAAGTATTTCATAATGATTTTGAAGGGAAAGAGAATAAATATTATCGAGTATCTTCTTCATTGTTCAATATTGATGGCAACAATCCATCGTTTGTTTATTTGCGGTTCAATCTCAATGGCGAAAACATAGATTATGTTGACATAAGGAACAAGTGCACCAAAGAACAATACGAATCTGTTATCAACTTAAACAACAAAATAACATTCGAAAAAATAACAAATGCATATGCAGATTCCTACAATATTAAACTTTGGTCAATAAATGATAAACGTAAAATAGAAAACGAAATCTTTGCAAAATCTATTTTGACTTATTTCCCGTCGTACAGATATGAAACTCCAAGTTACCTTAATGATCCGTATGATATTAAATTGGATTATGCGATAAAAACCAGATTTTCGGGATCTCTTCAAAATCAAATTGAAGTTGTTTCCAATTTGCCTACATTAGCAAATTGGATTCTTGATGTACTTCTTGATATGGAATTACATAAAGAAACAAGGTTCATAAAGGATGGCGATAAGTTAATTCCAATAACAATACCTGCACAAGAGCAAACCTTTGTATGGAATAATCTTAATAAGATTATTTCAGGAGCATTATCATCCAAACATTATTCAGGGTCTGTAAGATTAGGAATTGGAGCAAGAAACAGTGGTGCTTCAAGAATCGCTGTGATGAATGACATAAATGTTGATGGCAAACGAGTTTCCGAAATGATTTGCCCCTCAATTTTCAACTTGTCTTCAGGAGAGTTGTCCCTAGTGTCAATATTTGGAGAAATACTACGGCAGTCTGACAATTTAAAGAACAATATCCCATTAAATGATATCCAAGGCATTGTTTTAATTGACGAAGTTGACAAACATCTTCACATTACATTACAAAAAGAAGTTTTGCCCAAACTTTTCAATTTATTCCCCAATGTCCAATTTATTGTAAGTTCACATTCTCCATTTTTGAATATGGGGCTTGCTGATGAAGCAAGCGCAAGAACACAAATTATTGATTTGGACAACAACGGCATTATATGTGAACCAACCAAGAATGATTTATTCACAGAAGTTTATGATATAATGGTGAATGAGAATCAACGTTTTTACTCTAATTATCAAAAACTTCAAGGCGAATTGGACGCTATCACCAAGCCTATTGTAATCACAGAAGGGAAAACTGATATAATGCACATCTTGAAAGCAAAAGAAAAATTAGGGATTGCATTAGAGTTCGACACCATTAGTCCTGACAATCAACCTGATGGCGATTCTAATTTACAAGACTTATTAAAGCAATTATGCAAGGTTAAACACGATTTTAAAGTTATAGCCATTTTCGACAGAGATATATCTAAAACAGTCCAAACAATGAATGACAATGGCACAGGATACAAGTCATACGGAAATAATGTTTACGGATTTTGTATTTCTGCACCTCAATCAAGAATTGACAATGGACAGGATGACATTTCCATAGAATATTTACCCCAGTTCGAAATAATCAAAAGTAAACTAAAGTATATATTTAAAAATATAGGTGTCGTTTTTTTGCCTTAGTCAAAAGGTTCATATTTGATATAATCTTGATTTATAGCATGTTATGATATTAAAATAATACTAATTGC